>NZ_CP013949.1:6178499-6509499 GCF_000296215.2 Bradyrhizobium sp. CCGE-LA001 | reverse complement strand
GCGCTGGACGACCCATTCCATCGTTCTGCTTGAGCAGGATTGCACCGAGGATACGAGCGATGGCATCTTCATTGGGGGAAGATGCCGACGACTTCGGTTCGCCTCCTTGGTCTCGCTGTTGAGGCGCTCGATCGGAATGGTCGAGTGCAGACGCCCGGCGAGCACGTTGGGCTCGGCTTTATCCATAAAGGCGTTGAACTTGGACAGTTTGGACTGGAGCTGAATCGTGTGCTCGACCTGTTTTGGCTATTGAAGAGGTTACGGATTGCTGCTGGGCGAATGACGGCCGGCCTGGGATCCACCCCGAAGCGGCGGTACGGCTGATCTCGTCGGCATCGTGCACGATCGTAAATTGATGCGCGAGGCGGAGACGCACGTTACGGCGCGCAAGCTTCTATGGCTCTCCTTCCTAGTTGGCGCAAAGCGTTCCGATCCAACGCTGACATGTAGAGTTCGTGCTGCTATGTCCTCTTGAAGACCTCTGATGTTGCAAAGCCGACCACCGGCCATCGTTTCATAGGGCCGCGGCGGGGGCGCGTGCTTCTTTTGTGAATCAGGCCGCCGTACGATCCTGGTATGCTGTTTGCTAGGCATGAGGAGCCACCGCGAGCGCGGATTGTTGTTCTAGGAGTTGCCAATGAGGCCTGCCCGAGCCAAATGAATGTGCTGCAAAGTGTGATCCTTCCAGCGCCGAAGCGGCGAACATCATCGCTGTTGCCCCGCCTGGGCTGCCGAAGGGCTAAACCGCCATATCACCAGCCGATTCGCTCAAGTACCAAGGGTTAGGATAAGCTGCTTATGACATCCTCCACATCGGCGGCTGACGATACCATCACCGTGCTCGTCAACCATCCCTCGCCCGATGAGTACGTGGCGCTGATCGGTAAGCGCTTCCCGGGTTTGCGCGTGTTGAGCGCCAAGGACGCGGCTACCCTCAATCACCATGTGGCAATGGCCGATGTTCTTCTCGCCCCTCGTTTTCCCGTCGAAGTTTTCGACAAGGCGCGTCGACTGCGTTGGTTTCAGTGCAGCAACGCGGGCATCGATTCGATCCTGCCGATCCGCGACTGTATCGGAGACCTCATCGTTACCAATGCTCGGGGTATGCATGGCGAACTAATCGCCGATTTCGTAATGGCAGGCATGACTATGATGCATTGGGACTTCCCGCGGCTCATGCGGGAACAATCTCGCAAGGAATGGCATCCACGAGAGGTCTCACCACTCGCGGAGCGGACGCTCGGCGTGGTTGGGCTCGGCTCGATTGGTAGTGCCATCGTCCGTCGCGGGAAAAGCGCCGGAATGACGGTCCTCGGATCGAAACGCGATGTGGGCGCGCCAATCGTAGATGTCGACAGGCTCTTTCCGCCAGATCGCCTCGCCGAACTCCTGGAGCTCTCCGATTTCGTTGTCCTTGCCGTTCCCAACATTCCGGAAACAAGGAAGCTCATCGGCTGCAAGCAGCTTCGGCTGATGCGGCGCACCGCTTTCTTGATCAACATCGCTCGCGGCTCAGTGGTTGCCGAAAGCGAGCTCATTGACGCACTCCGGGCGGGCACCATCGCCGGAGCCCTCCTCGACGTATTTGAACGAGAACCACTTCCAGCCGACAGCGCACTCTGGGCGATGCCTAACGTCATCCTTACTCCCCATATTGCCGGTAACCCGACCGGCTACACCTTGCGCTTATTCGAGATGTTCGGCGATAACTTGCAGCGATTTCTCGAGAAGAAGCCGCTGCGCAACGTTGTCGATGTGAGGCGAGGATACTGATTGAACCAGCAGAAAGAGATGAGGTATCAGTCCGCTTGACATTAAGATGAGTCGCCTCCCGCTGCTCTCGTAGCCGGGCAACCTGCCTTTCTCGGTCCGGTACAAGACCGGCCCCGGCGCATGGCGTGCAGCTAGCGCCAGATAAATACGGCGGAACCAAAATGGCGATCAAAGCGTCAGCAAAGTGTCGTACTCCGCGCCACCCCAACCACACATCGCGTGAAAACCGAGCCCTTTGTCTTCACGTGGCTTCGGGAAGCGCGCCAGGCCTGGCCGATCGATCTCCTCAAACAGCTGCGGGCATGTCACGCCGAGCCGCCGGACCGGCCGCTCCTCCTAAAGCGTTTCACATTTTGACTGAAGCATAACCGACGTTGGCGAAGTAGTTGGCGCATTCGCGAGGCTGGATGTCGTGGACGAGGTGACCGATGTGGCGCCAAGTGTCCTCGATGGTGCGCTTCTGAGCTTGCCGCATCCAGTGTTTGATCTTGGAGAAGGCCTGTTCGATCAGGTTGAGGTCGGGCGAGTATGGCGGCAGGTACCAGAGCCTGGCGCCAGCAGCCTGGATCATCTGCCCGACAGCTCTCGACTTGTGGCCTCCGAGATTGTCGAGAATGACGATATCGCCTTCGCGCAGGGTTGGCAGGAGAAGATGCTTCACGTAAGCGCGGAAGCATTCGCCGTTGATCGGGCCGTCGAAGACGCAAGGTGCCGTGAGTTGGTCATGGCGGAGTGCGCCGAGGAATGTGAGGGTACGCCAGTGACCGTGCGGGGCGAGCCGCGCAGGCATGCCCCTTTGGGTCCGCAGCCCCGTAAAGGGATCATGTTGGTCTTGATCCAGGTCTCATCGATGAAGACGAGCCGGCCCGGATCAAGTCCGGCCTGCCAGGATCGCCAACGCCGGCGCTTACGAGAGACGTCGGCGCGAACCTGTTCGAGGGCGAACGCTGTTTTTTTTGAACCGCAGCCCTTCCCGGCGCAGGAACAGCCAGACCGCGTTGTGTGAGACCTTGACCCCATGGGCTGCCAGTTCCGCCTTCAGGCCATGGAACGTCAGATGCGGCGTCTGAGTGATCCGCTCGACGATGAAGGCGCGGTGCGGATCAAGCATAGGCTTGCGGTGACCGCCCATTTTGCCAGGCACAACCGAGCCGGTCGCCCGCTGCCGCTGTGACCACTTCACAACCGACGAGACCACAACACCAAACCGTCCTGCCACAGACCGGCAGCTCTCGCCCGCCAAAACCGACGCCGCCACACGCTATCGAAGATCCAGGGAAAGAGGTCGGGTCATGCGATGCTGGCCTCCAATCCAGTCAGCATCTTGAATCACAATCCGCCAAAAACCGGAATCCCCTCCGATTCAATTAAGTAAAGGCTCTAAGCTACTGATCAAATCGCCGATTGCAGCGCTGACATCAGTGAGACTGTGGAAGACGTGGTCGCGCAGCCGACCGAGCACTGGATCCGGCGCATCCTGACCGAGAAGCGACCTTCCGGGCAAGGTAGACCTAGCAATACCTTACCGGCAACCGTCAGGTTCGGCCGCGATATATTCCTGCCTCGGGTCGACAGTGTCACAACTTCTCGCATGAACTCGCGGTGTACTGCCGCCCAGTCGGGCTCGGCGGGACGCCGATCGCCCCTTGTGGTACCTGCGCCGGGGCAAACTGCCGATGCCGAGACGATCGCGCGCACCGTTCCCATCTGGTCGCGCGTGGTATATGTGATGGCGCGCGGCATTCCGACAAATTGTTTACGCAGGATTCCGAAGCGATCGCCCGCACTGTGGACTTGGTAGAGCCTGATCATGGAGCATTTTCCAGTCGGATATCGACCGCAGGAAGGGAGGCCGAGGAGGGGGACGATGCGCCGCGTGCGCGAAATATTGCGCCTGAGTCTGTAAGCAGGGCGATCGACGCGCGGGACCGGCGAGCCTGCCGGGCCGGGGCGACTACGGGGCCGGGACATGATGAAGGTTTGCATGCTCCGGGGCTAGTCCCTGTGGAGATCAGCGACGTCGACCTGGAAGCGTGCTTGTACCGCTTACCTAGGGTGAAGCCTGGCTCGCGAGCTGAAGCGCAAACATATAACGCTGCTGGTTGTGTGGGAGAGCATATCAGCGCGAACCCGGATGGCTATCCCTCAGTCGTTGGTGTGACCTGTTTCGGCGCTGGGAAGGCCGTCTGCTTCTGATGATGCGGCAGAACCACCCCGGCATTGAGAGAATGTTTTATCGATTACGCCGGCGACAGGGTGCCCGTGTAGTTGACCGCCGGACCGGTGAGGCGCATGCATCTATTCGCGCCCGGGCTCGGCGGATCGAGCTGGTCATTCGCCTGCGCGACGTGGACCGAGCAGTTCGCCGACAATTGACATTGCGACCTTCGCGTTGTTAGAAACCAGAAGATTGGCCACACCGCCGACAATCGCGAAGGCGCCGTTGTGCGCGTCGATCCGGTCAACCGCAGCTGTACCGACAGGCGCTATTAGCACTGCGGTGCTCCCGGCCGGGCCGGGAATCCGCGGGATAAAGCGAAGTGTCGGCGATATCGAGCTGGGTTCTAGGCCGCCTGCGTAATCGTATCTTCTATAGCTTGGCCGAGGTGAACGCTGCGGTCCCCGAGTGCGAACGACACACGGGTGCTTCGCCAGTACAGCAGAATGTGAAGGCAGCATTCGAAAAGATCGACACCGGATCTCAAGCCGCTGCCTGTCGACGGTGGATCCATGCTGAGTGGAAGCGTGGCCGAGTCGGGCTCCATTATCACATTGCGATCGAGTATGACCAGTACTCGATGCCGGGCCGCTTCGTCCGCCGCGAGGCGGAGGCTGCACTACCGCACGCACTTTCGACGTTTTCCTTGATGGCGAACGCGTCGCCACCCACATGCGCGGAAGCGGCAACGGCGGCATACGACGATCCCTGAACATATGCCGTCGAGCCACCGGAGCTGCAGTGAATAGACGCCGTTGAAAATCCGGGAAGAAGTTGCGCGAATCCGGCCGATGCTGTCGCTGCTGGTCGAGAAGATCATCGAGGATCGACCGCATCCCGAGCAGGGCTGCCGTTCCTCCTCGACATCATCGGATTGGAGAAGCGCTCGGGCGCCGAGCGCCTGGGCGGCGCGCGCTGGAGATCCAGGCGGGCAACTATCCCTCGGTCAAATCGATCTTCGAGAAGAGGCTCGACAAGATCCCGGTGCGCAAAGCCCCGGAGAAAATGCCGATCTTCCACACGAACACCCGGGATCCCAGATATTACCATTGGAGGGACTGAAATGCTCAAACACCCTACACTCGAACTGCTGGGGCAACTCGGTCGCGCAGGCATTGCGTTCACCGAACTGGAAAGCGCTCTATGCGCGTGCGCGCAAGACGCTCGTAAGTCATCCATTTGCTCGTCGGCAAGTGATTGTCTTCTGCAAGCAGCACCGCCCCCTGAATGGCGCTGCTCGATAGCCGTGAGCCGGACTTGGTAGGTTTGGTGTTCCTCGTCAGCTAAGTGCGTCGGACCGTTTTGGGAGACACACCTCATGCGCGCCAAGTGTGGCAGGGATGAAAATGCCGGCACGGACTCGAGGCACTTCGATTGGACCGCGTTGCGCCGCACATCTCTCGCGTGGCCCTGTTTGCCTGTGGCGTGATGGGGAGCGCTTGTGCCGACAATCCTCCATCGCGGCCGGAGGCCACGACGCTGGCCGACCAGAAGGACGGTCTCGGCACGCCCTCAGCGGCCGATCAGCATCGCCTTCCGCCCGGACTCCACCACCAGGCAAACGCTCGACCTGCCCGGGCGGCACTCGCTTTCGCGACGACCGCAGGCTCCATCCGCCTGTTCGACGACAAGGGCGAGCCGCAGGCCGACATCGCATACACCTCCGATCAGCTCAACGGCAGCGCCCACGCGCCGGCGGCTGCCGATCAATGCCGACGAAGTCACAGACTCGACCTCTCCGGAGGTGAAGCCCAATGCTGAGACCTGGCTCCGATTTTACCGACCTCGTCTTTATCGAGCCGGTCGGGACTCGCTATAGACGCTTCGTCGCCCGGCGAGGATGTGCCCAAGCAGTTTTTTTCCGTGCGCGGCGATGTCAGTACACTCGCCGTGGTGATCCGCCGCTAGCTCGAGAAGCACGACAGGCTGTTGTCGCCAAAGTATGTCGCCGGTGGAAGCTATGGTGGTATTCGGCGGCTAAAGGTGGTCGCCAATGCAACTGCAAGAGGCGTCGGCGTCAAGGCCTGATCATGATTGCACAGGTGTTTGACTACCGCAAACTCGGCGGCACGAGCCTTTGTGAATACGTCGCAACGCTGCCGAGCTAAGTCGCAACCGCAAGCGAAGCCAAGTGACCTGTGAAACGGGCCGATCTCGCCGACGTCGAAGCTTACGCGCGCGGCGAGTTCTTGACCGACGGCAGTGCGGACAAGGAGGTGGCCACGCGGGTGGCCGACAAGGTCGCCACGCTGACGGGCATCGACCAGGCGGTGAGCCGTAGGCCCGCGGGCCGTCCGTGTCGGCGAATCCACCGCAAGAATGGCAAGCTGACCGCCGCTTCGATGCTTCCGTGCGTGGCTTTGATCCTTATCCGGATTCGGCAGCCTCGGATTCGGCGATCCCTCGAGCAACACGCTCTGGCGCCCTGACCAGTGCCGCCGTCGATCTCATTACGCGCAAGCTGAACTGGCGGCCGGGCGGCTCCTATGAGGTGATCAACGGTGCGGTCGGGCAGGCCAGGGATTTCGGCCGCTGTGCCAATTCCGAGTCGGTGTAGGAACTGCGCCAGATCCTTGCGACCGATCCGAAAATGAAGGTGGGGTCGGACACGCTCGTTCGACCTCGCAACGCCCTTTTTCGACTACAGTCGTGCTGACCAGTTGCCCGCGTTCGCTGCGGCGCCGCGCGTCAAGCGGGCAGTCAGTAGTTTGTCAGCGTTTTCCTAGCGCCAGTTTTTGGCTTCGACTGGTCTTGCTCGATGGCCGGCCGGCATCTAAGGCGCCGTCACCTAGGGCAAATGGCCTAGCCGCGCGGCCGCCTACCCGAGCGCCTCCTCATAGAAGAGCTGATAGTGGGAATCCGATCGGAACGCACGAACGATTTCATCGTTCCTGGGCGAGCTAGATTCGATGCGTGTGACCCTTCGATTTGTCGAGCAAAGGGGGCGTCCGCCTCCTTCGCAGTCGCACCAACTGGGAAGGTGCTGCGGTCACCAAACAAGATCATAGGTAGCAATGATTTTGCTTTACCCTATGGACCTCAAGCAGAAGGCATTTTTAGGCTGTCCTCGTAAGCCGAATGAGTTTTGAGTAGCCGCAGTATGGTCGATCGGTGGAGAAGCTTGCCCGTATTTCATTCTGGGGAACGTAAGAAGTAAGACGCATCCATGATGCAATTTGGGCCGATACTCGCCTGCAATGTCGTCGAGGAGGGCCGCGAGTGCCGCAGATTGCTCGCGAATTCAGGGTGTCGATGATCTCCCAGCCCGCCCCGAACAGGAAGCGCGAAGCCGCGCCGTGGCGGCTGCTGATCGCATAGTGTGATCGCTCAAAGAGCGGATCGACGCGGGCCAGCCCACCGCCGAGCAGACTACACATTGGATTGGGAAGCGATCTTTTGTGATGCCGGTGCGACTTGTATGTCGCAAGATTGGCGTAGCCCAGCCGACCGGCGATCGGTGACTCTGGCTCGGTCTTGTTAGATTCGATAATGATCAACTTTGCCCATCATGGTGAGCTGACCCAGCGCCCGGGTGATGCGCGCTTGGACTTCCGGGAGCCGTCCGGTGACCATGCACGTCCCAGTAGGCGCGCGTGCTCAGAAAGCGGTGTTTCGATGCCCGGGCGGAGCTCATGCCAGGGCGTTGGGGTTTTGCGAGAAGGCTGCGCCGCGACATCGGGACGATCGGCCCCGCGATGGCCGTCCGAAAGAACGACAGGACGCAGCCAACCAATGGTAAACCCCTGCTCAGGATCAGTGTTCGATGGAAGCGGTCGACCGCGGAGTCCAAGGATCCGCACGAGGTCGGGAGATTGGCTCCCCGTATTATGTCTTGCGAGAACGACGATCTGGCCACGAGCGATCGGCCATCATCCAGCTTGGCCGACATGCAGGCTGAGGGCCCGCTCATATCGACGCAAGTAGCTTACATGATCGAGTTATGACGTGCGTCGGTCGGGCGGATAATTGTTTCGAGCAAACTTGCAATGTAGTCGTCATAGATGCGTCGTGGCACGAACGATAGAGATCGAGACATATTGACGCGCCTGCATTATATGATTTCAGCCAGCGCCCGAAATGGTCTGGTTGGGTCCGGCAGCGTGCTTATAATCTAGGCGGGTACGTTGAGCAAGTGATCGGGGTTACCTGTATGATTCGCGATACCGCGTTCGATGTCGGGACTCTGCTCGATCAGAGTGAGCGCGTAGATCATTCGTCAGCCGGTGCAGCGCGACGTGGCGCAGCCCGTTGCGCGCTGCTCAGAATCGGGCATTGATGTCGAACATGCTTGCTCACCATAGTGCAATGCCGTCGTAGGCCGAGGACGCCGCAAATCAATCGGTCCGTCCTGTTGAAAGGGAAGGCATTTTCATCCACCCTTCTAGCTTGCGGGCGTTCCTCCCACTTGAGGTGGCTGCCGAGCCTGCAACGGATTGCGGCCTTTGAATGATGAACTACCATGTTGCTAAATGGACGGCGTTTTCCTGGGCAGCACGTGAATTGGTGAAATCGAGATTTTGGAACAGCCATCGGATGTATCATCGAGATGGAGCTAAAAGCCGCCTTAAACCGGTCTTGCTTTTCAGGGGAAGATCACTGGCCGCTGCCTGATCACCGAGGCTTCCCAGGGTGCGTTTGCTTCCTGACTTGAGAGGTCACTCTTCGGGGGCCCGCCTATCGTAACCCGGCAGAAGCCGGATTCACCAATAAGAATATTTGCTCGTCCCGTTTTGCTTACAGGATAGCCCGCACGCTCGGACATTCTCAGAGACGCCGATCTGGGGACTATCGCTCCTGCTGTGCTCGTCGACCTGCTCAGGCCAGCCGGCAAGCTTCACTATGCGAGGCGGTGGTGCGGCAGCCGGCTCCAAAGTCTCAATGTTGCTGCTTTTAGGCTGAGCCTTTGACAAGGGCGGATACGCCGATCAGAGCGACCCTTGCGTATGCTCAAGCTTGTCGGTCAAGCTTGTCGATCAACTCCGATCAGCTCTTGACCTTGCACCACTTCCTTTGCAGCGCGATCTGACTCGTCTTCCTTCCGGTGCACTGACCCAAACGGGCGCTCCAGCATGCGGCGGACGCGTATGGGCTCCGGGCCGACGTGGAAAGTCGACGCCTGTCGATCAAGGGCGCGCTCTGACTGCGTGGAGCGGTTGCGCTGTCGCAGATAATCCAGCCAGGTCGGACAGTGGTAGCGTTCAGTCCAAAGTTCGGGCTCGGCGACATCCCGCGCAATAGACCAGCCATATGCGCCGCTACGCTGGCGGTACAGCTGCACGTCCTGCATGACGTTGTGAAAGGCCCGCGCATTCTCCTGCGCCACGCGATATTCAATTTCTATCACAAGCGGCCCACAGCGCTCAGAAAGCTCAAGCCGGACTTCCGGGTCGGCCAGCATCTCGGCGTCTTGGTCACGAATACTTATGCGGGGCATTCGGAGCCAGATTCCGAAGATCGGTGACGCCAGCATCAGAACGGCCGAGATCAGGAGGGCTGTTTGCACACCGCTGATATCCGCCAGATAGCCCCACGCCCAGCTGCCAATGGCAATCCCTCCCGATCCAGCCGCCTGGTAGGCCGCAAGCGATCGGCCGGCAACCCAGCGCGGCGCCGACAACTGCACGCCGATGTTAAACAGCGCCCACGCTAACATCCACACGGCGCCCGCAAGGAACAGAGCGACCGCCGTCATTATCGACTCGCCGCTCAGAGCTACGGCAGTAATCGCTCCGCCAAACGAGAGCGCGCAAGCGCGGATTGCCGCCTCGCCGCTCATGCGTTTCCGAACTTCGCTTATATTGAGCGCGCCGATCACCGCGCCCAGACCAAAGGCGCTAAGCATAGTGCCGTATGTCTGTGCGTCACCATGCAGTAGGTCGCGAGCTACAAGGGGCATAAGAGCGATGATCCCGCCACCAATCACTCCCGTTATCATGGAGCGAACAAGAACGATCTTGATCGATGGAGAATTGACGATATAGCGCACGCCTGAAACGATGGCGCGACTAAGGCTCTCAGGGGGCAGACGACTTGGTTCAGACGTTCGCTTCCATAGCAAGACAGCCGCGAATAGCGGGAGATAAAGCAACGCGTTGAGCGCGAAGGAAGCAACCGCGCCCGCTGTTGCGACCACAATTCCCCGACGGCTGGGCCCACGCTTCGCGCAATATTGTAACTGATGCTGTTCAGAGCCACCGCCGCCGGAAGCGTCTCAAATGGCACTTGCTCACTGACCGAAGATTGCCAAGCTGGGTCCATCAACGCCATGCCGGTGCCCACCACGAAGCACGACGCGAGCAACAGGTTCGGGGTGAGCAGGCTGAGCCAAGCGAATGCTGTCAGCGCGGCCGCGCCGGCAAACGCGATACCGACCGAGATCAGCGCCACGATACGCCTGTCGTGCATGTCGGCGATCGCGCCGGCTGGCATCGAGATCAGCATGACCGGCAACATCAAAGCGGTCTGCACCAGAGCGACCTTGTCGGCCGATGGCGTCATCTGCGTCATCGCCCAAGCCGCGCCAACGCCCCGAATTAGGGCACCAACGTTGGCAAATATGCTTGCCAGCCAGATGCGCCGAAAGGCGCAGTGGCGCAGTGGCGCGGTGATGCCATCGGCGTTGAACGTCTCGGGCTTAAACGGATTGGTCATCGCGGCTCCTGCGTCACCCCCGAGATTTGAGTTGACCCGGCGATTATTGTGGAAAAAGCTTAGTCGCTGGCAACGGGCTAAGCGGGACGCCTGACTCCCGCAGCCGGAGCGCCAAGGCCTTGCGCACCAGTCCGCACCTTGAGACAGCCCTGGAACGTGAATTTGCCCACGCGACGGGCAAGACCGCCTGTGTCCTAGTACTAGACCAGGAGTCAACAACGAGCGGGCCCACTGGCTCGTTAATTTCTGTGGCGTAGCAGCGCGGTCGTTGGGGGTTGAAACGCCGTCGTGAAAAGTGGCCTGTCTCAACCGTTCGCTGAAATCTCGGCTTCGAAGTCAATGCCGATTGGGCTAAGAACTGAACGTCGGCCTTGCTGTCACGGTCCGCCAGAGCAACATGAGCTATTTCGTCGGCCGAACGGCAGGTGGATGTCCGCCGAGTCCTCGTTCTTTGCATTCGTCTCGTCAGAGTAGATGAGTAGCTCGCGTGATTGAGCTGCAAACGGCACCTCATCTGTTGAGAAACCCTCAAAAGAGCGTTGTGCAGAGTAGAGTGTCGAGCTGACGGTTTCTGGCTTTTTACGCGAATTAACGATGAAAAACCGCATGATGGTGCAATGAAAAGAGGGAATTCTTGCGTTACTCCTCGGACGGAGACTCAATTGGAATGGCAAACCCTGCCTTTACGCGATCCATGATGACCATGGTTTTGAATCCCTTGATGTCGGAGTTCTCATAAAAGAAACGTCGTGTGAACTGCTCATAATCCTCCATGGTTCGCGCCGTAATGTAGAGAACGAAATCAGCATCACCGGTCACGTAGAATCCATTGACGACCTCAGCTGACGATCTGATGGCCTTCTTGAATTTGTCGATGATGTCTGAGCGCTCTCGCTCGAGACTCACCAGCACAAGCATCTGAATAGGCCTTCCGACCGCCTTAGCCGAAACAATTGATACATCGGCTTCGATTATCCCATCGGAGCGCAGTCTCTTTAGCCGCCGTTGACACGCCGTAGCAGAAAGCCCGGCCATTTCGCCGATAACTTCTGACGTCAGGCGGTTATTCTTCTGCACGATCTCGAGGATGCGGGCGTCTATCCGGTCGTATTGCATGATGTGCTCCAGTCTTTAGGTGCATTCCGTCGCAAAGCGCGTGGGTGCCGCAGGAAATCCACCGAGTCGCGGGGAAATGCGACGTAAATCTCTCTGCGCTATCAGTATCCTGATTGCATAGACTATTTCAACAATTGACCCTGCGGGGCCTACAAATGACGTTTCAAACGAGTCGGCACAAAAGCCTGCAGCCGGTCGGACTTGCTACTCGGTATCTGCAAAATCTGCGGCGGCGCGATTTTCTGGCGGGGCAGGCGTTTGTCGACGGCCAATGGATGTCGGACGGACAGCGAGATCCTGTGATCGACCCCGCGACGGGGGAGGAGATCGCGCATGTTGCTCGTTGTGGCGCCGCAGAGATGCAGGTGGCAATCGCCGCGGCTGAGCGGTCCTTTCCGGCTTGGCGAGAATTGTTGCCGGCGAGGCGAGGAGCGATTCTCAGGTCTTGGGCTTCATTGATGCTGGAGCACGCGGACGAACTCGCGATTCTGGTGACGAGTGAGCAGGGCAAGCCGCTTGCTGAGGCGCGCCATGAAATAGTGTATGGCGCTGGCTTTCTGGAGTGGTTCGCGGCGGAGGGGGAGCGCGCCTACGGGGAGACGATCCCCAGCCACAAGCTCGGAAGTCTGCTTCAGGTGCGAATGCAGCCGGTGGGTGTCGCGGCGGCGATCACGCCATGGAATTTTCCTATCGCCATGATCACGCGAAAGGCGGGGGCCGCTCTTGCTGCCGGTTGCCCAATGATTGTGAAGCCTGCTCCCGAAACGCCGCTGTCTGCGCTCGCCCTTGCCAGGTTGGCCGAACAGGCTGGGTTCCCGCCCGGCGTACTTCAAGTGCTAGTTGGGGATCCGATCGAGCTCTCGACGCCGCTGTTGGGCGACACGCGGATACGGGCTCTTTCGTTTACGGGCTCTACGGAGGTTGGCCGTCTGCTTCTCAAGGGAGCCGCCGAGAGCGTCAAAAAGGTGTCACTAGAATTAGGCGGCCATGCCCCCTTTCTGGTATTTGACGACGTCGATGTAGAGAAAGCTGTCAAGGGCGCGATGGCCGCAAAGTTTGCCACGTCAGGCCAGGATTGTTTGGCTGCTAACCGCATCTACGTGCAAAGAAGCATCTACAGCGCCTTTGTTGGCGCATTTGCTGCGGCGATGGCTGAGCTCAAGGTGGGGCATGGTTTGGAGCCAACAACAGACATTGGGCCAATGACTAAGTTGTCGGTCGCCAGAAAATGCAGGTCCCAAATCGATGATGCGACGAAGAAAGGAGCCCGAGTTGTCTCAGCGAGACATGATGAAAGCTTAGGGCCTAACTTCATTTCTCCAACACTGCTTAGTGAAGTTACTGAGGACATGCTCATAGCTCACGAAGAAACGTTTGGGCCTGTCGCCGCCGTACTGCCTTTCGATTCCGAAGAAGAGGTCATCGCCCGAGCCAACGAAAATGAAATGGGGCTCGCTGGGTACGTTTATACGGACAGCTTGCGTCGAGCGCTACGACTCTCCGAGCGAATTGAGTGCGGCATGGTTGGTATAAATACAGCCTCGTTCACTGGTCCGCCGATTCCGTTCGGTGGCTGGAAGCAATCAGGGCTCGGCCGCGAAGGGTCTCGTCACGGTTTAGCGGAATACATGGAACTTAAATATGTCTGCTTCGGCGATCTGGCGGCTTAGGAGAAAACGAGATGATTGATATCAAAACCATTTCTGAGTGGGATCGCTTGAGTGTGCTGCATCCTTTCACTCAGCTCAAGGACTTCGCCACGGGCAAAATCGGTGATCCGACGATCGTTACCGGTGGGAAGGGCATTCGGATCAAGGACGCCGAAGGCCGCACTTATATTGACGGCTTTGCCGGCCTTTATTGCGTAAACATCGGCTACGGACGTACCGAGGTAGCTGAGGCCATCGCGCGTCAAGCTTACAATTTGGCATATTACCACACATATGCGGCGCATACGACCGAAGAACTGGCGACACTTTCGGATCGCCTGGTGCGAATGGCCCCCGGTAAGCCCAGCAAGGTGTTCTTCGGTCTGTCCGGATCGGACGCCAACGAAACTCAAGCAAAGCTCGTCTGGTACTACAATAACTTACGCGGTCAGCCTAAGAAGAAGAAGATTGTCTCGCGTGAGCGCGGCTACCATGGTTGCTCGGTAGTTTCCGGCTCGATGACCGGCATGTCGTTCTACCACGACCACATGGACCTTCCCTTTCCGGGCATTCTGCACACAGGCGCCCCGCATCACTATTGGGGCGCTGAGCCGGGCGAGACGGAAGAGGACTTTTCGCGGCGGCGTGCCACCGAGCTCGAAGAGCTGATCGTACGGGAAGGGCCAGAAACCGTCGGCGCCTTCATTGCCGAGCCGGTGCTAGGCACAGGTGGTATTACGCCCCCGCCGGCGGGCTATTGGCGTGAGATTCAGACCGTTCTGAATCGATACGACGTTCTGTTGATCGCTGATGAGGTAATTTCTGGGTTCGGGCGTACCGGCGCTGATTTCGGTAGCACGCTCTACGGGATCGAGCCAGATCTTGTGACAGTTGCCAAAGGCCTGACGTCTGGCTACATGCCGCTGTCCGGAGCCATTGTTGGTGAAAAAGTTTACAAGGTGGTGGAGGAGGCGGCCGATCGCGTCGGGGCATTCTCGCATGGGTATACCTATTCCGGCCATCCGATCGCGGCGGCGGCCGCTAATGCCGTTCTCGATATCGTCGAGCAGGAACGACTCAGCGACCGCGCCAGGGACGTCGGCGCTCACTTTCAGAAGCGACTTAAAGAGCGTTTTGCGCAACTAGAAATCGTTGGGGAAGTTCGCGGCGTGGGCTTGCTGGGCGCAATCGAGTATGTTTCCGATCGCCAGACTAAAAGGCGGTTTGACCCCGAACTGAGGGTCGGCGCGCGCATCTCGAAAGCTGCTCGTGATCGGGGGCTTATTGCACGAGCGATGCCGCATGGAGACATTCTTGGATTTGCTCCGCCTCTCGTCGTGTCCGAAGCAGAGATTGATGAGATTGTTGAGCTCGCATATCAGGCAACCAAAGAAGTAATGGACGAACTCGCAAGGGCATCGGCGATCTCATAAGCGCGGATTACTTGCGGTCCGGGTTCCACACCAGAGTCAGCAAGTGCCCGCCGTAAGACCGAATCGTCATTAGAGGAAAGCATTCTTTATCCTGGCAACTGACATTCTTCGCCCTGGACACGCAGCAGCGCTTTATCGGAGGACGCCGCGAGTGAATGAAGGTCGAAGTCCATGCGAAATATTGCGGCAACGATGGATTCTACGAAAAAGCGCTAGCGGGTCATACGAATGCGTGCGTATCGCCAATCGGGGGGCAGGATTTATCAGAGGCTTGCTCTGAGCTTAGCCTGTTGATGGGAAGCGATGGACCACCAAGATTCTTAGAATTCTGCCACGGCCGGCTCTTCCCTCTAGAGCCGGTATTCAGCTTATAGCTCGGATGGGAGACGACCCGTGTACATGTATTGTGGTGACTGGCGCGCTATTGGATTACGCAACAGGAGCCGTCTATAAGGCGGAGAGATGCTAACATGCATTTGCCCACTGGACACTTTGACCATTTGTATTTCAGTTGCCTGTTTGGCTCGGTAGCATCGAGCACAGCCGGGTTGCCGCAAAAAAGGTGCGAAGGCACTTCATGCCTCAAGTTCGCGTCTGCTGCTCTCCCAATCGACAGATCGAAGAAGGGGCAGAAGTGCGAACAAGATGCGATTCATCGTCCTGCTGTTCCGCTAGGAATGTGAAAGATAATATCCATCAAGGAGCTGTAGTCATGGCAATGGTTAAGGCGCCCCAGGCGTTTCCGCGTACCGAATATCTGCAAAGGCTCGCCGCGGTTAAAAGAGAAATGGAGCGGCGCGACATTGATGCGCTGATGATCACAAGTCCGGCCAACATCACCTATCTTTCGGGCTACACCAGCAAATCCGGATATGTGCCGCAAGGCCTGGTCATTTCCTTGAACGAGGAAGAGCCGACCTTCTTCACACGACGCATGGATGCTCCAGCGGCGATGCATCAAATGTTCATCGATAACAGTCGGGTCATCGGCTACGCGGAAGATCTCATCGCAAATCCAGACGTTGACGGCTTTGATACCATCATCGACTTCTTGCATGACAAAGGCCTCAGTAGCGGGGGCGTCGGACTTGAGGCAAAGGTCGTCTCGGCTCAAACAGTCGAGAAATTCAAGGCCAGGATGCCCACAGCCCAGGTGGTCGATTTTGCAAATGCAGTACACTGGATTCGGGGGGTTAAATCCGATCTCGAAATTGCGCTCATGCGGGAAGCTGCAGCGAACGCTGATGCAGGCATGACGCGAGCCAAAGAGGTCATCCGTCCGGGAGTGAGAGAGGCCGACGCGGCCGCAGAGATCATCGCGGCGCTGGTGCGCGGCGTCGACGGCAACCCCAGTACCGACCTGTCAGGCTTTTTCCTGTGCGCCTCACCGCGCTCGTCCACGGCACATATCAGGTGGAGCGAGGACGTCTTCCGGCAGGGTTCCCAAATCAATCTCGAGTTTGGCGGTGTACGTCACGGCTATACCTCGGCGCTGATGCGGACATTCTCAATCGGCAAGCCGTCAGACCGGTTAAGGCGGATCCATGAAGGTGAGGTGGCCGGTTTGGAGGCCGCACTCGCAGCTGTCAAGCCCGGTGCCGTCTGTGGCGATGTCGCTACGGCTTTTAATACCACGATGAAAAGGCATGGATTGGTAAAAGAGTCGCGGTGCGGCTACGCTATCGGAATCGATTGGACAGAGCCGACGGCTAGCCTCAAGGAAGGCGATCGGACGGTCTTGAAGCCGAACATGACGTTCCACCTGATGCTCGGAAACTGGATCGACGAAGATTTCGGCTATGTCATTAGCGAAACATTCCGGGTCACTGAAACTAGTGCAGAAGTCTTTTCCAAGTTGCCGAGAATCATAAATGAGATCTGACTCCGGAACTCGATGTCTGTGATAAACGAAAGCACTGCAGGTTATCCTGCGGGCTTTTCGCTGCGCGGTTGCCCACCTATCTTGCACTCATAGTAAGAGCGACAGCTTCGCCAAACGCGAGTTTGCCTCACGATGAAACAGACCCTCGACCCCAAGCGCTTGGCGCGCCCATATAATCGTGCAGCTTCAAAAACGATCTGCTTTCAATAGGGTGATCGTACAGCCGCGCGTCAGGTGGCTTAGGATGGCTGCTCTTTATCTAGTCTTACAAGCTCTAACTTGCATATGTGCGGCGGTAAGCGGGTTGAGACGCGGCGATAGAGAGGGATGGTAGCATCGAAGGACTAGCCAAAAATCTGGAGTAGGCGATCGTGCTCGAGAGTGATGATCGTCTCATTCTCTTGAATCAGCGGCGATTGGGGGCACGCAAAAAAGAGGCCAACTGGTTCGGCCCTCGGCCTCCGATTTGCGCATGGACCCCAGCGGGCTGCCGTGGGAATGCGACCTCTTCCGCGAGGAACTCCTGCGTCAAGCCAAGGAGCTCGGCCGGATGTATGCGCAGCATGGCCAGAAGTTGCCGATTTTCGTTTCGACGACAATGTTACTCTTACGTATAGATTGCGCCGGCGAAGCAGCGAGATGAAGGGGCTATCAGTGAGCATATGCAGCGACAGCTTTCTGTCGGACGCCGAATGCGACGCTGTAATCGAGTTGCGTCACGAGATGCATCGCGAGCCCGAGCTCTCGAATGCCGAATGGAAGACGCAGCAGCGGATCCTTGCCGTCCTGCAGCAATTCGGCGTCAAGGGTGCCAAGTCTTTCCATAATACTGGCCTCTATCTGGATATCGAAGGTCGCGCCTCAGGTCCGAAGCGAGCAATTGCGTTGCGCGGTGACATTGATGCGCTGCCCATCCAGGAGACGCGTGACGATCTGCTCTATTGCTCTCAAGTCGCCGGCGTCATGCATGCTTGCGGTCACGATGTGCACAGCTCGATCGCGCTTGGCGCTGCGCTCGCCCTGCATCGTCTACGCGACAACTTCGCAGGCAAAGTCCGCGTATTCTTTCAGCCCGCAGAGGAGGCAGAACCTCTTGGCGGGCGTACTGTTCAAGATGAAAAGCTGCTTGATGGTTTCGACGGAGCGGTCGGATTTCATGTCAGTCCTGGAATTCCCGCTGGCATGTTCGGCGCGCAGGAGGGAGCGGTAACGAAGTCCGCCGACCAATTCAAGCTCACCATCACCGGCAAAATGGCACATGGCGCCTCGCCTCATAATGGCATTGACGCGATCACCATCACCGCAGCGTTCGTCAATGAGGTGCAGAAGGTGGTCTCGCGCGAAATGCCCCCCGACGACGGCGCCGTCGTCACGATCGGCACCATCCATGGCGGCGAGGCAACGAACATTATCTGCCCATCTGTCGTCATAGAGGGAACAATCAGGACAGCTAGCTCGGAGCGCAGGGCCTTGCTGTCCCAGCGGGTGCGCGAAGTAGCAGAAGGGGTCGCCGCAATGCACCGTGGTCGCGCCGTATGCGATATTCGTATGGGCGAGCCGGCCGTTGTCAACGATCCAGAAATGGTGAAGCGGTTCCAGCAACTCGTTCACGATACGGCCGGCCGCGATGCTTTCTTCAGGGGCAAGAGACCGCTAGCAGGGAGCGACGACTTCGGCTTCTATGCTGCATGCGTGCCCTCGATTTATTTCTGGCTCGGTACCGGCGAACCCGGCAATGAATCGTTTGTGCACACGCCCACATTCGGAGTCTCCGACGAGCTTATTGTACCAACGGCTGTTCTCACCGTCAGATACATTCTGGATCTAATGAAATCTCGATAGCGGATCGAGCCTACGCATGCGCGACGGCGTTGTTGCGGTGCTTGGCACCGCACCTACTTCGGATCGGTTGTGATAGCCGCAAGACGCTCGACATTCCGCAATTACTTACAGGCAGGCGAGCCTTGGCGTCGGTCGAGAAGGGCAGTTCGAGTGGACAAATCGCCCCCAAATCGGCTGGACGAGCTCGAGGATCACGCCGCCATCCGCGAAGGCGTTCGCCGATCGTCACGCGGTTCGAGGACGGATACAGGCTGGCGCGTGATGAGGACGGTGAATTCCCGCGCGAACACGACGGAGGCGGGTTGGCTCGGGTATCACCGCCGCGCTGGCCACGACGCGCCCGGCAGGCGATCATGACCCATGGCGGGTTCGGCTATGCGAAGGAGTATCATGTCAAGCGGCTATTCGCGAAGTCTCGATTACCCGGTTAGCGAGCCGATCACCGAGCAGCTTAGCCTAAGCTTCATTGCCCGAAGGGAACCTGATTTGCCGAGAGCTGCGAGCGCGTTGTTACGTGCAGAGCAAGCCCGCATGATCTCTGACGAGATGCCATAGGTGGCGGTACCCCTCGCATCCGCGAGCAGATCGGTTGATCTTGTTCTAGGCATACACCATGAGCGTCGAAGAACTGCAGACACTTTAGTGAGAATCAGTGTCGTCGCCGTTGCATAAGTTACCGCGAACGTGCTGACTCCGACACCGATCGACCTAAAGTCCAGCTACGGACGGTTGGACTCAAGATTAGCCAGCTTGAACACAGAGTGTTCTGAAAACGTGCCAGCGTCTTGCCTCCTATAGACCATGGTCACGCATTTTTGCTGGTAGCGGATTGCTCGTAAACCCACGACGCGGGACCTTGTCGCTTGCTCGAGATCACATGCCTGTTCCTGGCAAATGGCAACTAGACGGATCATCGGCTCGACCAAGGGGAATTCCAGTCTGATCTCCGGATCAGAGGCCGCAGAAATTACTCGCCTAATACACTGAGAGCGACCTCCGCGCCGACCGCTTCTGGCCGTTTGGAAGATCGTCGGCTCACGGACCCCTGGCGGGAGGGAAAAGCTCAATTGATGCTTACGCAACAAGTTCCAAATGAGCGAACAGGGCAGACGGGTTTTCGCGAGGAGAAAGACGTCTCTTGCAGTAATTCGCCTCGGTCGCACCGGAATGCGCAGTAAACCCTCGCCTTTCTGCGAGTAGGATCACGTCTAATGAGGGGCTTTAGTCCCTTCAGACACTTAGGAAACCTGATAGGGGGAATCGGCACGATGAAGGTGCTCTGTTTGTGGTACGCGACAGAAGACGAGATTAGTTACATCAAAGGAGCGATGCCAGAAGGCACAGAAGTAGTAGCGCCCAAGGGCGACTATCTTTCTCGCTTTGATTGCGCTTACGCGGACGTGGAGCACCTCGCTGCTGATGCTGAGGCTATCATCGCATTAAGCGTTCCCGAGGGCGTCCCGGAAGTTGCGCAAAAACTGAAAGTGTTTTCCTGGCTACATTCGGGTGTTGATGACCTGCGGCAAATGGGGGCGCTTGCTCTGTTCAAGCAACGGGGGGTTAAACTGACGAATATTCGTGGTGCCAATGCGGTTGCGGTTGCGGAGCAAGCGATGATGTTCGTGCTTGCGCTCGCGAAGAAAACCTTGCTGAAGCATGAGGCGTTGCAGGAGCGACAAAAGCCTTTCCCTATATATGCGGATGAGTATCGATCGGCCATGTTGCATGGGCGCACAATCGGCATCATTGGCCTTGGACAAATCGGTGGTCGCGTTGCGAGGCATGCAAAGGGATTTGACATGCGGGTCGTCGGCGTTCGCCGGAACAAGGGCAAGCCGGTAGAATACGTGGATTCCGTCCACGGAGTCGACGAGTTATCTTCAGTGCTCGCGAAATGTGACTATGTTGTCGTAGCCACTCCCAATACTGTTGAAACTAATCAGTTGATCGGCAAGGCCGAAATTGCGGCTATGAAGCCATCTGCCTTCCTAGTCAACATTTCACGTGGCAGTGTTATTCAAGAGAAGCCTCTTCATGAAGCGCTTACGTCCGGTCGTTTGCGCGGATACGCGGCGGATGTCTGGTGGACTTACGGGTTTGGAAGGGCGTTTCCAGCCGGCTCGGGTTCACGCCTGGCTGTCCACAAGCTTCCGAATGTGATCGGGTCAGATGATCAAGCTGCAAATGCCGATGACGTTCTGCAGCGAAATATTCAGTGGGGCACTCAAAACTTGCTGGAGTTTGCAACACAAAAGCCTCTCACGCGCGAGGTTAGCCTGGATCTCGGCTATTAGACGCAATCAAAAGTGATTGCAGCCCTTATCTGAAGATGCCAAAGGCAGAGTCGTTCAGGGATGGCCGACTGAGCCATTCCTGAAGTCTTTCTTGCCAAACAAGGTGCCGCTCAGTTTCTCTAGGCAGACACGTGCGCTACCGCGCTCGAAGATTGAGCCCAATGGAGGACTAAGCCCTTTCAGCTGCTTAGGTGGGGTTGAGCCTTCGCTTCGCATCAATGCCGAAGCATCAGCTCCTGCCGGAGGAGCGCCGGACTATATAGATGTCAGATACCTTGAGATTCCCTTTTAGTTGCTCCAACACCATCATCCCTAAACCCAGAAGTACTTTGCCGGCGTGGAGGCCATCGCGGGCTATCGCGTACACCGGACGAAGCGCGTGCGTGACTGCAGTAAGAGCAGTTCCAGTGCGAAGGTCTGCCTTCCATGGTTTGTCAGTCTGACGGAACCTCTTACATTAAGGCGAAGACCATCTGCTACGCGTGACGCCGGCTTTGGATCCCCACTGGCGCACATCGAGCTCAGCTGCGACCGGGTATTAACGCGCCGCTGCAGCCTTGCGTGTTCATTGGATGTCGATCTTCGGGCTTGAACGAAAGCCTTTGAACGAGTGAGATGTTCGATTTATAGAATGGCAGTCATAGTTTTTAATCATTTACGGCGCTGAAGAAAACATCTTCTCAGCACTAAGAACGGAGATAACTTGCGCGTTAGTCGGTGTATGGCGAGCCGCCTCACCACAACGTCACGAGCGATCAAAGTGGGAGAATACATTGAAACGTGGGTGCCTACCATCTGGAAGCGGCCGATCGCTCACACTCACCATCTGTCGGGCACTGCAGGCACACTGAGTTTGTTGGAGGCACGGGCGATTTCGACTCAGCTGGGCGGAGTCTAAATCGGCGGCCTCGATGAGCAGATCAAAGGCGTGATGGCGAACCTGGCAGAGGTACTCGCCACCGAAGCTGCACGCTCGACGACGTCGCGCGATTCAAGATGCACTACACTGTCGAATGAGGCGACTGGGAGGTGATTGCTGCGTGTGCCTGCTTCTTCAAGGTGGATCCCATTAGCGATCAGTACGATGCCTGAGCCGTTGCCGCCCTTTCGGTCAGACGATTCAGAATCAAGCGATTGTCCAGCGCGGTGGGTGCACGTACTCCGATGTCCGAGCTGTGCCGCGCCCAGTGCAGCTAGAGAGCCAAACACTGTTCGGCGATCGCACCGTTAATGCTGGATTGCGAGCGGGGGAGTTCATTGTGCTGGCCAACTGCACAGCCGAGATTCCAGATGGGGGGTGCGGCAACCGGGTAACGGCGTGGTCCAGAGTCACTTCATCATGGGAAAGCAAGCGGAGACGTTAGCCGCGCTCGGCGCATCCTTTCAGGACTGCGTCAGGGCTGGAAGGCTATTACTTCGGTAACACTCGGGAACAATGGGAGCCACTTTCCAAGCGCGAGCATTTCACTTTCGCGATCAGGGGCCTGTGCAACGGTGGTGCCCTGCCAAAGCCTCAATCCACAAGGCGCCGTAACCAAGGCCGAGGTCATGGCCATGCACGCGTTGCAGAACGGCTACGACAAATATATCCCGCGCGAGGACTATCGGCCTGCACGCGTTTGGAACTGGACGCACTGTGGAGATCTGGGGCATAGCTCAAGGCTGAGCGCTTCGATCCGACGCGAAGGGAGAGTCTACATGCGTTTCGTCGCTCATGATGAAGTACGAGACCCTTTCGTCCTTTGCAATCGGTCAGGACCGTGGCGTTGCCGGTGGCAAGCACCAAGGCAATTGAGAAGTTACGCCGGTACAAACGTGGCCATCGGCACCTACATCGATATCGCGAGGCGTGAAGGGGCGGGACTCGTGGTGCCGGTGGAGACACCAAGCGTCTTGTTGCCTAGACGGCATTTGACGCGCGTCTTCATCAATCTCGACAGCGCCACGGTTATCGGCGAGCTTTTCGCGTCGGCGCGCAATCCTCATGAGCTTCCAATCGTGGACGCGCCCGATTTCCACGCCAATCGGAGCGCGGCCATAAAGAATAACACCATGGTAATTGCCGGCTAATGCATTTGCCCATACGTAGACATTCGCGAGACGGGAGAACGTGCGGCTCGTACCGTCTTGCGCGCGATCAAAGGTGACGTGAAGCCTCGGATCGGGTGGGACCGCAGGCCCGTGCTCACTCCCACGCTGAAGCAGCGTCAGAGCGTACAGCCGATGAAGGACCTGATGGACGAAGTGATCGCCGCAGTACGTAGTGGGCGAGTGCTCAACGCCTCTATTTCGGGGCTTCCCAAGGGCGGACATCACGCACGTCGGCCTCTGCGCTGTCATTGTCGTTGATTGTGAGATCCTCGCCGCGGAAGGTTTATGCAACGAGCCAGGTCGGACACATGTCAGCACCCGACTGCGCGCCAAACGCATTCGAAAGAGTCTTCTTGCATCAACGGGGCGTCCACACATGTCAATAAGCACAGTCTCAACAGCACGCCTCACTCGGCAAAGCGGCCTTCACCGGAAGCATACCCTTCAGCGTCCCAGCTGTAGGATCCCATTGGCTCGGAAAGCAACCGATCGAAGTCTGGCCACAACGCAGCCGGATTCTGCAGCTTCTCCTGGCAGCGGCTGAACGCTCGAAAGCACCGCATTCTACTCAGCTGACGCTGAGGTTCGGCGGCACGAGGCCACAGATCGCAGAGATTCGACCTAAAGGACTCGATAATTTTCGTGGAACGAGGCCGACAGATTTCGTTCAACCCCGAACATCGCTTCTTGGTCTTGCTGCTCTGCCAGCGGGGCCCGAAGTCCGACGTTGTAGGACAGTCGCTGGGACAGGCAATGAACAAAACTTATATAGTTGGGACTTGCGACACTAAAGGCTGTGAACTGCGCTACGTGCGGGACCTTGTTCGAGACGCAGGTTGTCCTGTCGTTCTCGTTGATGTTTCGGTGTCAGTCAATCGAAGCCAGGCATCGGATATTGACGTTCAGCCGTGGGAGGTGATGCGCTACCATCCGAATCCGCCGAGGGCCAATGAGCTCAAGGACCGCGGAAGGGCGGTTGCCGCAATGTCGCAAGCGTTGACGGAGTTCATTCGATCGCGCAAGGACGTGGCCGGCGTCATTGGCGCCGGCGGCTCCGGAGGAACTGCCTTAATCGCACCTGCCATGCGCGCGCTGCCCATCGGCACGCCGAAAGTGCTCGTTTCGACAGTTGCTTCTGGAAATGTGGCGCCTTATGTGGGGCCAACTGACATCAGTATGATGTATTCGGTGACCGATGTATCTGGTCTAAACCGAATTTCGCGGGTGGTACTCGCCAATGCGGCTCACTCGGTTGCTGGAATGGTGCTCAAAAGGCAGGACTCCGTTGGCGACAACAGGCCGGCAATTGGGATGACGATGTTTGGTGTAACAACGCCATGTGTTCAGACCGTGGCCCGAACGCTCAAGGAAAACTTCGATTGCCTAGTATTTCACGCTACAGGAACTGGAGGACAATCGTTCGAAAAGCTTGCGGACTCCGGATTGCTGGCGGGTGGAATCGATGTGACCACTACTGAGGTTTGCGACTTTCTCGTAGGAGGGGTTTTCCCGTGTACGGGCGACCGCTTCGGTTCCTTCGTCCGAACCGGGCTCCCGTACGTAGGCTCTTGCGGCGCCCTCGACATGGTTAACTTCGGATCAATGGAGACCGTCCCGAGCAATTTTCGGAATCGCCGGCTGCACGTGCATAATCCTCAGGTAACACTGATGCGCACGACGGCTGATGAGTGCAGCAGGATCGGTGAATGGATCGCGGAACGACTTAACCTCTGTGCAGGCCCGGTTCGGTTCCTGATTCCAGAATTGGGTGTTTCGGCACTCGACGCTCCGGACCAGCCTTTCCACGATCCTGAAGCCAATGCCGCCCTCTTTTCGGCGCTTGAGCGCACGCTGCGTCGGACCGACAAGCGGCAATTGACGCGCGTCCCGCTTCACATAAATGATCCGCAATTTTCCGAACTACTTGTTGCAAGCTTCCAAGAGGTCCTTCGTGAGCACTGATACTCCCACTAAGCCTGCCACCCGGTCGGTGCTGATCGAGCGTTTCCGAAAGATGGTCCGAGCAGGAAGTCCGATCATCGGCGGGGGCGCCGGTACCGGCCTCTCTGCGAAAAGCGAAGAAGCAGGCGGTATTGATCTCATCGTCATATACAATTCGGGCCGCTATCGCATGGCCGGCCGTGGTTCGCTTGCCGGCCTTCTCGCCTACGGAAATGCCAATCAGATCGTCGTCGAGATGGCCCGCGAGGTCCTGCCCGTTGTGCGGAGCACTCCGGTTTTGGCCGGAGTCAACGGGACAGACCCTTTCGTCGTTATTCCGGACTTCTTGCGGGAACTGAAGGAGATGGGGTTCGCCGGTGTGCAGAACTTCCCAACGGTCGGTCTGATCGATGGCCTTTTCCGCCAAAATCTCGAGGAGACCGGAATGAGCTATGCGTTGGAGGTGGAGTTGATCGCAGAGGCCAACAAGCTTGATCTGCTGACCACCCCCTACGTCTTCAGTCCGAGCGATGCGACGGCAATGACGAGAGCCGGGGCCGATATTCTTGTGTGCCACATGGGCTTGACTACCGGTGGCGCAATTGGGGCTCATTCGGGCAAGTCTCTGTATGAAAGTATCGCTCTGATCAACCAGTGCATTAAGGCAGCCAGGGAGATCCGCGACGATATCATCATCCTTTGCCATGGCGGTCCAATTGCCAATCCGGAAGATGCCTGCTTCATTCTCGACGCCTGCCCGGGGTGTCATGGATTCTACGGAGCAAGCAGTATGGAGCGATTGCCTACTGAGGTGGCAATCAAGTCCCAAACGCTCGCCTTTAAGTCGATCCGCCGCAAAAGAGTCTGACCGTAGAACAGAGAGAATAGATATGCCGGTTTTCAGAAGCGGAGAACGGCCGCCCAGTTGGTGCGAACTCATGGGGTTCGAGTTGGTCAAATTCAGCGGGCACCGGTCGATAGCGGTCACTGCCGAAAAACAGCGTTTACTCGTCACGCGTGGAAAGTGCCGGTTGGCGAGCGGGAAGGGAGCACAGGTGCTCTCTGAAGGTCAGTTTTGGGACATGGATCAGGACGATGGTCCCTTTACAGCGGACGCCGGTGAAGGCGTGGTCGAGGTCCTCATTTTTTCCGGCAGGTGGGGAGCCGAGCTGGGCGGATGCGGCATCTTCAAGCTGACAGCGAGCACCCCAGAGTGGGAAAAAGGAGACCCCGTTAGTTATCCCAAATCGACGACCTTCGACTCTCATTATCACGACTGCGATGAATACTGGGTGATCATTGAGGGCGCAGGCACGGTTGTTGTCGGATCGCGCAGCTTCGAAGTCGACGTAGGTGACTGCGTTGCCATCGGCATGGGACACCATCACGATCTGCCGCAGATCATGGCCGATGTGAAAGGCGCCTATTTCGAGACCACGCTCGAAGGCAAGAAGCGGTTTGGACATCTTTGGGAGCACAAGCACGGACCGGCCGACATTCGCCCCGAGCGGGTCTGATCCTGCTGCTCATTTCGTGGAGGCAATCATGACGTATAAAGTTCTGCATATTGGAGCCGGCGGCTTTGGAGCCTACTGGTGCGACACGTACCTTCCGTCAAACGTGACGGACGGGACGATCGAGGTGGTCGGCCTTGTTGATATCGATTCGACCGCCCTCGAAAAGAGCCGAAAGCACCTCGGATTGAATCCGGAGCAGTGCTTCACCTCGGCGCAAGAAGCTTTCCGAACGGTGGCCGCTGACTTCTGTACCATCGTGGTTCCTCCGGCTCTGCACGAGTCGATCGTCGATCTAGCCCTTACTCGGGGGATGCATATTCTGTCGGAAAAGCCGATCGCTGACACTATGGAAGCTTCCGTCCGGGTCGCCGCCAAGGTGAAAGCGGCTGGCCGCAAGATGGGGGTGACCATGAGCCATCGTTTCGACCAGGATAAAACCACTCTTAGAGCGGTCGTTAGTGCGGGCGCGCTCGGCCGAATCAATAAGGTATCATGTCGCTTCGCCAGTGACTTGCGGGCATACGATTCGTGGGGACGTTTTCGGCACGAAATGGCCCATCCTATGTTGATCGAGGGCGCCGTACATCACCTCGACATCATGGCGGATCTGGCCGGGGCACCCTGCACATCAATTTTTGCACGTACTTGGAAGCCCGAGTGGGCCGAATATATGGGTGACACAGACGTCGTAGTCCTGATGGAATTCGCCAACGGCGCTCACGGTGTGTATGAAGCCTCGTGTGTACAATCAACCGGCCTTAACGATTGGACTTCTGAATACTTCCGGGTGGAAGCGGCATCCGGGACGGCTATTCTTGACCATCGTGAAGTCGAGGTGTTCCATCGGCAGCCAAATCGGATTCGACAAACTAATCGCCAGGGAAAAGGGCAGCAGGTGCCGCTAGTTACCGGTAAGAAGTGGCGTAATTCCCTGTTGATCGAGCAATTCTGCCACTGGCTTGACGGGCGCTCACAAATGGCCACCAACGTCGAGGATAATCTTCAGTCTGTAGCGATGGTCTTCTCCGCTATTGAAAGTGCACGGCTTGGCCAGCCTGTTATAGTGCAGGAGTTCCTCCAATCCTTTCGAGAGAGCGCTCCAATTCAGTCGGTTGCAAGATACGCCTCTTAATGCCTCTGATCTTCTGTGCGGCCATTTCCTCCAAAGTCCACTCTGCCTAAGTAGGAGATTGTCGCGATGCGGAATCTACTCTCGGCAAGGCTGGCCACCACTCTCTTGGACACTATAGGTCGCCGCGCGGTCGGCATGATCATCTTGGCACTAAATGCTGTTCCTCTGCGAGCATGGGTGCGATGTGCACCTTCCTGTCGCTCTAAGTCGGAGCGGGTGGACTTAGGCTTGTGCTCGCAAGCAAGGGGAAGACCACGGAACCTGTATGCGGACTAATCATAAACCATAAACCTCCCCACCTTTGTTTATGATCGTCTTCTGGACCGACGTAGCAGGCCGGAGCGCTCGAAACGCTCCATGTCGCTCAGAACAGAGGCGAGTAACTCTTCCAAGGTTCGGACCAGGATCAGCCTGGAAATTACCAAATCTCAGCTGGCTGGACCGGTAGTACAATGCTGGGAACCGGGAGCCTTTGTCTCAGAGTTTGCGACCTGAACTCCTCGGAAGGCTGCACGTTTCTGACTTTCGCCGCATGTTTTCGGCTGTGTTAGCCCTCCTTTTGAGCAATTTCTGCTTCTGACTTGTGTCATGTTTTCGGTTCTGACGGCGTTCAACTCATGCTCCTTCGGAGTATGACTTCAGAGAGGCTGCGCATACTGCTCGGCTGCCGGTGGAAAATCGCAAAGAGTAGCCGAGAGAATGTGCGGTGCCAGAGCTATGATTTGCGGGCAAGCTCGAACTAGCACCGAGGTTGACAGTCCGTTCAATGATGCTTTTGCACCAGCGAGATAACAAGCCTTCCAGTTCAGCGGTGGGCCACCTTTGTGCGGTTGTGATGCACCAAGGCTCGCGCAGCGCCAAGGCCTGTTATCCAGAGATCGCGAGCGTCTGAGACACGCCAAGGTGGTCTATGCACCTGAAAATCCGCGCTGACACAACATTGGGGAGAGAAGTGGATAGTACAATGTATGGGACCCGAGATAAGCGGGGATACTGGAGGCCCACTAGGAGGCCGAAGCGCTCGCCGATCTTCATCTGGCCTGCCCGGCCAAAAGCATTTTTGCTCTGGCTGTTTGGCTATTTGAAATATAACTCGCCCTACGTCCTGATCTCGCTCGTCACTTGGATCTATCTGACGCCTTCGCACGAAACGATGCGAGAGTTCGGCATCGGCTGGGTATCGCTTATACTCTTGCGCAACGCTGCTCTTACGATCCTGGTCTACGGCGGCTTCCATGTGGTGCTCTATATCCAGCGACGGCAACAAACTGATTTTAAGTACAATGTCAAATGGCCAGATTCGAACAACCCAACGTTCCTGTTCGGGAGTCAGACCGTCGAGAATGTATTATGGACGATGTGCAGCGGTGTACCAGTGTGGACCGCTTACGAAGTGTTCGCCTGGTGGATGTTCGCCAACGGTTACATTCCTTACGTCCACTTTCACGACCATCCATTCTATTTCATCTTGTTGATGTTGATCGTTCCGATGTGGCATTCTCTGCACTTCTATGTGGTCCACCGCTTGATCCACATGGGGGCTCTCTATCATATCGTTCACAAGGTTCATCATCACAACGTCAACCCGGGTCCCTGGTCGGGTCTTTCGATGCACACGTTTGAGCACATCATCTACTTCTCCAGTGTGCTGACGCATTTCCTCCTGCCCTCGAACCCGCTGCTCGCAATGTTTCAGCTCGTGCGTTCGGCACTCTCGCCGGTGCTCGGACATCTGGGCTTCGATCGGGTAGTAACGGCGGATGAAAAATTGATCGACACCGATAATTACTACCACTACCTGCACCACAGGTACTTCGAGGTGAACTACGGTGCGGATCTGATTATCCCGTTTGACGAGTGGTTCGGCACGGCACATGACGGATCACCCGAGGCCGACCAAGCGATGTACGAGCGGATCAAGGCGAAAAAGTACACGCGCGGCGGATAGCACTGATACGAACGAACCGGGTGGAGAGGCGCATCTGGCGCGACATGTGCCGGGTTCATGCTACCAACTGACTTCGGTCGGCGCTAACGGACGGGCATAAGATCGAACGCTCCGTCACCGAGAGCCAATGAGAGGAAGCCACATTGACTGACGCAGCTGGGTGGGTAGCGGCTTGCGCCGCCGATGCATTGCAGCCAGAAGAGCTGCGCCGCTTCGATCACGGAGGGCGCACGTTTGTCATTGCTCGTTCGTCAGAGGGCGACTACTTCGCCGTCGACGGCCACTGCTCCCATGAGAAAGTCCATCTCGCGGATGGCATCGTCGATGGGCATATCATCGAATGTCCCAAGCATTTTGGGACGTTCGATTACCGCACGGGCGAGGCACGAGCGTTGCCAGCCTGCATCGACCTGCGCAGCTATGAAGTGAAGGTCGAGCAAAACACAGTATTTATTCGAATCTGAGGGCCAGCACAGGAGCCAGCATTGTGTCGAAGCAGCGCCTGATTGTATTGCAATCGCTATGGGCGATGGAACGACGTCATCCTGACGAGATCGAGCGCTCGGTCGAGCAGAACGTGACGACGATAAAGAACGCCGGCTTCGATGGTATCAGCACGTCGTGCATCGATCCCGCAGGTGTCGAGCTAATCGCGCATGCCCTGGTCGGTACAGGGCTCTTGGTAGAGGGTATGTGCTTCCCGCAGACGATCGATGACCTAAAGGCCGCGATCGATCTGGCCCGTCAACTCGGCGCCCTACATCTGAACGTCCAGCCCGACGTCCGTCCACGTCGCGTTGCGGATTGCATCCCGCTGTTGGAAGGGTGGATTAGGGTTGCGGAGGACGCTCGCATGCCGATCTACTTCGAGACGCATCGCAACAGGATGACGACGGACCTCCTGTTCACTCTCGATCTGATCGAGCAGGTTCCTTCAATGCGTATGCTAGCGGACCTCTCGCACGTCCTGGTGGGCAGGGAGTTCTGGTGCCCGATATCTGACGAGGACGATGGGCTCGTGCGACAGGTGCTCGACAGGGCATGGGCATTCCATGGCCGCGTCGCATCGCGCGAGCAGATACAGGTTGAGATTACGTTTCCACAGCACAAGGTTTGGCTCGATTTGTTCCTGCGATGGTGGGACTACGGCTTTAGAAGCTGGCGAAAGCGCGCAGGTCCGGATGCGCTTCTTTCTTTTGCTTGTGAACTTGGCCCGCGTCCCTATGCGATCACTGATCGGGAGGGCAATGACACCACCAATCGCTGGGAGGAGGCTCTGTTGATCAAGTCCCTGGTGCGGGACATATTCGAGCGTGCGGCAGTCGAGGCGCAACCCTCTCTCAAACAGGACTGGCTCGCTTGAGCAAAGAACATGCGATGGTGATCGTCGGGGCGGGGGAGGCCGGCACGGCTGCCGCGATCGCCCTGCGCGAGGGCGGGTGGCGGGGCCTCGTTTTCTTAATAGGCAACGAAAGTGCGCTACCATATGAACGTCCACCGCTGTCGAAGGTGACTCTGATCGAGGAGACAGATCCTGGACCGAAATTGCTCGTCACCCACGAACGCCTCTCCGAGTTAGGAATCCGATATCTCGAAGGGAAAACTGTTGAGACAATCGACCGGGCGGCACACCGCGTCACACTATCGGATGGGGCGCAGCTGTTCTATGAACGACTGCTGCTGACCACCGGCGCTCGCCCCCGCACATTGAACATTCCAGCCGCTGCGGGGAGCGGACTTGCGACGCTGCGCACGTACGCTGATGCGCTAGCGATCCGAAAGTTCATTAGTCGACGATGCGAGGTGGTCGTAATTGGCGGTGGTTTCATCGGGCTTGAGGTTGCAGCGAGTGCGGTGTCGAGGGGCGCTTCGGTGACCGTGATTGAGGCCGGCCCGCGGCTGCTGATGCGGGCAGTGCCGGCGCCAATGGCCGAACTCATCAGAGCCAAGCATGAGCGATCGGGCGTGCGCATCGAGACCGGCGCCACGGTAGAGCGCATCGATATTAAAGAAAACTCCTCCACCGTCGTGCTGTCAGATGGTCGCACGCATGTTGCCAATCTGGCCCTCGTTGGAATTGGTGTCCTGCCGAACGTAGAGCTGGCGCAGGCGGCTGGGCTCGCTATCAACAACGGCATCATGCTAGACGAGACATTGGCGACGTCAGATCCAGACATCTTCGCAGCCGGCGACTGTTGTTCGTTCCCGCATCGCCTCTATGGGGCGCGAGTTAGGCTGGAGGCATGGCGCAACGCGCGGCAACAGGGTGCTGCGGCCGCAGCGAATATTCTGGGCGCGAATCTCCCCTATGATAACGTGCCGTGGTTCTGGTCCGATCAATACGATGAGACCCTTCAAATCGCCGGACTCTGCCATGAAGAAGACGTGCTAATAGCCAGAGTTCTCGGTGCAAGGGCGCAGCTGTTCTTCCACTTGGCCGCCGGAGGACGCCTGGTCGCCGCATCCGGCTTCGGCAGCCTCGGCGCGATCGCGAAGGAAATACGTTTCGCCGAGATGATGATCGCCCGGCGGCTCGCTCCCAAAGCGGAGGCGCTTGCGGATCCGGCCGTCAGTCTCAAATCTCTACTGGGTTAGTATCGCGTTCGCATGCTGCGGCGGAAGAACATCTCCGACAGGAACAGGTTGGAGCTATCCAGCAGTAGATTAAGTTGCAGGCGCAAGAAGTAGAACGCTCCTAGCTTGGGCGGCGATGAATTCTAACCATTGTTCAAATTGCAATCAGGATGCCGCAATGAAGATACATGTGCCGCCGTAGGGTTCGAAACTACAGAACCGCTTGAGATCGTCGAGGTCGACCTTGAAGGGCCGAAAGCCGCGAAGTACTGGTCGAGATCAAGACCGCGTGTATCTGCCACACCGACTCCCACACCCTCGACGGCTTCGACAGCGAAAGGAATCTTCCCATCGATTCTAGGCCATGAGGGTGCGGGCATCCTCGGCGAGTTCGGCCCGGGCGTGACGTCGGTGAAGCCGGGCGATCACGTGATCCCGCTCTGCACCCGGAATCCCGGTAGTGCAAAAGCTGCTTCAGCCAGAAGACCAATCTTTAAACCGCGATCCGCGCGACGCGGGCAAGGGCGTGATGCCGGACGCGTCGGTGAGGCCGACGAGGTGTTGGACGATTTGGCCGGTGACCTTATTCGTGTGGCAATGTGCCAGACTGACCGCTCGTCGCACCGGACTCCTGCTCGGCTCGCGTGCGTCGCACGCGCAAGCAAGTGCGCCTACCAAACGTTCCTACCGCGGCTACTTGCGCACAATTTCTGCGCGAGATGTTACAAAATCGAAGAAACTCAGCGTTCCGAGCTAATATATTGCGATGAAACAAAAACATAAGGCGACTGCAAAGTCGCAAATGCCGCACGTGGGAGGACAATTGAGCCAACTGGTCGACCGCAAAGATGCCTTGCGCTGAAGTATTTCCGCGGGCTCGACCGGGCTTTGAATTGCAATCGGTCAAAAGAACATCGTGGTCTGGTAGTCTCCGCGGCGCCGCGGTAGCTGAAGAGCGCGGGATCAAGGAGAGGGCAATGCCAGGCACGTACAGTGCATTTGTGAAGTTTTCCGAGGTACAAAAGACATACGACGGTGAGACGTTGGTCGTTAAGAATCTCAACTTGGATATCGCCCAAGGTGAGTTCGTGACGATGCTCGGGCCATCTGGCTCCGGCAAGACGACAACCCTCATGATGCTCGCTGGCTTCGAGGTGCCTACCCAAGGCTGGATTCTTCTGGAGGGGCGCTCGATCGAAAAGATGCCGCCGCACAAGCGCGACATTGGTATGGTGTTCCAGAACTACGCGCTTTTTCCGCATATGACAGTCGAGGAGAATCTCGCCTTCCCGCTCAAAGTCCGCAAGCTCGGCAAGTCTGAGATAGAGGCTAAGACCCGGCGAGCGCTCGAGATGGTTAGACTTGGTGCCTTTGCCAAGCGACGGCCTGGTCAGCTTTCCGGAGGGCAGCAGCAGCGTGTCGCGCTCGCCCGCGCTCTCGTCTTCGATCCCAAGCTCGTATTGATGGACGAGCCGCTTGGTGCACTTGACAAGCAACTCCGCGAGCAGATGCAGATCGAGATCAAGCAGATTCACGAGGATCTGGGCGTCACAGTAATCTATGTGACGCACGACCAGAGCGAGGCGCTGACCATGTCGGACCGCATTGCGGTGTTTAATGACGGAAGCATTCAGCAGCTCGCCGCGCCCGCTGAATTGTACGAGCGGCCGCAGAATGCATTTGTCGCCCAGTTCATCGGCGAGAACAACCGATTGCATGGAAAGGTCGCTGCGGTGAATGGTGCCACGTGCACAGTGGAGATTCCGGGGCTGGGCAACGTGCAAGCGCTGCCGATTAATGTCGAAGGGGTTGGCCGACCGACGGTATTGTCGTTGCGGCCCGAACGAGTGAAATTGAATCCCCTGTCGGGGTCGCTGTCCAGCATCGTAGGTGCGCAGGTTAAGGAGCTGATCTACCTGGGGGACCACGTGCGCATTCGGGCCTCGGTTGCTGGCCACGATGATTTCGTCATCAAGCTACCGAACTCCGAAGGTGTGGCGCACGTCGAGCCCGGTGCGCTGATTACGATCGGCTGGAAAACGGAAGATTGTCGGGCGCTCGACGCGTCGTGACCACGAACCGAGGCTCGGCCGCGAGCAGGCTTGGCCGGGGCGGGAGCGCTGTCCACGTCCTGGGGGATGGCATAGCAGGAGAGAGTGGTGATGAGGAAGTTATTGATGATCGCGGACGTCCTGGCCGTTACCGTTCTAGCGGCTGGGGCGCTTGCGCCCGCCAAACCCGCCTTTGCGGGCGATCAGCTCACAATCACCGGCTATGGCGGGGCAGGTCAGACCGCGCAGCGCAAGGCGTTGTTCGAGCCCTTCGCCAAGGCGGCCGGTGTGAAGGTAATCGAGGAGGAGTACAACGGCGAGGCCTCGAAGATCCGCGCGATGGTCGAGTCCAATAGCGTCAGCTGGGACGTCGTCTCCGCCGATGCTGTGGCAGCCGCGCAAATGTGCGCCGAGGGCATTCTCGAGACGATTGACTGGAAAAGGCTGGGCTTTGACCGAGCCAAGTTCCTAGGCGCGGACAAGCTCGATTGCGGAGTGCCGGACATCCTCTATGCTACGGTCCTGGCTTACGACAGGGACAGGCTGCCGAATGGCCCGAGAACTCTTACCGACCTGTTTGATATGCAGAAATTCCCCGGCAAGCGGGGTCTCCTTAAGAGTCCCTTCGGCAATCTTGAATGGGCGCTGATCGCCGATGGCGTGGCCATCAAGGATGTCTACAACGTGCTTAGCACGCCAGAGGGTGTTGACCGCGCCTTGAAGAAACTCGACACGATCAAGAAGGATGTCGTCTGGTGGCAGTCCGGCGCCCAGGCACCGCAGCTTCTCGCCGACGGTCAGGTCGTCATGACCTCTGCCTGGAACGGACGGATTTTTGATGCGAACAAGAATTCCGGCAAACATTTTGAGATCGTGTGGGATTCCCAGGAACTGGGGATGAATGTCTGGGTGATGCCCAAGGGTGGTTCGCGCCTAGATACTGCTTACAAGTTCGTCGCCTTCGCCGGCTCGCCGTCGGGACAAGCCGGCGTGACCCGCTACATCTCCTACGGGCCCGCCAACAAGGATGCCATTACTTATGTCGATCAGGCCATCCTTCCGCACCTGCCCACTGCGCCCGACCATATGGCCAACGCTTTGCTAGTCGACCCTAACTTCTGGAGTGAGAAGGGCGACGAACTGCGCCAGCGCTTCACCGCCTGGCTCGCAAAGTAACAAGCAAGGAAGAAAACGTGGGGAGGACCTCCCGTTCTCCCTACACTCAAACAAACGAACTGAAAGAGGAGTCGATGGCGACGATAGCCGCCCAAATCACCGGCAGCCACGACGGTGTACCGCTGCGGACCAAGCTTCACCGGGTCGAGCGCCGCCGCAAGCTGAGAGCTTTCATTCTCGTCCTGCCGCTCCTGCTGTTCATCTTAACCACCTTCGTTCTTCCGATCGGTCGAATGATATTCAATGCCGTTCACGATGATACACTTCTGAGACTAATGCCGCGTACGATGACGGAAGTCAGGGCCTGGGACGGCAAGGACTTACCCGACGAGAGTGTCTATGCTGCGCTGGCGGCCGAGCTGAAACAGTCCTGGACTCAGAAGACTGCGGCCGAGATCGGCAAGCGGATAAACTATGAACTGCCCGGCGCCCGCAGTCAGGTTACCTCGAGCGCCCGCAAGGCCAGCACGCTTTCCACCGGTCCCTACAAGGAGGCGCTGATCGACATCGACCCACTCTGGGGCCGCCACGATGTCTGGAGTCTTCTGAAGCGTGGAAGCTCGGCTTACACGGCCTACTATCTCTTGCGCTCCGTCGACTTGCAGTACGGTCCGGATAGCCAGATCGTCGCCTCGCCGCCAGAGAACTCGATCTTCCGTAACGTCTTTCTGCTTACGCTCGGTATTAGCATTAGCGTGACCGCTGTCACCCTCGTGTTGAGTTTCCCGGTCGCCTACCTTCTGGCGACATTGCCGGAGAGGTACAGCAATCTCCTGATGATCATGGTGCTACTGCCGTTTTGGACCTCGGTGCTGGTGCGCACTACCGCCTGGGTCGTGCTTTTGCAGCGGCATGGCCTCGTAAACGAGATGTTGATAATGCTTCATATCTTGTCTCAACCTGCCGAGCTCATATTCAATCGGATCGGAACGGTTGTCGCCATGACCCATATCCAGCTGCCCTTCACGCTTCTGCCAATCTACAGCGTGATGAAGACGATCTCGCCCAGTTACCTTCGCGCCGCTCGCTCGCTTGGCGCAGGGCCGTTCTACGCCTTCTGGAAAGTCTATTTTCCTCAGACCCTACCTGGCATTGCGGCTGGCTGCCTGCTAACTTTCATCCTGTGCCTTGGCTACTACATCACCCCCGCGCTTGTCGGGGGCGCGGCGGACCAGATGGTCAGTTACTTCGTCGCCCACTACACAAACGAGGAACTCAACTGGGGCATGGCCTCCGCCCTCGGCGCCATTCTGCTGACTGCCACCATGCTGCTCTACTATGTTTTCAACAAGCTGGTCGGTGCCGACCGGATCAAGATGGGGTAAGAACGATGGCCTCTTCCGCCTATGCTTCGCCGTTGGAGAAGGGCTGGTACTATCTCCACCGAATGATCTGCGGGGCAGTGCTGCTGTTTCTGATTGCGCCGATTCTCGTGATCTTTCCTTTGTCGTTCAACTCTGTGCCGTTCTTCAGCTATCCGATGCCGGGGCTCTCGCTGCGATGGTATGAGGAGTTCTTTCTGACTACCCGATGGCAGGGCGCACTGCACAATTCGATGTTCGTCGCTGTGTCGGTCACGCTGCTGTCCACCATGCTGGGTACGCTCGCCGCACTCGGTCTCAGCCGGCCGAACTTCCCGTGGCGCACGACCGTAATGAGCTTGCTAATCTCGCCCATGATCGTTCCGGCTGTGATAACCGCAGTGGGTGTGTATTTCTTTTATGCGGATGTCGGGCTGCTAAACAGCTATACCGGACTGATCTTGGCGCATACGACGATGGCCACGCCCTTCGTCGTCATTATCGTAACCGCGACGCTAACGGGTTTTGACCACTCACTGACCCGCGCGGCCGCCGGGCTCGGTGCGCCGCCAACCACCGTGTTCGTCAAGGTCATCTTGCCTCTGATCATGCCGGGCATGATTTCTGGTGCGCTCTTTGCGTTTCTCACCTCCTTCGACGAGGTGGTGATCGCTCTTTTCGTGGCCGGCGCCGAGCAGCGTACCTTGCCGAGGGTTATGTTCTCAGGCATCCGCGAGGAGATCAGTCCGACGATCACGGCGGCCGCTACTGTGCTGACCCTCATCTCAGTTATCATGCTAGCCACGGTCGAACTTCTGCGTCGGCGCTCAGAGCGGCTGCGGGGCATCCACGGCAGCTGACGATGCGGGCGCCTAGGCGAAAAGCCTTTATTTGAACGTATCGGCCATTCGACCAGAACCTTGCGGCCCGGCGGAAACATCCGATGCAGCGTTGGGCGTCGCGTTTGCCAGCGTGGAACGGCGCCGGTGCTAGGCTGGTGCTCGCGAAACCAGTCTTTGCGCCGATCAGCTTAAGAGCATCATCTTCGGCGAATGGCCGAGCGTAAGGCCCGCTTCGAGCCTACGCCACGAGGGCAGCATAAAGGGAGAGTACACAATGGGGAGACATGGAAGATCGCGAGATGGAGTGCGAGCCGGGCGTAGTCCGCCGCGCCAATAATTCTTCTGGCCGGATCCGAACACGACAACAATCTGCGCCAAAGTTTCTATATCACTCAAATCTTTGAAACTGCGTCTGCTGATATGAAACCGTAGCGAATGCCCTATACGTATTACCTAAAAATTCCAATTTACGCCAAAAATATCTTTCCCGGATTAAGAATACATTGCGGATCAAGCGCCTGTTTGATCCGGCGCATCAGCTCCAGCTCTTCCGGGCTGCGTGAATAAGCCAGATAATCCCGTTTGAGCAAGCCGATGCCGTGCTCGGCAGAAATGGACCCTTGATGCTTCCGAACGCCGTCGTATACGATGGTGTTAATGCGGTTCTTGGCAATCACATTGAGTTGTCTGGCCGAAATGCACAGGTGAATATTGCTATCGGCGACATGGCCGAAAATGGAAACGTGAATGCCTGGAAACTCCGTCTCCAGAGCCTTGATCACCTCCTCCGCGTATAAGTTGAGCGCTCCAATGGGCAGGCTGACGTCGTATTCGATGAGATTTGGTAGCTTGCCGAGTGAAAGCCCTTCACGGATCTTCCAGAACCTATCGCGCTCCTTTTCCGATTGAGCGATTAATGCATCGTCCAGCAGCCCTTCCTCAAGCATTGCGCTGAGAAATTCTTCCAAGCCGATCGTCTCACCCGATTGCTCGATGATGACCGTGAAAGGGTAATCAGCCTCAAAAGCCTTGATATTCTCTGCTTCGCAATTGAAGCGGAAGAACGTTTCCCACATTAATTCAAAAGCCGAGAGGCCCATCAGCGATTTGCGAGCGTGGCGGAGCAATGCAACAACATCCTCGTAGCTGCTCAACGCGCACAACGCCGTTGCCCGATGAACGGGTAACGGCTGCAGTTTCAACACCGCGCGGGTAATGATGCCTAGGGTCCCTTCAGATCCGATGAACAACTGCTTCAGGTCATACCCGGTGTTGTTCTTCTGCACACGGTTGAGCGATGAAATGACTGTTCCGTCGGCGAGCACGGCCTGCAACCCCAATACATTATCACGCGTCACACCATGATTGATGACGCGGACGCCGCCTGCGTTGGTAGCAAGATTGCCGCCGATCTGGCACGATCCTCGCGCGCCGAGATCAATTGGAAGCAGAAACCCAGAGTCTTCCGCTGCCTTCTGCGCGACTTCGAGAACGGTGCCGGCCAGCACTGTCATTGTACCTGCAGCGGTGTCGATCTCCTCAATGCCGGCAAGCAAGTCCATGGCTATGACAACATCCTTGCGCTCGGGATTGGCGCCGCCTGCCAGTCCGGTCATCCCGCCTTGCACAACCACTGAACTACAATAGGTATTGCAGAGTCGCAATGCGCTCGAGATGTGCTCGACGGAGCGTGGGCGGATGTAGATCATCGGCGAATGGTGGCCAATACGGCTTTTGTCGCTCCGAGCCTTCGCGGGAATGCGCTCCCCTGTCAGAACTACGTGATCGCCGAGCGCCTGTTGTAGCGCTTTTAGAAGTTTGACGTTGATCGGCCGGTTCATGAGCATCTCACTACAAGAGGCGAAGAGACGTTCAGCAGACCTGTCACTTCTCCTTTAGCAGGAGTGACCAGATGCACGGTTCTCATCGTCGATCAAGTCGGGAATGAAAATCCCGCGTCATTTCATTTCCTTGGCCAAGATCTGCGAGCAGCATAGCGTCTTGAGAGCTCACACAATAACCAACACTTCGGCCCACGTTCCGTGTAAATCAGTCCTGTTGCGCAGAAATCCTGCGTTCGCTCATTTTGAGGGGCTGGCGATCGCCGGGCGGGACCGCCCTTGACGGCAGCCGTTCGTCAACTGAGACCCGGGTGATCAAGCCAATTGGCACCCGCAAATTCAGAGCTGCCGGCATCGCTCTCGATGTGTCGGACAGGGGGACGGCTATTCAGCAGCATGGTGTTTAGGTTCGGCACACGCAAACCTTCGCGGTGACCTCCGTCGCAATACTCAGAAGAGGAGTAGAATGGCGAACTCTCGAAAATCCTCGCAATGGTCGACTTCAAGGGCGTCAGTTGGGATGTGGCCGCCACTGATGCCGGCTGTACAAATGTGCTCCGAAGGGATTTTTGATACGATCGACTGGAAAAAGCCGCGCGTGGATCCCCAACTTCATAGGCGCGGACAAACATGATTGTGGCGTGCCGGAGAACGTCTATGCCACGGTCATCGCTTACGACAACGGATATGCCGCCGAAGACTGTTGGTGACCCGTTCGACACACGGAAATTTCCTGATAAGCGGGAGCTGTTTTAGAGTGCTTTCGGCAATCTCGAATAGGCGTTGATTGCGGATGTTGTGCCCATCAAGGATGTCTATAAGGTCCTCAGCACGCCCGAGAGCGTCGAGCGTGCCTTTAAAAAGCTAGACACAATCAAGAAGGAAGTTGTCTGGTGGCAGTCTGGCGCCCAAGCACCGCAGCTTCTTGCCGATGGCTGGGTCGTAATGACCTCTGCTTGGAATGGCGGATTCTTGATGCGAACAAGAACTCCGGCAAACACTTCGAGATCATATGGGATTTCAAGAACTGGGGATGAATGTTTGGGTTATGCCTAAGGGTGGTGCGCGCCTGAACACCGCCTACAAGTTCGTCGTCTTCGCCACATCACTTTTAGCGCAGGCCAGCAGACGCACCACATCTCCTACGGTCCAGCAGACAACGAAGCGATCGCTGAAACGATCCGGCGATCCTGCCGCACCGACTGACGGCGCCCGATCATATGGCCAATGCGTTGCTGATTGCCCCTCACTTCTGGCGTGAGAAGGGCGATGACCTGCGTCACCGATTCACCGCATCGGTCACGAAACAGCAGGATTAAAGAAAAGCGGAAGAACTGCCGTGCTCCTCGCTGCCTCCTCGCACGAATTCAGAAGGGGGACGATGGCGACGGTGCCCTCGGATCCGGGTTGTGCTTGGAAGAAGAGAGGCAGTCATGATGAAGAGCAGGAGCAACACGACGAGCGTAGAGCCTTCAAATTGATCGGCAGCGGAACGCCGTCCGGGCTGCCCCCGATTGCATCTTCAGGCGACGGAGGCGATTGTCAATCGGCAGAGGCTCGTAATGTCGTAGACCGGCAATTTCGAGATACGACGGATCGCAGCTGCGACCAACGGAAATCCCGCACATTCGAACAGGAGAGTGCTGATTTGAGGATCCTTGACGCGGAGGCGGGCTACGCAGGCTGCGACATCAGTCTCGATCGCGGCGACGTCGACCGGTGGTGCTGGTCGCTTCAGCTCATCACGCCAGAACTTGCCACCTTCGATGCCACCAACAACGATTCTCGCTCTATCAGCTGGGTCATTGAGCCCCAGCAGATCGTCGCCGCAATGTGTCGAGTCATATGTCAAAACCGCGATTTTGTTTGTTGGCACCAGTTGGCGAAGCAGCGCCGGTAGGAGGAGCAGGCTGGACATTACCACGGGGACGTTCACGGAGGCCGCCACAGCCGCCTGATGCCGAATAGAGAAGCCGCAGTTCGAGCTTACTGCGACAGCACCCCGCTCGACCAGCCGCCGGGCGGCAGCGACGTAGGCGCGCTCAAGGGTTGGATCGCCGCGAACGACATTCTCAACCCAAGCTCCTTCAACCGTCTCCGAGATGACCGGAAAATCGAATGTAGCCGGATCCACCATCGAGCCGGGAAGCCGCGTTGGGTGAGGCGGTGCGGGCTGCACCCCGCGTTCTAGGAGGAGGACTCCAAGGGATGGTTCAATTTGCGATGTCATGGATGAACCTTAGCGCACTTTGACGCCGAATTCTCCTAAAAATGGATTTCCGACCTTGGAAATTGTGCATCTATTGGAGAAATACGACGCAAGTACACGATGATATCTCGTCATTACAGAGTTCGGCATAGGTGTGCATAGCTTGATGGATCGCGAGAGACGGAACACGGGCAAGTGCAAGCTATCGAGCGTCCGCTGCGTTCATTCATTGGAAGCGACAGCGAGGAGGTCCATAGGAGGAGACCGCTTGCGATCGTATGAGAAACCTTCACATTCTAGCAATCACACGCAGAAATGCGGCCATACGATAGTCGATTCCCGAGGGGAATCGACGCCCGCTCAGCCATCAATAAGCCGTACGCCAGATGCACAGAGTTGTGATGATGGAAACTGCGCCAGTCGCCTCCTTCGTAGCCGCCAAGCCCCGACTTCCTGCTTGAGCGCTTGGATAGTCGCGCTTGATACGCCAACGCACTTGATAAGCCCACGCACTTGGCAAGTCGACCAGTTGCTGGAAGCTCACGGTCTCCGGCAGCGTTTAGCGCCAGTATTTGGTGGGCTCTGCTTCTCCTCCGACCCTCCGATCAGCAGCCTCCGGGGACAGCTTCTCTGGGATTAGCTTGTCGTGACCAACAGCACGCGCACACGCGCGAAACATAAGTACAACCGGTCGGCGGAGCCTCCCCGCCACGTCACCGTGCTCCGGGCGCTTGGCCGAGACCAGATCGGGCTCGTCACACCGGCCGGTATCGGCCGTACATCACTGGCTTGCTTAACGCCTGTATTCGCGCCAAGGGACAGTTTTGAAAGATGCTGATGCAACACGCGCCGACGTTGCGTGGCGGTTGGCAGCACCATAGCCAGCTTTTCGAATTGCACGATGCGGCCAAGTGCCAGAACAGGCTTGGCCTTGCTCGACATTGAAATGGGTGAGAGTTTCCACGGTCGGCTCAAAAGCGTCGCATCCACACGGATTTGCGCAAGATTCCCGCTGAATGGGTTTCTAGATCGATGGAAAACGGCGCACGCGCTCCCTATCTTAGCGGCGCAAATAACAAACGTAAGACTTGGCACAATCGCAACGAGGTGAGCTGAGATCATGAGCTTTTTGATGAAGCGCAGACGTATCCTGCAAACGGGCTCGTCCGCCGTTCTAGCGGGAGCCATGAATTCGATCATGGGGGGTCTTTCGTCGGCCGCCACCAACGACCTGCGAGTGGTAGTCTACGGCGGTGACATAGCAAAGGCATACATCGAGGCCTTTGTGAAGCCGTTCGAGACGGAGACCGGAATCAAGGTGGTCCCGATTACCGACCAAATCAGCTTTGCTCAGCTCGAACTAATGGTGACCAACAAAAACGTCACGATTGACGTTGCTCCCATCACTCAGGGCGCTACCATCATTGGTGGGGAGAGGGGCCTTCTGGAGCCGATCGACTATTCCAGTTTTAAGAGAGAGGAGCTGGATGGCCTCTTTGATTTCGTCAGGCACCCCTATGGGGTGGGCCAACTGATTTTTTCCTACGTCATGGTTTACAACGTGGAGAAGTATCCAGCGGGCAAACCGCGGCCGAGCACATGGGCTGAGTTCTGGGATACCAAGACATTTCCTGGCGTGCGGACGCTGGTGTCAGGTCGAGGAGGGGGTGAGGGGCCTTGGGAGGAAGCGCTGTTGGCTGATGGCGTGCCTCCGGACAAAGTCTATCCGATGGACATAAACCGTATTTTTGCAAGTTTGGATAAGATAAAGCCGCACATACGCAAGTGGTGGACGGTTGGCTCCGAGATCCAGCAGATCATGACAGATAAGGCGGCCGACCTTATGCAATCCTATAGCGGACGAACGGGTGTGGTGATTTCCCGGGGGGCTCCCATGGAGATGAATCGGAGTCAATCTAAGATACAATGGGATAGTTGGGTGATCCCTAAGGGCAGTCCCAATGCGACAAAAGCTCAGAAGTTCATTGAATTTGCTACCCGCGGCGACCGCCAGGCCGCTTTGGCACGGCTTTGGCCGGAAGGTCCAACAAATCGGAACGCATTTAAGCTCCTGCCCGATGAGCTTGCCCGTAAGCTTCCGAGCTATGCCAACTATTTGGCTAGTGGCATCGTCATGAACGGGAAGTGGTACAGCGAGCGAGGGGCAGACGGAAAAACAAACTCCGAGCGCCTCCGTGAACGCTGGAATGAATGGATCCTCAGCTAGATTTAAGAGCCTTTGCAATGAGTAACATGGCGGCAAAGCCGCCCGTTGATCGCCGTGCTGCTTCCTGAGTTAATGGAGCCACTATGCCGAACGCTCTCGTTACTGACGATCAAAACCCTGTCGATCGGCGCTCAAATGCGGCCATCAAGAATATTGCTGTAGTTGCCGACAACTCGTCGAAGGAAGAAGACGAACTTTCTGCGCAAATCGAGTTTCGTAATGTCACCAAGACGTACGGATCGGTTGCTGCGGTCAAGAATCTCACGTTGCGCGTTCGACGCGGCGAGTTCTTGACAATTCTTGGTCCAAGCGGCTCGGGCAAGACGACAGCGCTAATGCTACTCGCCGGCTTCCAAGCTCCAACTCAGGGCAATATCTTTATTGCCGGGAAGTCTGTGGCCGCCGTTCCTTCGTACCGACGCGATCAGGGCATTGTGTTCCAGAGCTATGCACTGTTCCCGCACCTTAATGTGCGCAGAAATCTCGAATTTCCGCTTGAGATGCGTGGCGTGAAAGCAGCCGAGAGGGCTGCGCGCGTCGATGGAATTCTCTCGCGGGTGCATCTAGATGGATTGGAAGATCGAATGCCCGCGGAGCTAAGTGGCGGTCAGCAGCAGCGTGTAGCCCTTGCTCGCGCATTGATAGCCGATCCGCCGATTCTTCTGCTCGATGAGCCACTCGGCGCACTTGACCGGAACCTGCGCGAGCAGATGCAGGGCGAGATCAAGAGTCTGCACAAAGAGTTCGGGATCACCACTGTCTGCGTCACACATGATCAAGATGAAGCGCTCACACTGTCGGACCGTATCCTTGTGATGCGAGCCGGCCGAGTTGAGCAGGCTGATACGCCTGAGGTGATCTACGACTGGCCCGCGACGAAATTCGTCGCGACATTTTTGGGGGAGGCGAACGTGCTCGAGAACGCCGGCTTCGTGATCGAATCTGAGATTGCGCAGCCGCCAGGCACTATCCCCATGATTCGACCGGAGCGAATCTCCATTGCGAGAGCCGGCGCGCCGCAGTGCCTTAATGCGGTACAATGCCAGACCGTCACCGGAACCGTGAGCAATATGATTTATGCAGGACCGCTGCGGAAGTATCAAGTGCGGGTCGGCAACAGCGAACTTGTCGTGCGCGAGCACGTCGCATCGGGGCGACAGGCCCTTCTACCGGGCGATGAGGTGCGACTAGAGTGGCTACGTTCGGATGTAAGATTCGTCAAGCCAGGGCAAGACTGATGAGCACGCTTCACAAGCTTGGTAAAATACCAATTGCTCTTACTTTTCCGGCCTTGGCCATTCTGCTCGCAGTGTTTGGCATACCGACCGTTATTCTGTTTCTGGCGAGCCTGAATGCGCCGATCATCTCTCTTGCCAATTACGAGGCGTTCTTCGGCCGCGCGGCGAATGTCCGGGTGCTCTTACAGACCGTTGAGGTGAGTGTCATAGCTACGGTCATGTGCATTGTCGTTGGCTATCCGACGGCCTACCTGATCGCGGCTGCCTCAAAGGGCGCGCGCATGGTGCTGCTCGTGCTCGTCATCATTCCCTATCTCACGAGTCTTCTAGTACGCACCTATGCGTGGATAATAATCCTGGGCGATAGTGGATTGGTCAACAATCTATTGCTCAAGCTCGGGCTTATCTCCAGCCCCGCACCGCTGATCTACAACCGCCTGGCCGTCTATATCGGCATGGTGCACATCATGCTTCCTGTTATGGTTCTCCCGTTGGTCAGCGTCATGCTGGGAATTGACAGGTCGCTTATTTCGGCAGCTCGCAGCATGGGTGCGCCCCCGTTCGCCGCTTTCTGGCGCATATTCTTCCCACTTAGCCTGCCGGGCGTCCGCAGCGGCTCGCTTCTGGTCTTCGTCCTCTGTCTTGGTTTCTACATCACGCCAGCAGCGTTGGGCGGGTTGCGTGACGCAATGCTCTCGACTTTCATAGCGGCTCAAGTCGAAAACTCCCTCGATCTGCCACACATTGCCGCCTCGGCCTTCATCCTCCTGGCGCTAGCAGGGGGCCTGCTGGCGATTTTCGGGTTGGACCTTTCTGATACGCAAAGTCGCACGACGGCAAAAGTATGGAAATCTCCTCGTAATCGGCTACCCTCATTTGGTTCGTCGACCCTCTATTTCAGAGAGCTTGATAATTCGTATCGAGCCAAACGTTGGGCAACGACGCTTTACCAAGCCGCGCCCAAAAATCATGCGTGGAACATGGTCGGTGTGGCCTTCGTCGGACTTGTCATGTGTTACCTGCTGTTTCCGAGCTTTGTCGTCATCGTGATGTCGTTCAGCGCCGGTCCGTCACTGCGATTCCCGCCGTCCGCCCTATCGCTCCAATGGTATCGCACTTTCTTTGATAGTTCTTCCTGGATCGAAGCTGCATGGACAAGTATTCAGATCGGCGTCGCCGTCGCCCTTCTGTCGACTATCGTGGGGACGCTTGCTTCCTATGGGCTCAGTCGTACCTCTCCTAGGCTACGCAGCATCCTGACATTGGCAATCCTCACTCCGATCACAATTCCAAGCATCGTGGTCGGCATTGCTGCTTATCTGGGACTGCTCAACCTTGGACTCATCGGCACCAAAGCCGGCATCGCACTCACGCACATCATAGGTGCTTCTGCCTATGTCGTTGTGATCGTCTCGGCGACTCTGGCAAATTTCGACCGACGCTTGGAGCTCGCGGCGAAGAGCATGCGGGCCGGTCCTCTGCAAACCTTTAGACGTGTAACGCTGCCACTAGTCAGGCCAGGCGTTATCGGAGGGGCTCTTTTCGCCTTCCTTCATTCTTTCGATGAAGTTGTCCAGACGTCACTGGTCAGTGGATTTTCAATTCGTACCCTTCCGTTGAAGATGTGGGAAGACATCCGCCACGAAATCGACCCGACGATTGCGGCAGTCTCGTCGATGCTGGTACTACTCCCTATCGTTTGGCTAATCGTTCTCTACATCGCATGGTGGAGATTGAGACCGACGGTTTCGAGTGCCGCTCCGCCGCCTGAGTGACCGCTCGGCGGTCCTCAACGGATGCTTACGTTGACGTCAGAAGTGGGCGCGATGAAGTGCCCAGTCAATTACCGCATCCCTGCTCCAGGCCAGCATGGCTTGCAGGTAAACTCGGTTCCATGGTGGGACACGATCATTCCCGGTGAGCGCTTGCCCTACGGGCTTGATCCAACTTGAAGTTCGTTCTGCCCCACGCGAGGACCAGAGCATGAAGCGCAGCCGCTTTTCGGAGGAGAAGAATCTGGGTTTCGGAAGGAGCACGAGGCTGGGCGTTTCAGTCGCCGTCTGTACCGGAAGCACCGTGTCAGTGACGCCAGTATCTACAATTGGAAAACCAAGTGTGGATGGAGGTCTCGGAGGCCAAGTGCCTGAAGACGCTGGAGGATGAGAACATGCGGCCGAAGCGGCGCTGGCCGACGCCGTGTTGGGCAACGCCCGTTGAAGGACCTGTTGGGAATAGTCGTGATGTCCGCGACCAAGCGAGATACTGTCGCGCAGCTCATGGATGTCCGACCGGATGAGCGAACAGCGGGCGTGTAAAGCCGTCTGCTATTGCCGCATGACTGTCAGATATCATAGGACCCGGCCGGATGATGCCGCCCTGCGCCGACGCACTAGGGCAATCGCCAAGGTGCGCCGTCGCTTCGGCCATCGGCGCCTGCATGTTTTGCTCAAGCGAGCCGGTTCACAGTGGCTCGCGCGGAAGATACAGGCCTTGGTCACAAGGTGCGTCTGATGCTCGCTCAATTCGTGAAGCCCTATGTAAAATCAGACAAGAACGATATCATCGACGCCGAGGCGATCGCAGAGGCCGCGACGCGGCAGACCTTTGTCGCAGTAAAGGAGGCCGACCAGGTCGAGCCTCAGCCGCTGCATCGAATCCGTGACCAAGTGGTCGGCTCAAGGACGCGCCTGATCAATGAGGTGCGGGTTTTCTCCCTCCAGTACCGTGTACCTCAGCGTCAGGGTGTTGGGATATTCAAACTGGAGTTGCCCCTCGAATGACGGAACGATTTGTCACCAATAATGCATCGACCCTTCGGCGATCTCTACGCCGAACTCCGCCCCTCGAAGATCGGATCCGCGAAGTGACAAAGGAGATCGAAGCAGTTGCTGATCGAGAGAACGCGATACGCCGGCTGATGACAATCCCTGGAAACTGCGCGAGGTCCCTAAATTAATGGGAGATCGAAGACGGCGCCTCATAAGTCTATGGCATCGGCGAAGACGGTGTAAGTGTTCACCTTCAGCATCGAACGCCTTATCGAGGTCGATCAAAATTACAAACAAGACCAACAGTTGCTTGATCACTCACCGTCATATCAATCCAGCCGAGCCCGCGGTTTATGCCGGATACGTACTTACTAGGTAGAACGATTCAAGCTCAACCCGCACCAAAGAATGCCGGTACTAAACACGCCGCCGGCGGAATCGTCGTACAAATAAAAGTCCGACTGGCGACACCTCGAAGGTAGACTACCTGAAAGCTTGCATAAGCAACTAAGGCGCTAACAAGTAACTCGACACGCAGCGGCCGCCAATAGACCTCTTCCTAGATGCGCCTGCACTTGCAATTCGCGTTGTCTGAGTGGACCAGAAGGCTTCAACGGATCAAGGGTCGGCTCTAAAAAACAACCTGTTTGCCAGCAAAATGAAACGCACTACCAGGAGCGTAGCGAAGACATTCGTTGCGATCGATAAGCCGATCCAGATACCAACGGCGCCAAGGCCTATCTTCAAACCAAGCAAGAAAGTAAGCGGAAAACCGACGACCCAATAAGCGATTAAGCCATAAAAAAGTGGTACGACAGTATCATTCAGTCCCCGTAATGCGCCCGCCGCAATGCTCTCCACAGCATCACTGATAAAGAAGCTCGCTCCAACCAAGAGGAGTTTGGCAGCTAGTCCAATCGTTTCATCGGCGTCGGCGCCCGAGTCGCCCAAAAACAGTTCGGCGATCTCAAAACGCGCGGCCAGTACCGCAATCGTCAGAGTTGCGATCGTGACTATGCCGAGTAGAAGTGCTGCCACACCGGCACGCTTGACGCCGGATCCGTCGTTACGGCCGACCGCGTGGCCGACGCGTATGGCCGCGGCCATGCTGATGCCGAAAGAAATCACCAATAGGATAACATCAATTTGAACCGCGATCTGATGGGCAGCGAGCGCTCTGGTGCTCATCAAGCCAGTTAGAAGCGCACCGGCCACGAATAAGCCATTTCCGATCAAGGAACTAACTGAGATAGGTATCCCTAGCACCAGCAGCTGCCGCATCAACGTCCAGTCGAAGCGCCAAAGATGTTCAAGAACGCGGTAGTCACGGAAGAAGCGGTATGCTGTTGTGAACCACAAACCACCAAGAAACGTCGCGCAGTTAACTAGGGTGGTCGCGACACCCGCGCCGAACAGCTCTAGCCGAGGCAAACCTAGCTTCCCATAGATCAGTAGATAAACTAAGCCGGCATTTACGGGGATCGCCGCCAGTGTGATACACAAGATTGGCCCCGGTCGGTTGACCGCGCTCATGAAGCTGCGGAGCACCTGAAAGCAAAACGCCGGGGCAATGCCCCATACGATCCCGAAAAGGTATTGTTGGGCGAGACGCGCCGCGTTAGGAGTTTGCTTAAAGACGAGCAGAAGTTGTTCGCCGCACAATGCGAAGGCTATGATCGGAAGCGATAGCAGCAGCGCCATCCATAAGCCCATGCGTACCGCCCCCCGGATCGCAAGTAGATTGCCCGCCGCAAAAGCCTGCGCCGCTAGCGGTGCGACCGCCCCCAGCAGGCCTGCGCCGAAGATGAAACTAAGCAGATAGATCCTGCCTGCCAGTGCCGCCGCTGCGAGTGCCTCGCTGCTAATGCGACCGATTAGGACGAGATCAGTCGTCATCATTACGATCTGCCCAACCTGCGTCAGAATTATCGGCAACGCAAATCTTGTGAGTTCGCGCAGCTCGTCGGCAAGCTCATGACCGGCCGTCGCCTGTCTCCTACTCCCCAATCCAGAATTCGGGGGCGGCTTTGTCTCAGCTGTCTTATCTATCGAAGCCATGATCAAAGATGCTACCTTTCATCGAGACGAACCTCCTTGCCGCTCGAATTTACCGATGGAGGAGGACGCGCCAGAACTGGCAGTGCGCAATCACAGCTTAGAGCGCCACCGGTTTGGGCAGTCCGAGCCTGCGTGTAGCGACTGCCCGCCCAGTGCTGAGGGCTCCGTCGCGTTGCTCCTGCATCTAAATGCTCGCCGCGCCGAAGTAGCGTTCACCGATCTCGAGCGGCGGCAGCCTATTGCTCAGCCGGTCGATCGCCTCGCGAAGATATAGTTCGCAAAAGAGCACTGTAGACATCCCGGCACTCGTCAGTCGCACCTGCGTCCGACGCCAACGCGTATTGAGGACAAGCATGCCAGTGATCATCGCTCCGATTTCGGGACATCCGATGCCGCTCCGCGAGGACAATATCAACTATCAACATTGGTGGTATCTACCTGAGCGGCCATCATCGGACGCGGGCTAGGGTCTGTACTCAATATGGATTCCGGCTGAGCGTGGTTTGTGATTCAAGGTCCTCTAAGATGATTTAGAGGCGGGAAGGCGAAGGCGCTCTACCTTTTGAACGATGCGGAATGGCGTCGGATCGAGCCGTTGTTGCCCCGCGGTCCGCGCGGGGCGCGTCGGGTGGACGACCCCCGGGTGATCAGCGGGATCGTCTACAAGCTGCGCTCAGGTTGTCGCTGGCCCGATTGCCCAACGGGGTATGGTCCCTGCACGACGGTCCACAATCGCTATAAACCGTGGAGCCGGCAGGGGATTTGGCATGACATCTTCAAGGCTCTAACCGCGGTCATAGCGGCATATTCGGCACCGTCGCCATCGACAGCACCCACGTCAAAGTCCACCGCTCCGCCGCTGGCACAAAAGGGGGGACTTCGCGCAAGGGATCGGCCGCTCGCGTGGCGGGCGCACGACGAAGCTCCAGGGCCTGACCGACGCGAAAGGCCGCCTCGGGTGCTGCTGCTCACCGCTGGCAACGTCAACGATATTACCGTTGCCGCCGATCTGGTCCACGCAATCGGTCCTTTTCGTCGCCTGATTGCAGACCGCGGATAAGATGCCGACCACCTGCTCAACCTGATCAAAAGCTGCAAGCTAGAACCGGCTATCCTCTCGACTACATCAAGGCGCAGCCCGATCCCTGACGACAAACGCGCCTACCGGCAACGAAACCGCGTCGAGCGCATGTGGTGCAGGCTCAAGGACTGGCGTCGCATAGCAACTCGATACGACAAACTCGCCAGGAAATACCTCAGCGCGGCCTTCGTCGCTGCCGCCGTTCCCGTTGGCTCAATTGAGTCCGAACCCTAGGATCGATAGCAATTTGTTCGGGAATCGATCTGACAACGCTTGCTCGAGCCCGATCACATGTTGCGATCACCTCGTTCCTGAGTGCCCCGAAGCAGAATAGGCGCGCGCCCGATCAATGCATTGCAATTCTCACAGCAAAGCACGTCTAAAGGGGCGGCGCTGCACTAGACAAGGACGCCCCTCACACTTGGTAGGTCCGTTCTCGTCAATTCTTATGTAGGGTAAATTTGCGAGAAATACTCCGTGTACTGCAAACGGTAATTGTCTCCTCTAGGGGCCGCTTCTCACCGGAGATCGAACGAAGTGGTTGCATACCTTTGCCGCCCTCGGACTTGCACATACGCGCGGCGCTGTAGCGAGTCGTTGCGTCACTTTTCGACATCTAGGAACTATGAAAGGTCGCGATTGAATCAAACAGTTGAATGCATCGCGCCAGAATAGTCAATGAACGGAGACAAGGCATGCGGGCCAACGAGAAAATGAAGCTCGGACTGTATCTCACCCGGGCGGGATACCATGAAGGCGCTTGGCGGGATCAGAGCGCGCCCGTCAGTGTGGGGGGGATGTCGAGCGTTATGAAGAACTTGCACGAATCGCCGAAAGTGCCGCCTTTCACTTCGTATTTATAGCCGATCATCAAGGCGTAATAGATGGTCATGCAATCATGTCACGTGTAGGTCGTAACGATGGCTTCGAGCCAATAACGCTGTTGTCGGCCCTTTCATCCCGAACACGGGACATCGGCCTTGTTGCGACCGCGACGACGACCTACTATCAACCGTACAATCTTGCGCGGATGTTCGCATCACTTGATCACCTATCGAAAGGACGCGCGGCCTGGAATATCGTTACCTCCGCCATGGATCCAGAAGCCCAGAATTTTGGGCAAGAGCGACTGCCAGATCACGACGAACGTTACGCTCGAGCGAGCGAGTTCGTGGAGATAGTCAAAGGACTTTGGGACACTTGGCAGGACGATGCTTTCGTTCGTGACAGGCAGACTGGTATCTACGCTGACACTGCGAAGCTACATGTGCTTAATCATCGGGGAAACTATTTTTCGGTGAGAGGACCCCTGAACATCGCAAGGCCCCCGCAAGGCTACCCAGTGTTGGTTCAGGCTGGCGCATCCGATGCAGGTATAGCTTTCGCTGCCGAAGTCGCCGAAGTCGTGTTCACCGCCGAGCCATCTATTGAGAACGGTAAAAGATACTACGCGAGTCTCAAACAAAAAGCGCGGGCACTCGGGCGGAAGGATGATCGGGTGGTAATCATGCCTGGCATCGTTCCGATAGTCGGAAAAACTAAGCAAGAAGCTGCTGAGAAACTTCAAAGACTACGGGCGGCCACGCACATAGACGTCCAAATTGGGGCGGCAGATATTTGGTTGGGCGCAGTCACCGATCTACGTTCGGTGGATCTTGACTCATTGGTTCCAGAGACTTTGCCGGAGACAAATTCCATCAAGAGCCGTCAGAAGCTGCTTGTCGGCGTTGCCGCACGTCAGAAATTTACCTGGAGACAACTGATCCAGTTGATATCAGACAGCAAAGGACATCTCATGGTTGTGGGAACTCCGGAGGAGATTGCTGACGCTATGGTAGGCACATTCGATCAACATGCGGCTGACGGATTTAACGTGTTGCCAGCAACTGCGCCTGGCGGTCTGAAAGACTTTGTTGACCTGGTAGTTCCTGAATTGCGCCGGCGAGGGAAATTCCGTTCGAAATACACCGGAGGAACCTTAAGAGAGAACCTCGGTCTGGAGCGACCGGCGAATCAGTTCGCGCAGGCTATGTAAACAGCTGCCGGCTCAGGCCAGCTCTCGGTGTGCGCATCTGGAACATTGATAAGGCGCTTGTGAACATGTGTCACTCGTGTTCGGCGTGATGAGCGGAGCACGGGTGTCATCCGCAGCCCATCGCGTAAGCACGCCAGATGGGGACCTTTACCGGTGGTGCCTTGCCGCGCCTTCAGGAGTTTGCTCCAGATGCATGTGCTGATCATGTTGTTCCTTATTCGACAAACCTACCGCGTTCGGAAAGAGTCCGCTAACGACAATTTCACTGACCTGTGAACGGCTAGCTCGGCTGTTCGCGTAGCAATAAGCCGAGTGGTAGTGTGCATCCTCACCCTTGCGTCCAACGGTGATTGTGATCTCGATCGCAAATCCTTCGGCTTCATGGCATGAGGCGGGCCTTCTCCATATCAAATGCGCCCATGCCGCGCGTCGTCCAACCCGTGGGGCCGTGGCTTGGTTGGCCAAGTTCGCCCAAGGGCGCCTGCGTCGAAAGAATGGGTGCACGAGAACGGCGACCGTGTTTCCTGATGGGATGACGTCCTTCTTACAGCAAATAGATGAGCGCCGCTACGTGCCATGCCCAACTCTTGAGCTCGATCGGTGGCATCAGAAAGGTTCAATGAGATCTGTCTCGATGGTAGCGACGTCGTTCGCCGTCGTCGGCATCATGCCAGAATGTACCACTTTCAAATACCGCTCATTATGATCCTCGTCCATCGGCGGAATGATCAACCCGGAGTGTCATAGTCACAATGATCACGTCGTAAGTTAGAATGCCGATTTTCGCATTCTGCTAGAGCTGGCGGGGCAACGGGGAAGCCGAAGGCCGCGCTTATCGCGACAGCACCCTCGCACAACTGGCGACTAGCAACAGCGATGTAGGCCGGTTCAAGGGCTGAATTGCGCAAAAAAATGTCCTCTACCCAAGCTCCGGAGATGTTTCAGTATAACTGAAAGTTGAATGTCGGAGAATTGAGCATCGAACCGAGACGCGGCGTTGATGGCGGGTCGCCGGACGCCAACGCGCGTTCGAGGCTGAGTACACCGAGAGATCGTTGAATTGCAACCTAACAGGTTAGCCCCGTCGAGGTTCTGTACTCCTTCGTCGTCTGAACTGATGTTGCTGCTCTGCCGCAGCGCCGATGAACCCGTCAAATGAGCGGCTTCAGTAACGACGTATGATGAGGATTCTTACGACCTCGGAATGGTAAAGAATACTACAAGCCTAGGGGGGTTCGCTGGTGCTCGTTTCTCAGCTATTGAAGTCGTTCCGGAAAACCCTCGTCGGACAACAACATACGTGCCCGGGGAGTGGCAGCTCCAGATCGCTATGTCTATAGGACGGCGATTCTGCGACTGATGATGGTTGTGGGCCAACGAGCCACTGAGGAGGCGAACATGAATGAAGAAATCAACCAGACTTGCAAATTGGAGTTGTTCGCGTCCCTGGAATCGAACGTTCGCTCGTACTCTCGTTCCTTTCCAGCCATTTTCAGCCGGGCGCGGGGCTCGACGATGCTAACTGAAGAAGGCCGGAAGCTAATTGACTTCTTCTCCGGTGCTGGAGCGCTGAACTACGGCCACAACAACCAAGCGATCAAGGAGGCTATCTTTGAGTACTTAGCATCGGATGCCGTAGTCCATGGGCTTGATATGGCCACTCCTGCCAAACTTCAGTTCATGAACACCTTCAAGTCGGCCATCCTTTGGGAACGAGGACTAGATTATCGCTTCCAATTCACCGGGCCAACAGGTGCTAATGCAATCGAGGCGGCTTTAAAGCTCGCTCGCAAGGCTACCGGGCGTCAAAACATCATTTCGTTCACACATGGCTATCATGGCATGAGCTTGGGAGCGATCGCCGCCAGCGGTAATAGGTTCTATCGCTCAGCGAGTGGCTTTTCTTTGGGTGGCGCGACGTTTTTGCCGTTTGATGGTTATTTTGGTCCGGCTGTGGACACCTCGGACTATTTGCGGAAGCTATTGACGGACGAGAGCAGCGGCTTCGATCGTCCAGCTGCGATTCTCGTGGAAACCGTACAAGGCGAAGGCGGCATAAACGTAGCTGGTGAGAAATGGTTGAGGACGGTTCAGGCCATTGCACATGAAGTGGGCGCCCTTTTCATAGTCGACGACATCCAGATGGGATGCGGTAGAACAGGGAAGTTTTTTAGTTTCGAGTTTGCGCGATTGTCGCCAGACGTTGTCGCTATGTCCAAGTCACTAAGTGGGTACGGTCTCCCACTTTCAATGTTGCTGATCAAAGAGGAGTGCGACATCTGGAAGCCAGGTGAACACACTGGCACCTTTCGTGGAAATAATCTCGCGCTTGTGGCCGCAACCGCAGCTATAGAAACTTACTGGCGGAGCCCCAGGTTCTCGCAGCAGGTTCAGCAAATGGGGGAGGTTATGCGACGCCGTCTCGAGGTTATTGCATCCAAGTATGGAAATGGGTTTGTTGTTCGAGGCCGTGGTATGGCTGTGGGATTTGATTGCCAGATAGCCGAAATAGCCGCTGTAGCCACGCGGAAGGCCTTCGAGAAGGGGCTAGTCATCGAGCGATGCGGGCCGGTTGACCAGGTTGTGAAATTCTTGCCTGCACTCACGATCGACCGTGAGACGATGGAGGAAGGTCTTGAGCTGTTCGACCAAGCGTTGGCCGAAACTTTGCGAGAGGTGAGGACACCGGCGAGCTGCAATGGATCTTAATCGCACCAGATGCGAACGCCCGCCGTACAATGCGGTGCTTGGCAACCACATTCATTTGTTTGGCCAAAAATGCACAGGTGCGCTAATATTGGTCTGATTCACGGCGCCTAGGCCGACACCCTCGAACCCCGAGCTGCTGCTACTGGACGACAATGGACGGTGCCTGTCGGCCCTTCAAGAGTTTAGCACTAAGGGCGATCGGAACTGTGGCGTCAGCGAATGGGAGGTCTGTTTGGACGCCATGCAGGATGTCGACTTCGATAGCTTTGTTCTTGCTTGAAGTCGACCCGGCTTGGAGCCTTGTTCAGCGTCATACGCCTCGCATGACAATCACGCTGGCTATTATGGTTTACACCCTGCCTCTGAACAGCTGCGCCAACGTTGGCTTGGATGACACCCCAAGTAAAGCCGACAACACGCGTCGCACGGGAACCGTCAGGGTTGAAATTCGATTACCATGAGTCGGCCGAGCCGCAGGAAGCATCCAGCTGCGGATTGCCGCCGTCAAGGCGGGCCGCGTACTCACCGGCGCGACGGCTTGCAATAGGAGGCAACGGGCACGCCCGAGGCACCGACGTAATCAGCTTGACGATCTCCGTACGGTTGTAATTGGAAGGCTTGCCAAAATGCGAACTCCGATAGATGAAAAGCGGCGCCGCCAGTTGCGCAGCGTGTAACTCGACTGAGAGAGAGGCTCGCTGGGTATCAGGCTAACCACGCTCACGATCGGCTTCGGTGCTGTGATTGTCGGGCATGACGTAGCGAGGCTGCTCACCCGCATGACTGCGGCAATGCGTCGAGTTTGCAGTCGGATTCATCTGAAATTGTCGACAGGTTGATGTCCCTTCTGCCATCGGCACCCCACCGCGTTGCGTTTGGCCGAATCACTGTGAGTCAAACAGCCGATGGCTGTCGACAAGCTACGTGGCGTTCCTAGAGTGAAGATCCAGGTGTCAGACATCTTTTAGGCCGTCCGATCGGGAGCACCCTTGCGTGATCTGGGGCGCGATTCTGTTGCCGCGCCATTTGGTAAAGTCGTCGACATATTGCATTTCCCTCAAGTTAAGCTCTCTCGCTCGAGGCAACCAAAGCCTCCTCCTTGGCTAACGTGCCGAATGGGTGGGGACACCCTGCGCATTGTGGTCACGCCGCGGCTTGATGTCTGTTCTGCCGTCACCGTCAAAGCTGCGCGTCTCCGTTTCGCGCGTCTCGCGCGGCCGACTATCCAAATTTGGTAGCTGCTCAAGCAAGACATTCTGTGGTTTATTCCTTCTGAAACAAGAGAGATCTAGCTGCTCCAACTTCTGTGCGGAGCCAGCGATTGGCTTGATTTCGGCAAGCCTCCGTGTAGTCCACGCAATTGAGCGGTGCATCGGTTGTGAAACACGGAGGCAAAGAATTGTTACACAGGGCTGCCGCAAGAACATTGTGAAGGCACGGCTCGACGAGTCGATTGGATGTGGTCCGCTTCGATGCAGCTCGTGCAGGCACGCTTGAGGGCGTAATGCACAGTGTGCTTCTCTTCTTTCTCTTTTTACGCGCGGTTTCACTCGCCGGTCATTCGGCAGTGGACGCAAGCCCGTTCCTCTGCTCGATTGCATTGCGCACATGTCTGGTGCCTGTCAGAGCGCAGTGCTTGCTGGTGAGGCCCAGGCAAAGATTAAAGTTTTCTTTGGAGCGCTTGCCTCGTTCAAATTGTTAGAGGAATTATCCGAATGTCACTGTCATGTGGCCCCCTGCCTCCGCATACGGCAGCAGCCCATTTGCATGTACGCGCGTTCAGCCTTGTACGGGACGGGGCTGGTTGGGAAACCATTGCAGATGACATCCGTCCTCATCGCGGCTGAGCGATTGGAAAGGAGCAATCAATGAAGAAGGCAAACGTTTCGGAGCTCATGCGCGCCTGAACTGGCAGGAGGTCCTTGAATGGGTGCATGGGTTAAAAGAGAGCCAGACCTATTGGAAAGATCAAGGCCGACCATCGCAGACAAGGCCGACTCTTCCGGGCAGCATGGAACGTGCGCGTGGCGGAGAGCTGTCTTCTTGACAAAATCATCGAGCTTCTCGCTAAACGCGTTCATCTTGTCCGAGTTTGTTGGCTCGCTTGCCGAGGCAATGATCGACTATCCCTCAGTGCCTGCGCTAGCCCCCGCGGAGAAGCGCGGCTTCACAAATGTGTAGTGGCTGACGAGTGCAGTCGTCCCACGCTCTCGGCGCTGTGCCCGGTGGACAAGGTGTCAAGGTCGCGGTGAAGGCGCGCGGTTGGTTTTGCGCTTGGTAACGTGCGGTACCTCTTGTCGAAATGGGCCAACTCAATCTGACACCCGGCGAGTGTCTCGGCGTGGTCGATGACGCTCCGGAGGGTACGACCGTTATAGGGAGCGCGGGCCTTGCGCTGGCGAGCAGCACGGACAGTGCACTAAGCGAGGCGATTGCCTGCACTCACGGTTGGCCGTGAGTCGTTGGATGAGAGCCTTGATTTGTTCAAGCAAGCTTTGGCAGAAACTTGGCACAGGTCACGGTCCCAGCGAGATGAGAAGTTCGTTCTCATTAGCACCAGAACAAGTCTCGCCGCTTCATGAGTTGACCGGTGACTCTCAGTATCTCGGGATTTCGCAGCGATCTCGAACCGAGTCCTCTACCGCAACCGCCTCTTTGATCCTCTGAGGTGTCCACTCATGATGTCTCAGGATGGCACTGCGCTGGGACGTTCTTCCGTCATGACAGGACAAGCCAAAGAGAGGTGTCCGTTAATACTAGAGGGCGAGAAGCCAGCGCCTCGAGCATGACATGATAATCGGGATCTATTCGCGCGGCCGGCGTGGGACGGGGGGTGATCTGACCTCCAAATCGCCGCTCCAGCTTTCTGCCGACTCGCTAGTTATGTGCCTTTTTTGCAGAGAGTCGTTGTGGCTAGTCCCGCAGGCCAGGCGAACTAGCGCCCCCCCCCTACGATGTTCCTACTAGAACTGGTCATTTCTAGTAAGTTGACGATGTAGTACAAACTGAAGTAGCGACTTAGAACGCTGCGGCTTAGTTAGTTGGCACAGTAGGCGAGGTGCGGCAATGAAACGCGTGGTTGATCATTTGCAGGTCTCACGTTTCCTTCAAGTGTATGACAGCGCCGCCATTCGGAAGGGCGTTAAGATTTCGATCGGCTTTGATTTTCATGATTATGTCTCGATGACGGAGCGCACTCCGACAAAAGGTAGGACGTATCCGATTTTCCGCCCTGATAGCTCACCCATTGAATTTGGCGACGGATATTGGATCGTAGGCGTTGACAAGAACAACGAGGTCGTCCTCGTAGAGGCTGCTCGACTGTATGACCTCTCGAACAGCAATCTGGCGGACCATCTTGAGTCTCTTAAGTTCTTCTATGCCGATCCGAGCAAACATGCACATCCTGATGATGGTTGTATTTGCAAAGCGCCAATTGCGCGGCAGATCACTGGAAAGGTGGTCTACCGCGGGGACATTTGGGTGCGCGGAGACTTTAGGGGGCAGGGTATGCCCAAGATCATGGAAGGGATAATGCGGGGTGTGGCCCTTGCCATGTGGGCTCCTGACTTCATGTGTGGTCTTGCGGGAACGTGGTCTGTCGAGAAGCGTGTCTACGACATAACGCGTTGCGAACCAGGTGGTTCGATATTGCGATTGGTAAACGAAAACATTGTGGACGACGATTGGCTTTTCTGGACGCCGGGTGAGGATTTAATCAGGTTAGTCAATGGGTGCGACGGGAGCGCAGTGGCATTGCCTTCGTGATCGTTGCTGGCACAAAGCCCTGCTGATGACGGTGACGCGAACATCTAAGGAAGTCCAACATCGGCGCACGGACGTCGCCGGGCATGCGGCTGAAGTGCTGTTGGCAGACGCCTTGTTGAATAACACGGGGGCAGACGTCGGGAAAGAAGTCGGCACTCTCGAAAGCAACGGAGAGCTGTCGTCCACCTGCGAGGACTTCCGTCTTATCGAACGCCAGGCGTGCCATCGACGGTTCAGCGCAACCGAGCGGGTGGATATCCAGTCAGCGAGGTGTCAGCAGCGGTGGAGTGTCGCGGTCACCGGGCGGATCGTGGCGACTCAGATGCGCAGGCCATATTCGGGTCTGGGACGGTGCGCAGGATCGACCCCTCATGACAACACCTGTTTGCTTGGCGCAACGCGCGCGCGCCGGTCTGGTGAGCTTGCCGGGAAGGACGCGGCGGTCTTCGTTCTTGATGTTGAAGCTGCGCGACGTGGGATCGCGCGTAAGCGGTAACGCAAGATTGCAGTCGGCATCGAAATTGATATGCGCTGGGGCGCGTAGCGGCGGCGATCTGCCTGACCGGCGGTACGAGAAGTGCTCTGGGCCTTGTCGGCGACGTGGTGGCGGCTTCGGTGGTCGTGAAGATCATATGCCTCGACGCGCTCGTGTATAGATGCCGCTTGGCTCCTGGTTGGTGTGCAAACAACTCCTCTATGATCGGTTCGACGTAAGGAGTGTCGTCTTTTGGTTTAAATACGAAACCGCCCGAAGAGTTTTGCGGGAGACGAGTTCAGGCCGTGTCAGCGGCTAGCGCATAGCGTCGTGATCGATCAACAATGGCGTGAAGCCGTTGTTGTGTGCGTTGACTTGCCGCAGCTTTTGTCGAGTCTTGATCGCGACTGCTCAACCCAGCTTCGTCGCCGAACAAAGGCTTCCGCGACGACGACCTCGGCACTGCAGCGCCGCCGAAGCCGCAGCTCAATTGCGTCGACAGCGCGCTCGTCCATATATGCAAACCATGTTCTTCAAAGCCAACTGTATATTGCCGGTCTGCTTAACAGCAACGAGGTGTGGGAGATGCGGTGCTGGCTCTTATTAACCAGCCGATTGTTGCGTTGAAGACCCTTCAACTTGACTCGAATGCCGGCTTCGCTGCTTTCCATACTTTCATTTGCCCGCACAACATTACGGCCACGATCGCGGGAGGGCCTGTGTATCGGTCGACGTTACATGCTCCGATGCTAGCGCCTGCGCTGTTGCCCGGCTTTGATATAGAGCCGATCTCGGCCGCTGGAAATGTCTTTCGATGGTCATGCGAACGCTCTCGGACATAACAGTGAGTGTGGCTCCGCTCTCTAAGCGGGTGCGAGCGTCAGGAGAAAAGGAGAGATCTCGTACAACAATCGCGCGAATCGTTGTTCGGTATTGGACAAGGTCTAGAAGGGCGGCAAGTACAAGATTGATCCTCCGCGAAGCTAGATGGTGTAAGCGTCGAGCAGGCCATACGTTGGATTAGTCTTGGCATGTTTATTGCTGCTCCACAATTGGGGGCAACAACTCTGAGAGAGATGCTAGCGCATTCAAGCACGCGCAAAGCGCAGTGCTCAGTCTGAGGTGACCTTTCATAGGGGAGGAAGAGAGATAGAAGCCCGTGCAGAATATCAGTTGGTCAGGTCCTTCCTCATGTTAGAGCGAAGTACCTTCCCTTTAGAGAGATCCCGTCTTAAGTCCGCGTGGCTTCGGTGGGGCGGAAGTCCGGAGAGTCACGTTAGCGGGAGTGTATTCTTGCGTCCGGGCGGAGCCTGGCGGACGCCGTGGATACTGACCACCGGTGGCGTTTCGCCGGCAAGCCAACTTGAGATCCGCTGTCCGATATCGGTCCCATTTAGGTGAGGTATCATGCCTGACGCATTCATCTATGATCACGTTCGTACTCCACGAGGTCGCGGAAAGTCGGACGGCGCGCTCCATGAAGTCACGGCACTTCAGCTAGCCTCGGTGCCACTCAGCGCACTCAGGCGGCGGAACAATATCCCTCGCGATATGATCGATGATGTTATCCTCGGCATCGTCGATCCCATCGGCGAAGCCGGTGGCGACATCGCTCGGTTTGCAGCCCTCAAGGCGGGGCTCGGTGATGCCGTAGCCGGCGTACAGATTAATCGGTTCTGCGCTTCAGGTCTTGATGCCGTGAATTTTGCAGCCGCCCAAATTATGAGCGGTCAGCACGAACTCGTCATTGGCGGCGGCGCTGAATCTATGAGTCGGGTGGGCATGGGCTCATCCGGTGGAGCCTCGTCAATGGATCCCACGATCGCGATACCTACCTATTTCATGCCGCAGGGCCTTTCGGCAGATTTGATCGCGACCAAGTATGGCTTTTCACGCAACCAGGTTGACAGCTATGCCGTGCAGAGCCACCAGCGGGCGGCAAAAGCATGGGAGCTGGGTCGCTTCAACAAATCGGTCGTACCCGTACAAGATATCAACGGGCTTTCGCTCTTGGACAGGGACGAGCACATTCGCCCAAACACGACTCTGGAGTCGTTGGCACAGCTCAAACCAGCATTTGAGGAGGGCGGGCAAACGGGCAGCTTCGACGCTGTCGCCATTCAGTCACACCCTGAACTTGAAGGCATCAACCATGTGCACCACGCCGGCAACTCGTCGGGAATCGTCGATGGCGCCGCAGCAGTGTTACTCGGCAGCGAAAACTTCGGTGTGAAACACGGGCTCAGGGCACGCGCAAGAATAAGAGCCTTTGCGAACGTTGGCTCGGAGCCCGCGATCATGTTAACGGGTCCCGTCGATGTCACAAATAAGTTGTTCGCACGCGCCGGCATGAATAAGTCGGACATTGATCTCTTTGAGGTCAATGAGGCGTTCGCATCAGTCGTGTTGCGCTATATCCAAGCGTTCGAGATCGATCATGCCAAGATTAATGTAAATGGAGGCGCGATTGCGCTTGGCCATCCACTCGGCGCCACCGGCGCGATGATCTTAGGCACCGTGCTCGACGAGCTCGAACGCAGCAATAAAGAGACCGCCCTAGTGACACTCTGTGTTGGCGGCGGCATGGGGACTGCCACAATCATCGAACGGGTGTGAAGCAAGGCGACAGGAGCAGCATATGAGTCTTAAGAATTTTCAAGTCGAAGTCGACTCGGATGGCATAGCTCTGGTGACTTGGAATAATCATGATCGTTCCATGAACGTGCTGGACGAGACTTCGACGAGCGAACTCGAGCAGATCGTTAGGACGATCATAGCGAACGCCTCAGTAAAGGGCGTTGTTGTCACCTCGGGCAAGGAGACGTTCTGCGCGGGGAGCGACCTTTCGATGCTCGAAAGTATAAATAGGGAATACGTCCGGCTGACAAGGGATGAGGGTGAGATCGCCGCGAATCAAATGCTCTTTAACCGAGGCCGGCAACTCTCGCTCACCTTCCGGTCGATCGAAACGTCGGGCAAGGCGTGGGTTGCTGCTGTCAACGGGACCGCGTTCGGCGGCGGACTTGAGCTGACACTGTGCTGCCATTATCGCGTTGCCGCGGATAATCCTGTAACGCAGGTTGGTTTTCCGGAGATTAAGATTGGTCTTCTCCAGGGCGCCGGCGGGACCCAACGTGTGCCGCGCCTCGTAGCTTTGGAAGACGCGATTCAAATCTTGCTAAAAGGCCAGCCCGTGAATCTGGCGCGCGCTAAAGCACTGAAGCTGATCGACGCGGTGGTGCCGGCGGCCGATCTGATCAAGGCGGCGAAAGACTGGATAAAAGAGGGCGGCGAGGCGGTCTCACCATGGGATAAGCAGGGATTTAAGTTGCCGAAAGGGCCCATATATTCTCCGGCAGGCAAATCGGCGCTTCGGACCGCCAATGCGCTCTATCGGCGCGACACTTACGACAACTATCCAGCCTCCCGCGCAGTAATGAGCTGTGTCTATGAAGGCTTACAGCTACCAATCGACGCGGCCCTGCGCGTTGAATCGCGATATTTTACGAGCGTCCTGCGCTCTAAGGAAGCGCGCGCTATGATCCGCACTCAAATCTCGATGCGGGAACTGGAGAAAGGGCGTTGCCGTCCGCATGACGTGCCGCCAAGCAAGGTCAAGAAGCTCGCTGTCATTGGCGCTGGCTTCATGGGCGCAAGCATCGGTTACGTGTCGGCGCGCGCCGGTATCGAAGTCGTTCTAATTACTCGGCACCAACAAAGCGCGAATAATGCCAAAGCGTACGCAAAATCTGCGTTTGACGATCAAATTCGGAAGGGGCATGCCAATGAAAATGAGCGCGACGAAACGCTCTCGCGCATCACGGCAACCAACGATTATGCGGCCCTTCCGCAATGCGATCTGGTCATCGAGTCGGTATTTGAGGACCGAAAGTCCAAGGCCGACGTGTATGCCAAGGCGCAGCCTCTTCTGAAGGATGGTGCCATTTTCGCCTCGAACACTTCGTCGCTACCGATCAATTCTCTGGCCGAAACCTTCCGGAACCGGAGTATATTTATTGGCCTTCACTTCTTCTCGCCCACTGAAAAGATGAGGCTGGTCGAGGTTATTCTAGGCAAAAACACAGGTAAGCTCGCGCTTGCCACCGCCCTAGACTACGTTGCCCAGATCGGGAAGATCCCCATCCTCGTAAAAGATTCCCGCGGGTTTTTCGCTAATCGCTGCGTGCGGCGCTATGTCTCTGAAGGAATAGAGATGTTTCTGGAAGGGGTGCCGCCGGCTGCGATCGAGAACTGCGCCAAGATGGCAGGCATGCCCATAGGACCGCTCTCGTTAGCTGATGAAGTTGCTCTTGATCTTCGCTTGCAGATTATGAAAGCGACAGAAGCCGATTTAGGCCCGAATGCGATCGACGCGGGTCAAAAGAAACTGATGGTGGAGCTAGTCGAGAACCAAGGCCGATTTGGACGAAAAAATGGCCGTGGCTTTTACGATTATCCTGAGAAAGGCAGAGGAAAAAAGCATCTTTGGCAGGGTCTTGCCAATCTACAACCAAAGCATATCGATAACAACAGGCTTGATACAGGCGAGCTGTGTCAGCGGTTCTTGATTGTTCAATCGGTGGAAGCTGCGCGCGCGATCGACGAACGCATCATAGCCGATCCACGCGATGCCGATGTCGGCTCGATTTTAGGCTTCGGCTACCCGCCGTTTACCGGCGGCGTACTATCATATATCGATCTAATAGGCGCGGACAAGTTTGTTGAGCGCTGTCACAAGCTGGAAGAGACGTACGGTAATCGTTTTACACCGCCGCAGCTCTTGGAAAATATGGCCAAAAATTCTGAATCCTTCTATCAACTAACATAACTTTCTTGTGTGCAAGAAAAGACGTGTCGCCGTCGTAGCGTATCGGGCCTGCGAAAGAGTCAAAAGTTCGATGTGTTTTAATCAGACCGCGCGAATGACCGGCCTTGATCAGCACTGACTGGATTTATGCGAGCTCATGCAGGTGATTGTCGAGCGTTGGACACACAAGCCCTTGCCTCTGCATTTGGAACGCTACAGCCCGCTTGGCTGGCAAGCTTACCAATCCGTGCTGGGCAATATCTCACTTGCCGCGGTCTGCATCAAACCGGATAGCAAAACCAAGGCTGAATGGCATAGAAGCCTCATGGCTTCTCTGAAGCTTGACTGATCGCGTTGACGGAATGTCCCGGCGCGCCAGATGGCCAAAAGCAGAGGGGCGATTGTGCACGGCTGCCACGAAGCGAGGACCTATGTTGCGAGGCGGGCCGCACTGCGGCGCTCTTGATCCGGAAAGGGATGAGAAGTTCTCGATGTTCTTCCGCAAGTTCAGGCGGGATGGCGTGATGAGTGATCGCCACCAAAGAAACTGCCGATCGGGTGGCCGTTATCATGGTGAAGTTTATCCTGGAATCTCTTGAGCGCCCCGCGAGCAGGACGCAGGAATTTCTCTCGAAAGATTCATGAGGCGGCAAGATGCGCAAGAACACCCGTTTAGATGAGACGCTTTGCGTTATTCCCCCAGAAACACCGCTTGAGGGCTTCGTCAGTCTTGCCATTCCCGTCTATCGCGGATCGACAATTGTATTTCCGGACGCAGCCTCCTATCGCGGTCGGGCGACTCGTGCACCAGATGGTTACACATATGGACTGTCGGGGACTCCGACCACGCGGACTTTGGAGCGGCAGCTGTCCGCCATGCACAATGCAGAGCGAGCAATCATTGTGCCGTCTGGTCAAGCCGCGATTTCAGCCGCCATATTAAGCGTCGTTAAAAACGGCGATCTTCTGCTCGTAACGGATAACGTTTATCCACCTGTAAAGCACTTCACGCGTAAGGTATTGGGCGATCTCGGTATAGAAACAGAGTTCTTCGATCCTACTCGGCTCACAGAGCTCGAGGCGCGGCTTCGCTCCCGACGCACGCGGCTCGTGTGGATCGAGTCTCCTGGATCGACCACCATGGAGATCTGCGACATTCCCGCTATTGCTCGCTTGAGCAAGAAAAATGGCGCGCTCCTCGGATGTGACAACACCTGGGCAACGGGACTATTGTGCAAGCCGTTGGAGCTGGGCGTTGATATAGTTGCGGAAGCACTCACGAAATATGTTGGTGGGCATTCCGATATTCTGTTGGGAGTGATTATTTTCCGCAATATGGACCTCTACCAGCGTGCACGACTCACATTGGGGTCACTCGGTATCGGCGTGTCGCCCGACGAATGTTCTCTCGCCCTGCGCGGCATGCAGACAATGAGTCTCCGATTGCGACACGTTGGCAAACTTTCAGAAAAATTCGCGCATCGATTGGCTCAGAGTGAGAACTTCCCGGTGCTGCACCCTTGTCTGCCTGGGTTTCCCAATCATGATATCTGGCAGCGTGATTTCAACGGCAGTTCCGGTGTTTTCAGCCTCCAAGTGGACGGCGTTTCTTCGGAACGTGTCAATCGCGCGTTAGATGGTCTCCAGACGTTCGCCATAGGAGCCTCTTGGGGCGGGACCCGCAGCCTTGTGGCCCCAATGATCATCGCCAGTGACCGCGATGTTATGGCTTCAAGCGCCTCAACAACCTATCTGCGGATTAGCATTGGCTTGGAAAACATTGACCAGCTGTGGGCAGATCTTGAGGGGCTGGTGAAAACGTTGGAATGTCAATAACGACACGCACGACCGATCTAACCATCTCTCAAAGGCCGTTTTCGAAGATCGGCATTGACGCCGGGAAGCAGAGCTGCCGTACGCAATTTGAAAAGGCAGGGTGAGCTTGGCATAGCAGCGCTTGTACGCGCACAGATGCGCCTGACCAGAAACTTTCAACAATAAAGAAGAGGCAAATGGCGAATCCTCCACCATGGCCGCCGAGGATAAATACATCTTAGCTTAACTAATCTAGTCGTATCGAGACAAGTGGCAAGATATCTAGACTCATGTTGGCCAGAGCTATTGGCAAAGATCATCAATTCAGCCGGCAGTCACTGCGCCAACATCAGGTGCCCTTTGTCAGACCTCGCTCGATGGATCGACCGGCTTCCTCGAACCTGCTTGTGCGAGGCGGCGACCGCTTTTTTGGCGGACCAAAAGAGGAAAGCTCACGAAGCGGATTGATTAACAAGGCTACGGTCGCCTTGCGCAGAATCTACACTAGATCTCGTTCGCGATGAACATCGAATCGTGCAAGCACATGCGGATTTCCGAGCACAGCTGAAACTCCTCTGGTCGACGCCGTCGAGCTTTGCAGGGCGCGATAAAGCCGCAAAAGCTTATAGTACTTGGCCTCGATCCTATCGCGCCGAGCCGCTCGGCGAGCAGCCCCCTTGATCAGTCGTTCTGATGCAACATGCTAGAGCGAGACAATAACAATCGCCGCCACGCCGGATTGGACCGGTGAGACGCGCCCACCCGATATTGCGCTGGAACAACGTCCAGCCTCACTCCTATACGACTCCAAACGTATATTCCCGACGCTATGTCGACAGTCATTGTCCACCACGGGATCGGCAATACGTGCCGTGACGGCGACATATGCGGTCGTCATTACGATATGGCGTCCTTTCCCGTTCCGGTGCTGCAGTTCTGGAACTAAGACGCGTTCATCGGGCCCGAGTGAAATCGCGACTCATCGTAGGACCTGTGATGATTTATCTTAGATTCTAATCTTGGAACGACCACCATGTTTGGAATTGGAGCTTCGTTCGGCGTGCTAGACGTCGCTCTCGAAATCAATTCACAGAAGGAAAACGAGCAGTTTCGGGCAGCCAGTTTGGACTTACGCAACCCGTAGATCATGCACTCGACCTGCGCACCGAGAGCAGAGCGACTCGACCGCCGAGCGCAGGACAATCGACATTGTTGGGTTTGTCGAATCCGCGACAAGAGACTACCAGGCGCCTCGCCTCTTGCTGTCGCTCATCTAAGCCGTTGAATCGTCGTTTATAATGCGAATGTCGGCGCTCCTGCGTTGTTGGCACGAGTTTTGTGAGTCTCTCGTCGGAGCTCAAGGAGCTACCAACGCAGATCCATGTTGTGTGGGAGCTATTCATTCTTGCTCTTCAGCAAAGGCTTGAAACGCTCGCTGATACGGAGATTTAGCATGCGCGCGGCGCTGAAAAGCCTGTCCCATCTTGATTACGCGCTGGTCGCCCACCTAAAGGTGGAGCCCGAGCAAGAAGAATTTGTGGACCCGCTGGATCTAGTTTTCACGGAGCTTCGAAATAGCGCATGTACCGGTTTTGAGCACGCGTTCTCGATTGAAGTCTGCGATAAGACCGTTGGCTTCTTTGTTCTCCGTGAAAGAGCGGCTTTGCCCGAATGGGCTCTTCCAAATGCCATGACTTTGCACACACTTTGCGTGGACCGATCATACCAAGGGAATGGATACGGTAAGGCGGCGATTGCACTTGCCGCTCGATGGATCTCTAAGAACCGTCCTTCTATCGGCAGTCTCATGCTCGGCGTCAACGTACGCAATGTGGCAGCTAGAGCTGTTTATCTAAAGTCGGGGTTTCGGGACACGGGCGCTACTCACTACGGCCTAAGCGGTTTTCAAAACATTCTTAAACATGAGATCCGTCGGGGAGGATAAGAGTACCTTGTTATCGATCGAGCCCTCGAGCGGCGAGGCAGTCGCGCCAACGTCTTCGCCGCGCGACGCCTGCATGGTCTTCGCGATTCGGTCCCAAATTGCTGATCCGCGTCCCGAGACACAAATTGGAGACTAGCTTAATTCGCCAGTCGAGGTCGTCACCAGATGGTCACCCCGAAGCAGAAATTCGACCATAACCTGAGGCCCGCCTGCTCCGCCGCGCAGGGGCACAACGGCGGTCCACTATTACAGAAGCATCAAAGAGGCATGCTATGCTGCACAAGACCGTAACGCAATTGATCGGGCAGACGCCGGTGATGTCAATTGACATTCCCAATCGAGATGCGCGTTTGATGCTAAAAATTGAGAAGAACAATCCGGGCGGTTCGATGAAGGACCGCATGGCCCGAAGCATGGTTATGGCTGCGCTCCAGGATGGGCGTCTCGCTCCTGGCGGCACCATCATTGAGTCCTCTTCTGGCAATACGGGTATAGGTTTAGCTCTCTGCGCATTGGACTTTGGCCTACACTTCATCGCAGTGGTAGATCACCATGCGGCCCCCGATAAGGTTCGGATGATGCGGGCGCTCGGCGCCGAGATCCGGTACGTCGAAGGCGAGTTTGCGGAAGACGAAGTCGCCGTCGTCGCGAGGCAGCGCCTCGCGGCACAACTTGCTTCAGAGCTTAGCGGCGCGCTATTCATGAACCAATCGAACAATCCTGCCAATCCGGACGGCTATGCAGCTCTCGTCGAAGAGCTAATTTCGCAAATTCCTCAGGGCGTCGACGCGTTTGTCGGATGCGTTGGGACCGGCGGGTCCATGACAGGTATTGCGCAACGGCTCAAGCGCCATAAGTCGACGGTGCGCACAATCGGCGTCGAGCCGGCCGGATCGATCATTTTCGGAAGACCCGCGCACCCCTATTATCAATCAGGGACCGGCATGCCTACTGGTGACCAGGTCGGCAACGTCCTGGACTATGGCTGTATCGACGAGGGCGTCCAGGTGACCGATGCTCACGCTTTCGAGACGGCGCGCTACATCGCCCGGCGCAAAGGACTTTTAATCGGCGGGTCGTCCGGCGGCGCTATCTACAAAGCTTTGGAGTTCATCGACGCAGGCAAGCTGACCGGTACAGTCGTAACCTTGGTCGTTGATGGGGGTGAGAAATATCTGAGCACTATTTTCGACGATGACTGGATGGAAATGCGTAGCTTGCTAGATTCAACCGTCGCTGCCCAATTGGACAAGTGGCTCTTTGGGAATGACACGTAACGCCAGGTCACGATAGTGGCGCACGCACCCCCGTTCGATAATGCGTCGCTGTTAATCTTCAGTAGGCGCGAATGCAGCGAGGGAAGCTCGCGAGGGTGATAGTCTTGAGGCAGGTTAAGAGGATCGTCATAAAGGCCGACTGGGCGAGAGAATTTGAGCAGGCTGATTATCGGTCAGCCTCCTGCCGGTTGAGCCTTAAAGCCGGAATGACTTTGCTGCTTTATCTCGTGAATGGGTAACATGCTTCATAGCTTGCCTCGGCGAACGAGCGCATGGACGTGGCGCGCATGTACCGGCGTGCTGAGCGCACCTCGCTTGCGCAGGCGCAGCATTTGCTGCCGTGAGCCGACGTTTGTCCGAGCAGTGAGAGCAAAAGCATCTGGTCACATTCTAAGTTCTGCATTCGTCCGAGCGCAAAAGGGCATTCCAATGTTTGGCGAGGACAAGAACGTGTTGGGAAAGGAACGTATATTTCCATCAAAACGATGTTTTGGATGGACCTATTTCCGGGTCCTCGAGCTCGAGTTCATGCGTGACTTACGCCATCCTCGCGGCAGGACCCGCATCGCAATCACGAGGAGCAGCTCAGTTGATCATCGTTTGTCCTATTGTGTCGTTGAGAGAGCCTCTCCTATCTGGGTTTGAAAAGTCTCTGAGGGCGAGTTGCATCGAAAACTCCAAGCGTCCGTGCTCGAGCGCCGTTCGTCAACCAAAGGTGTGAAATCTATGAGAACCCGCGTGTGGACCACTATCAATTTTGACGCGGACGGAATGCAATCCGATTTCGCGCGCGTTCCATACTCCTCAGACATTTCCGCCTATGGTTGGATCCCTATCCCGATGCTTTGCTTCAAATGTGGTGGCGGACCAACGGCTCTCTTCACGGCGGGTACCCACGGGGACGAGTATGAAGGCCAAGTCGCACTTCGCAAACTGGCACGAGAACTTACGACTACGGACCTCCAGGGGCGGGTCATCATCCTGCCTGCTCTCAACGGGCCGGCGGTTGCCGCGGGCCATCGCAACTCGCCCTTGGATGGAATCAACCTCAATCGCGTTTTTCCTGGCATGCCTGATGGCGGCCCAACGGCCATGATCGCACACTATGTAGCCACGGAACTGTTTCCTCGCGCCGATCTGATCATTGATCTGCATTCGGGCGGGACGTCGCTCGACTACTTACCTGTGGCGCTGGCCCGACCCGGGCGCACCGAGGGCGAAGCCGGAAAAGTCCTCCGCCTTTTAAGGAGCTTCGGTGCGCCCTATGGCATCCTTACGGACGGGGCGGGAGGCGGAGCAGGTGGCACACTCTATGGGCTCGCCGAACAGCAGGGCATTCCAGCATTGTCGACCGAGCTCGGCAGCGGTCCAACGATATCGGAAGCTGGGCTCGCAATCGCCGAAAGCGGCCTTCGCCGCGTGCTGCGTGACTACGGTATCGCGCGCGATATTGTCGCGCCAGAGGCGCCGGCGGTTCGGCTCGCGAGATCACTCGGGCGAACAGGTACAATCTATTCGCCTGCTGAAGGTCTTTTTGAACCTCAGGTGAAGCCCGGTGACCAGGTTGCTGTCGGTCAAAAGGCGGGATGCATCTATCGCTTAGATGACCCGCTCGCGCATCCGCTTGAACTCACCTTTGCTACCGCAGGCATCGTAAGCTTCCGGCGCTTTCCAACGCTTACGTCGATTGGGGATGCACTATTTGGCCTTATGGCAGAAGCAGACTAGCAAACACTTTGGCAGAGGTGTTCGATCGATGGGCGCGACTGCATCGAACGAAACCACTATCAAAGCGTGAACCGGAAGTTGGCATTGAGCGCCTCAGTTCAGCCCGCATCAGCAGTTCGGCTGGACGCGGGCATGTACCCGGTGGTGTTGATCGCGGCTGGCCTGCGTTCAGCAGTTCTCTTCGTGCGTGAGTTTCTGGCGCGATCTTTCGCTAGCTCGAAAGAGGCAGTGGGTCCACCAAGGTCCTCCAAAGCCGAACCTAACTGGAGCTGAGGATCGATCTGTCGCCAAGCTTAAGCGATCCCGGCACAGCGATTCAGTAGAGGCGCGGAGACCGCACGTAGCTCGGTGGCTCGCTCGGCACTCATCAGGCAAGGCCCTGTGTCCCGATCCCCATGCGAGCGTCGATGCAGCGAAGTTTCTCGGCTGGTGATGCGAGGTGTTCCATGCGGCAAGCTTCACCCAACGCTGTCATTCGTTTGGCATGGTTCGTGCTTTGTTGTTCGTACGCGAGTCACAGGCTAGCCTTTTTCGCAAGCTGCTGGGGCGTTTCAGTCATCTGAATAGTGTACAAAGAATCAGGGACAAAAAAATGTGCGCAACGGCCAATCCCGTCGCTAATTACGCCGTAGTCAAGCTGCCTATCAGGCAATTGCGACCGACAGAGCGCATCAAAATTGAAGATGCGCGTAAATTGACGAATATAATCGCGAAAGAGAAACGTTGGAAGCGACCTATTTTGGTCGAGCACCGTCACTCTGTCATCATGGATGGTCATCATCGCTACTTCTGCGCAAATGCGCTTGGTCTCTCCTTTGTCCCCTGCGTCCTGCTTTCTTATGATGATCCCAATCTGCAGGTGACCTACTGGTCTAATTCGACACCTGTCGCTGTGGACCGGATCATCCAGGCCGGACTTTCCGGCGACCTTATGGACTACAAAACGACGCGCCATCAGTTGCTCGTCGGTGTGGACAGCTGCTCAGTCGACCTGGACGACTTGAGGTGACGGACGATGGAATGATGCAGGGCTTTAACGAACACGTGTCAATGGAAGAATGTTGCCGAGCCGTAGACAAGCTTTGTTCGCTTTCAACCAGCGTGGGCTCCGGCAATGTAGAAGGCAAACAGCCCGACAGGCGCCTTTCCACCGCGCCTTCCGCACGCCTGATGTTTGCTCAAGGGTCCCCACGTGGCACAACAACCTTGTCTAGCCGACGTTAGATGGTCTTGATAGACATCCCGGCGATCTCGCCCAACAGCTTCCGGGCGCGGCCGTTGGACCGCCCGAGTGATCTGGCCACCTGACGGACTGTGCCCCCGATAAGTCGCCGGGCACCACATGGGGATAATGCATGAGGCGATCTAAGCTCTAAAAACACCCACCTGCCCAAGCTCGGTGGCGAATGTTATCGCGACGATCATGTCGATAGTTCCCAATGTTCGAAGCGCCCACAGGGGGGTAGAAGCCTTACCGAGTCGAACTCTTCGATCGAGCGCTCAAGCCGATTGATCCGGTCCTTGGCGACGCAAGCAGCTTTACCATTTCGTGAAGCGCGATCATGTGCCGGGGTGATTTAACTCTAGTTCCTGAGGCCAGCGAGATAACGAATTCTCGAGCCTTTTCTGCGGGCGATAGGTGAGGCCGTGCTTGAGCATGAAGGTGCGCGCCTTCTGCGGTGGACCGCAGCGCTTCAACCGCTGCCACTCGGGCGCAAGCGAGACCGCGCATCGTCTCGCGGCCTTCCATTCGACCCATACCGCCGTCAGCTCGTCCCATGCGTAGCAGCCGCGCGACAAAGGCGGCGCCGCCTGTTGGTCTTGGCCCGATCACCCGCCCCCTTTGAGGTCAGTGACGGAGCTAGCCTGCATTCATGTGACATAGCCAGCCCGACGGGCGTCTTAGCAAAAATGCACACTATCAAATCAGCAACCGAGCCGTCTAAAGACCCAGCGCATGCCGGCTGACGACGTGTCCACCTCGCAAGAGGCAAACGTCTCCTTTGCCGGCATGTTTCCACGAACGCAGAGTAAATTCAACTTCACGACATCAACTCCGACACATGCATAGCAAACAGCTACCACAACTCCTTCCCCGACCATGATGATCGGATCGGCTGCCCGATCAACACTCGAAAGCACCATGTCAACCGGTCACCTCACCAGAGGCGGGAATAGGAGTCTTACAGCTCGTCTATCTCGCCAAGATGCTGGATCGGGTAGCACGCCAATTTCTGTTTTCGCGACGGTCCATCACCATGGAAGCGGCTCTCGCGCTAAAGCCCTTTTGTGGACCCCCGGGATCGTCAGAGCCGGGTCGGACATCAGGTTTGGGCCCACAATTAATTCGGTAAGGCTCTCATAACTGTACGCGCCGGCAACGACATCGCCATCAGCATGGACGACAAGGGCGCTTGGCGCGTTTTGTCCGAGCGGTGGGGTGCGCAGGGCCACTACAAGTAGGCATACCTTCGGGCCTGCGAGATCGTCAGCGGGGCGTGCGATCAAAGGCCATATCTCGAACCTACAGAGCAGCCCTATTCGATCTTTGACCGCAGCACACCAAACCTGCTCCGCCTCTCCGTCCGAGATCCGCGTGACCGCCTAACATAGGCAGAGGCGACATCTGTCAACGCGGAGAATTGTCGTGACTGGCTCGATCTACGGCGGCAGCAACTTGGAGGCGGCACGAGCAAACATATCAAAGGCCTTCGGCCTGATCTGAGTTCAAGTTTGCGCTCAACGAGCCGAGGCTATCATCATTGGCAGTTGGCAGACCAGAGGCAGAGCGTCTAGATCGTATGCTGCCAATGAATCACAGCTACGGTTTCAACAGCTAAACAGGATACAAGCACAGGTCAAATCGAGTCGGAGAGATAACGTTATGAACAAAACTAACCTCGCTTGTAAGCCGTCAGATCGCGTCTACGTTGGACGATCCAAGATAAATGGGTCCGGCTTGTTTTCAAGAAGAACTATATCGAGGGGAAATGTCATAGAACGGCTCGAAGGTGAGATCCGTCCGCTGGCGACCAGGAGGACGATACAAATTGATCGAGATAAACACCTTTGTAGTGAATACATAGACTTCTTAAATCACGGTTGCCGTCCGAATGCCCGCCTTCAGATCGCCGATGGTGGCGTTGTCCTGATTGCGATGGAGGAAATTGGTCATGACAGAGATGAAGTGACGATCAACTACAACTGCTCGGAATACTCTCTTGCTGAGAGCTTCTTGTGTCGATGCTGTGAGCCTCCCAGGCTTATCGCTGGATACAGATACTTACTGGAAGCAGGCCAGGGCGAATATCTGGAGCGAATAGAGAAATTCGTGCTGCCGCACTTGTTGTCGAGTTCTTCATAATGACCGTCGTCTCAGGACCGAGTTCTACTACGAGGTGGCAAACTGAGGTCAAGTAGTCAAGCGTGGTGTAAAAGAGTGCAACAGCAACAGCCCAGAGACGCGCTACGCGGAGTTCTGATGGTCGGGCCAGCTTGCTCTTTCAGCCCGATGTCTTAGTTCTTGGCGGGCCACGTCCTGCAGCATCTGCTGGTCAGGCGATAGAGCCGAGGGCAGCTTGATCTTCTCGGTCCTCGATCTGCTTTAACCGCCGTTTTCTCGGTCGACGACAGCCGTCATACTCTTCTTCCGATCAAAATTGGGAAGTCATCTGGCTGATGCGGGACTTGCGACCGTTGTCCGATAGCAAGCGGATAAACGCCTCGCCTCTCTGGGCAGCAGAAACGCCGAGGGCCTTCAGCGTTATTCTCTCGTCCAGCTTGGAAATCGGTGCGAAACATCGCAGCTATAAGTGCTTGCCGGCCTGAAATCACATTCCGCAAAAAGTCGAGGCGCCGCGATTGCTATCATATCGATCGCCTGATTCATGCAAATATGCGGAACGCTCACTTGTTGGCCACGTCTCGCCGGCAAATAGTCGGCCATCCGTATCTTGCGCTGAGGGTCCCGAAAATTGCACCATGTTCGGTTCCAGACATTTTTGGTCGAGGCCCGGCATCTCTTTGTGGAAGCATTTCGGCGACTGGCGAAAAGGCTCCTCTTTATCTCAGCCACATCCGCGCACGTCGCCGTGGCACACTGTTTGCTGGAAGATCGTGGGGCTTGCTACGCGTGACTGGCGGCGAAGGAATCCATCAAAATGATCGGGAAGGTCAAACAGTTGGGAGCGGTTCCGATCGAAGTGTCACTCATGCTCTCTTTCGAAAGATGTCATGGAGGTGGTTCGTCTATGCCGCACGGCGTCGGGACGGACGGCCCGAAACTCTCTCAAGTCGCAGAACATGCAACTAGCCGCTCAAGGCGAGAGGGTCATCCATCCCAAAGTTTGTTGGACGCTCAGCTCCAACGCGGCGTTCACGGGAGGGGGCGCCGGCCTGTTTAATCGCCGTTCTCGTGGAGGAAGTGAAATGGACGAGAGAATGTCCTCCTGGGCATATGCTGAATCTAAGGCGCGTACCTCGCAGCTTTGCATGGGCGCATCGCGCAATGCCATCTCCCGCTTGGTTCGCTGCCTGTTCGCAGAGCGTCTTCTTGAGCCGGAAGCGTTAATGTGGGCTCGCCAAGGCAACGAAGCATGGCTTCCCCTTTGGCGATCACGTGAAGTCCTGCACTTTACGGATCTGCACCGTGCGCCTGCCGGAACACTCCAAAATCGAGGTTCAATCGAAGTAATAGACGAGACCGGCGCTTGCTACCTGATCGATAGTCCCTCCGACCTCATCGGACAGATCGTGCCCGCTTTGGCAGTCGTGCCCGCTCAGGACGGCGTTCAGCGTCTAATACGCGACGTCGAGGACAGTATGCGTAACGACGTTCTCGCACGTGATCACCGAGAGCGCTGGAGCGCAGAGTTCCGTGGTAAAATAGCCGAAGCAGAAGCCAGGGATTTCATCGATTATCTCCAAAAAAATCTGCCGCCGCACTTGGCGGCAATTACTCTCGATCAGTGGGGAGCACTGGAGGGGCATCCCTTCTACCCGACATGGAAGGCCAAATCTGACTTGTCGGCGGAGGAGGTCACTGCTTTGTCGCCTGAGTTCGGGGCTCGCGTGCGCGTTCGAATCGTGGCACTACGCAAAGAATGGTCCTATGTGGAGAAGATGCCGCATGTGAGCGGCTATTCAGAATGGTTCTCACAAAACTTCCCAGAGCTCTGGTGCGACTGGGCTAAAGGATTGAAAGAGCGTGGCAAATCTTCTGAGGATTGGCTGCCGCTACCTGTTCATAGCTGGCACCTAGACAATTTTCTGCGACGTGAACTCGCGTCAGAGATAGCTTCTGGAGTTTTCGACCCGAACGGCCCGGAAATCACAACGCTTCCGTCAATGTCGTTCCGCACAATGCTGCCAGACACACAGGAGCCGAGACCCTTCATCAAATTGCCGGTGGCGATTTGGATGACCAGCGAACAGCGCATTCTCCAGGCAAAGTCGATTCACATGGGACCACGTCTCAGCACCTTGATTTTAGAAATTATATCAAAGGAAAGGCATCTCTCAGAAAAATTGGAGATCTTCTCAGAAGAGCTCGGGGCAATCCTTCACCACCCCGTAACAGGCGACGAGCATCCGGGTCGCTTCCTTTCGGTTGTCTACCGCAACCCTGATGCAATGACACGAAATGATGGACTATTTTCGGTCACTGTTGCAGCACTCCTTGCGGCAAGCCCGCTCGACGGCCGCCCGCTCATTTGCGAATTGATTGCGAGAGGCGGCTGTCAAAGCGAAGCTGCGGCATCTGCATTCTTCCGTGCCTATGCGAGGACCGTGATCACGCCGATACTTACCATGTATTTGCTTTACGGACTAGCGCTTGAGGCGCATCAGCAAAACAGTACAATACTGTTCGACGAGATCGGCCGTCCGCAAAAACTCCTACTCCGGGATTTCGGCGACGCCCGCACGTTTGTTCCCCTGCTCAAGGAACGGGGTTACGATCTCAAGCCCTTCACTCGGACGGGGATCCTACCCACGGCCTTCTACGACGACATCAGTCTAGTGCGCTCATTCGTCATCGACGCGTGCTTCGTCTGTCATCTTCATGAGGTCGCACTGTGCCTCAATGAACAATATAAGCCGTCAGACACAAGCCTTTGGTACATCCTACGGGAAGAGACCGAGGCAGCTTTTGACGCCCTCAGGCCGCGCGTGATGTCGGATGCGCGGTGGTTAGAAGAACGCAAAGCGTTTCTCGAGGACCCCTGGCGAAGCCGTTCAGTACTACGGATGCATTTGGAGCGGTATCGGGACTTTCGAGTAGAGCACGAGCTGCCAAATCCGCTGGCGGAAGTGTAATGACAGTAGTCCCACAGCGTCCCGCGGCTATAAACCTGGCGCACAGGGGCAACTCTCCCGGCCGGTTTAACCCGTTTCATAGCGCTTGAGGCCCCTAGAAGCTTAGACCGTCCTAAGGTCCCGTGCCGCGCGAGCTGAAGAAGCGCTTTCTGCTTCAGAGCAGGATCGATGCGCCGAAAAACCAAAAGTGGAGATCGCTATATTCGTGCTGCCGTCCGCTTCAAGTCTTTCATTGCCACCCTGCCGGCGTCGCAACTCTCCTGGCCTGATGGACACGCGCCTTTTGCTGTTAGCCCAGAGAACATCGATGGCGGCACCATACCGGTATTGATACCGGTTCTTTGGGCGGCCATGATCGTGTGTGGTTTGGCCAGACAAAGCTGGCTCACTTTACGCCAAGCGCTCTAGCTTGGCGTCCACAAAGGTGACCGCGGTACCACCTTGGTCATTCAGATCGTTTCGTTACGAGCGATGTGACAGAGAGGGGAGACGAGGCGGAGGCGATCCCGTTCTTATGCGCCTCACAGTCCATATTGGCCGGTTTCGCGACGTCCTTGTCGCCTCAACTCGAGCATAGAGGCAAGCAAACGCGAGGCGTGTGTGCGAATTCCGGTGGAATCAATACAAGGACGCAGAATTTCGAACAGTAGGGGCGCAACATCGAATAAAACGAAAGTTGGTCGTTTGATAGCCTGTTCCCGGCAGCTGCCGAAGGAAACGATTTTTGCCAACGCGAATCCCCGGGGAAAGCAGCGAGTTCAAGAAGGCGCAGCCTGGCTCGCACGATGCATTGTGTGCAGAGTCTCGCTCCGATTCAGCAGGTGATTTAAGCGAACAAGAATTGGTGTCGAGGCACCATCATACGCGCAAACATGAGGTAGCATGTCGAGTGAAAACCCCGCCCTCACCCTTGTCGTTAACCACGATAAGGCGGAATTGCTTGCGCATGTGTTGGGTGAACGTTTTCCGCAAGTCCGGATCATCGTGGCGCCGGATTCTGAACGGCTTGACCGATACATAGGTGAGGCCGAGGTATTGCTTGCTTACCATTTCCCAGTCGAACTGTACGGCCGGGCGCGGAAGCTGCGTTGGTTTCAGTCCCTTAGCGCGGGGATCGATTCCATGCTTTCGATCCGCGACAGAGTGGGTGATATCATCGTGACTAATGTTCGCGGAATGCAAGGCGGGCTCATCGCTGATTACGTGATGGGCGGCGTGACGATGCTGAATTGGAACATCCGACAACTTCTGAAAGAGCAGGCGGAGCGCAAATGGATCCATCGATCCGTAGCGCCTTTGGCCGACAAAACGCTTGGCATCGTCGGGTTGGGGTCGATCGGTACAAGCATTGCTCGGCGCGCCAAGAGCGCGGGGATGATCGTTTTCGCTGCGAAGCGGGATATTTCCGTCCCGGCTGAAAGCGTAGATCGGTTGTTCGGCTCCGATCAGCTGAAGGAGTTGCTGCCGCTCTGTGATTTCGTGGTTCTGGCCCTGCCGGCGACGCCGGAGACGGTCGGTTTGATCGGCGCTGACGAGATAGCATGCATGCGACGTGATGCATTCCTGATTAACATCGCACGGGGCAGCGTCGTCGTGGAGTCCGAATTGATCAGAGCCCTACAGGCGTGCTCACTCGCGGGTGCGATGCTCGACGTCTTCGAGCGTGAGCCGCCGCCGCAGGACAGTCCGCTTTGGAACATGCCGAACGTGATCATGACGCCCCATATTTCAGGTATTCTCACACATTATGTGGAGCGCGCGTTCGACATCGTCACAGAGAACGTCGACCGCTACCTGAAAGGGCTCCCGCTGAGGAACGTAATTGACCTGCGACGCGGTTACTGACCCTTGATGGGAGCCTAGCAGAAGATTCGTGCTGCTCGCCCCAAGCGCCGCCGCATGGGCTCGTCTCGATTCGATGGCGTGCTTAGGTTCGCCGCGAGGCGAATCTTACCTGAATCCTGGGCAAGATCCTATACGAATGCTGTTGAATGCCTTTTGCAGGGGGGCCAAGCTTTGCCTGGCTCAACGGTACAATGCCGGCTTTCTGATGGGAGAGCGCCTGTGAGGCGGTCTCGTGACTGATCAGAGCTAGTTGGGGCAGCACGCAATCCAAACCTTGCTCTGGAGAGCAAGAATGGCCGGCCCTCCCGAACTGCCGGCAGGCCGTCCCGGTCGGAGCCAGTTGTTGTCGGGTCGCTCGATCGGCAAGCCTTCTTTTCCTCTGCAGCAGCCTCATTTCCTCTCCAGCAGCCTCATTCCCCCACCGTCTTCGTGCTCGAACCGAATATCAATTTAGATCGAATGAGAAGCTGCACGGTTTCCCAATTGCGCGTTGAATTTCGGCCGTGTGGCAGCCCAGATTGAAGAAATTCGGCCGGCGAGATGGCTAGTCTATCTGAACAAAGCAGTGAACCGCCTGAGAGCTGCGCATCAACCCGGGCGCGATACAGAGGTTCATTGTCTATCGCCCTTTCGAATTACCTTGGCTGCTCGGAGTTCTGATTGCTGTTGCCTTGATCCTGCACGCGATGCGGCTGCTGATGCAGCTTCGATTTGCATCTGCTCGGAACATTCACTGCCCGTACATCGCCGCGCTGGGCTTCGGTTCACCACGGACTTTGGCGATCGGATGGTGGCAATCTTGGTGCAGTTCGGCTGTCACCCTGGTGAGTATTCGATGTAGCGCATCGGTGTACGAGATGCTGCCCCACTGCAGTCTGGCGCTCGCGACGAGTGTGGTCGGCTGAACAATTGCTTGACGTGCGTTCCGCTCCTCGCCCGCAGATGATGGGCTTTAGGGCTGAGATGATGGAGTGCCGAGTCTCGGCGGATTAACTAAAGGAAGAACTGGAGCTATGGAAGCACGCGTTTCGACCGCCGCAGTCGCCTTAAGGGATTGGTCGCCTGCGGCCGATGCGAGTGACGTCATTAGCGGCATTCATGCAATGCTGCATCCCCGCAACATCGTGCTCGTCGGTGCCACAGACAAGCCGGGCAACTATGCCGAGCGCATTTGGAACAATCTAATCAAGTATAAGTACGCTGGTGGGCTCTATGCTATGAACCCCGGGCGCGACGCGATCTGGGGCGTGACCTGCTATAGGGATTTCGCCTCGCTTCCCGAGGCGCCCGACCATGTGCTCGTGCTGGTGCCGGCGAGGTTCGTCGTTAAGGTGTTACGGGAGGCTGCCGGCGCAGGCGCGCGATCAGCAACCATCGTGACGTCGGGATTTAGCGAATTGCAGGACGAGGAAAGTCAGCGGCTTGCGGCTGAACTCAAGGCCGCGGTGCGCGAGACGGGAATTTTCGTAACGGGCCCGAACTGCCTTGGCAATTTAAGTGCAGGCGGAAAACTCTTCACCAATATCGATGACCGGGTCGTTACGATGGAGCAGGGGGCCGTCGCGATTGCCGGCCAATCGGGCGCCATCGTGATGATGATCCGGCAGGCGCTCGAGGAGCGCGGTGTCGGCGTCGGTTATATGGTATCGACCGGTAACGAGGCTGGGCTGGAAACGCCAGATTTGATGGCCTACTTCGCCGCCGATCCCTCGATCCGAGTCATCGTGGTTTATCTGGAGGGCGTGCGCAATACCAGTGCGTTCCGGCGTGCATGCAGGGCAGCGCGCCACGCCGGCAAGCCGGTCATTGCGTTGAAGCTGGGAGCCTCTGAGGGTGGGCGCGCTGCCGCTATGGCGCATACCGGGGCGTTGGCAGGCTCCATCGAATCCTTCGACGCAATATCGCGCCGTGAGGGCGTGATCCGGGTACGTGGACTCGATGAACTGATCGAAACGACCGAATGTTTCGTTCATGCTCGATTACCCAGAGGCGGCCGGCTTGCCGCGGTGACGCTGTCGGGCGGCAAGCGCGGGCTTCTGATTGACGCATTCCATTCGGCGGGACTTCCTTTCCCCCCGCTCAGTAAGGACATTCGCGAAAAGTTCGCGACGATGCTTGGGCCGGGCTCGCTCGTTGGCAATCCGCTGGATGCCGGATTTGCTGCGGTGGTCGATCCATCCGTTTATCTCAAGTCAATCAAGATCATGATCGATGATCCGGACACCGACATTGTCATCATTGACGCGGAATTGCCTAAGGCGCCGCATGAATTGCGGGAGCAAAATCTGCGCATCGTTAACGAGATGGCGAGCACCACATCGAAACCTGTGATCTATATCAGCGGGATGTCCATCGGATTTACCGAGCACTCAAAGGCCCTTCGCAAGTCCTTGTCTTACATTACTGTTATGCAGGGCATGGACCGTGCTGTCGGTGCGATCAAGGCGTTAACCGACTATGCGATGCTCAATAATGATGTTCCGGATATCGTTTCCTGTTCAAAGCCCCGGGCTCGGGCTCTACTAAAAAAGACCTTGAATTGCAGCAAGGGCGCTGCGCTCGACGAGGTCGCCTCGAAAAAGCTGCTCAAGGCCTATGGCATTCCAATCCCAAAGGAGGCGTTAGCGCGGACCGCCAAAGAGGCGTCAGCGCTTGCAATGAAGATCGGTTTTCCAGTCGTGGCGAAAGTGGTCAGCCCAGACATCCTTCACAAATCCGATGTCGGCGGCGTCATGCTCAACCTCAATAGTGCGACCGAGGTTCAAGTTGCCTTCAACGAAATCGTCACGCGAGTGAAGAAGTTGAAGAGCAAGCCGAGGCTGGAAGGTATCTTGATTTCCCAGCAGCTCGAAGCCGATCTGGAACTACTTCTAGGCGCCTCACTTGATGCTGAGATGGGGCCGGTGGTGCTATTTGGCACCGGCGGTGTCGACGTAGAGTTGATCAAAGACGTGGCACTCGCCGGAGCGCCGATTGACGCGAACGAAGCCAGAAGGCTGATACGTCGCACCAAGGCGGGCATTAAGATCAGGGGCTACCGCGGCAAGCCAGCTTTGAACGAAGCTTCAGTTGTCAAGGCGCTGGTCGGGCTCTCGGACTTGATTGCCGATGCGGATGGTCAGATCACGTCTATTGACGTCAATCCATTTCTCGTCACGACCAAGAAAGGTCTCGCGGCTGATGCACTTGTCGTACTGCGAAATGACACAGACAAGAGCGCCAAGAGGAGCCCACTGTGAGCGAAGTGGTTAAGCTTGAGCGTCATGACGAAGTCGGCATCGTCACGGTGAACAGTCCTCCGGTCAACGCGCTCAGTGCCGCAGTGCGCGGCGGAATCCTGGAATGCATCAAGGCCGCTGTCGCTGATCCCGCCATTAAGGGCATCGTGCTGACCTGCGCCGGCCGCACCTTCATTGCGGGTGCGGACATCACCGAATTCGGCAAGCCGCCGAAGCCGCCGGCTCTCAACGACGTGCTGTCCGAAATTGAGAATTCGTCGAAGCCGGTGGTCGCTGCGATCCACGGCACCGCGCTCGGAGGCGGCCTCGAGGTTGCGCTCGCCTGCCATTTCCGTGTCGCGGTGAAAGAGGCCAAGCTCGGCCTGCCCGAGGTGAAGCTCGGCCTGCTGCCGGGCGCCGGCGGCACTCAGCGTCTGCCCCGCGCGGTCGGTCCCGAGCTCGCCGTCAAGATGATCGTCGGCGGTGATCCCATCGGTGCTGCGGAAGCACTGAAGAAAGGTCTGATCGAGGAGATCGTCGAGGGCCCGGCCTCCGGCGGCGAGGCCTTCGTGCGCAAGCTGATCGCGGAGAAGCGTCCCCTGCGCCGCCTGCGCGACGACGATTTCAAGCTCGCCGCGGCCAAAGCCGACCGTTCGATCTTCACCAACGCCGTTGCCGCCATGACCAAGAAGTCGCGCGGCCTTGAGGCGCCGTTCGCGGCGGCCGACGCCGTCGGCTGCGCCATTGACCTACCCTTCGACGAGGGCCTGAAGAAAGAGCGCGAGGGCTTCCTCAAGCTCGTTGCCAGCGACCAGTCCAAGGCGCAGCGCTACGCCTTCTTCGCCGAGCGCGAAGCCAACAAGATCGCGGGCGTGCCTGAGGGCACCAAGGGGCGGCCGGTGAACCGGGTCGCCATCCTCGGCGCCGGCACCATGGGCGGCGGCATCGCGATGTCCTTTGCCAATGCTGGCATCCCGGTCACCCTGATCGAGACCGCCGAGGAGCAGCTCAAGCGCGGCATGGGCATCATGCAGAAGAATTGGGAGGCGACCGCGGCGCGCGGCGGCATCCCGGCCGATGCGCCCGCCAAGCGCATGGCGCTGATCGAAGGCAAGGTCGGCATCGAGAATGTCGGCGATGCCGACCTCGTCATCGAAGCCGTGTTCGAGACCATGGCGGTGAAGAAGGAAGTGTTCGGCAAGCTCGACCAGTACGCCAAGCCGGGCGCGGTGCTCGCCTCCAACACGTCCTATCTCAACATCGACGAGATCGCGAAGTCGACCAAGCGTCCGCAGGACGTACTCGGCATGCATTTCTTCTCCCCGGCCAACGTCATGAAGCTGTGCGAGATCGTGCGCGCCGACAAGACCGCGCCGGATGCGCTGGTCACCGCCGTGACGATCGCACGCAAGATTGCAAAGGTGCCGGCCGTGGTCGGCGTTTGCGACGGCTTCGTCGGCAACCGCATGCTCGCTCAGCGCAGCAAGCAGTCCGAGAAGCTGCTGTTCGAAGGCGCGCTGCCGCAGCAGGTCGATGCCGTCGTGACGAAGTTCGGCATGCCGATGGGGCCATTCGCCATGGGCGATCTCGCCGGCCTCGACATCGGCTGGCGCTCGCGGAAAGATCGCGGCATCAAGTCCGAGATCGCGGACGCGCTGTGCGAAGCCGGCCGCTTCGGCCAGAAAACCGGCAAGGGCTACTACAAGTACGAAGCCGGTTCGCGCGCGCCGATGCCCGACCCCGAGGTCGAGAAGCTGATCGACGAGACGCTGCTCCGTCTCGGCCGCAAGAAGCGCGTCGTCAGCGACGAGGAGATCCTCGAGCGCATGATGTATCCGATGGTCAACGAGGGCGCGAAGATCCTGGAAGAGGGCATCGCCGCGCGTCCCTCGGACATCGACGTGGTCTGGCTCTACGGCTATGGCTGGCCGATCTACCGCGGCGGCCCGATGTTCTGGGCCGACAGCGTCGGCCTCAAGCACATCGCCGATCGTTTGTCGTTCTATGCCAAGGAGACCAACGATCCCAGCCTCGAGCCCGCGCCGCTGCTGAAGAAGCTCGCGGCAGAAGGCAAGACGTTTGCCTCGCTCGCGGCTGCGTCGAAAGCGGCGTGATGGCCACTGCCTCTCTGAACGTCATTCCGGATGGCCTCAAGGGTCAGCCCCAGATCGATTTCGCCGTGAAGCGCGGCGTCAATTGAATACCGGGGCTTGAGATCTTGTCCCGCTCCGGAATGACACCTGATCTAACTGCAGAAAATGACCCATCCTGGCGAACAGTTTTATTCGAAAGCCGTGCGGCGCGACGAAGCCATCGTCCAGGTCGCGCCGGCCGAGCTCCTTACGGAAGCTGCCGCTTATAATGGCACGCGCAGGCCGAAGCTCGCGACACCGGATCAGCTTACCGAACTCGCGGCAGGGGCCGTGCGCGCGCCAGCAGCAGAAATCGTCACAATCCATCCCAACACGCATCAGGAGGTCGTTTTTTGATCGACGCCGTCATTGTTTCCACCGCCCGCACCCCGATCGGCAAGGCCTATCGCGGCGCGCTCAACGCCACCGAGGGCGCAACCCTGCTCGGGCACACCATCGGCGAGGCCGTCGCCCGCGCCAAGATCGAGCCCAATGAGGTCGAGGACGTCGTGATGGGGGTGGCCCTTCAACAGGGATCGACAGGCAGCAACATCGCCCGCAAGGCGCTGCTCCGCGCCGGCTTTCCAGTGACCGTTTCCGGCACCACGGTTGACCGGCAGTGCGGATCAGGGCTTCAGGCCATCGCGCTCGCCGCGCATTCTGTGATCTTCGACGGTGTCGAGATCGCGATCGGCGGCGGTGGCGAGTCAATCAGCCTCGTGCAGAACGACAAGATGAATTCGTTCCACGTACGGGATCCCGCGCTGCTCAAAATCAAGAGCGAAGCCTACATGTCCATGATCGACACGGCAGAAGTCGTCGCCAAGCGCTACGGCATCTCGCGTGAACGCCAGGACGAATATTCGCTGGAAAGCCAGCGCCGCACCGCCGCTGCGCAGCAGGGCGGAAAGTTCAAGGACGAGCTTGCGCCGATCACCACGCAGATGGCGCTCACCGACAAGGCGACTGGCGCCGTCTCCTTCAAGGACGTGACGTTGTCGCAGGACGAGGGCCAGCGTCCCGAAACCACCGCTGAAGGCCTCGCCCGGCTCAGGCCGGTGCGTGGAGAAGGATTCACCATTACCGCTGGCAACGCCAGCCAGCTTTCGGACGGCGCCAGCGCTTGCGTCATCATGAGCGCCAAGGAAGCGGCCAAGCGCCGTCTTGCGCCGCTCGGCATCTTCCGCGGCTTCGTCTCCGCCGGCTGCGAGCCGGACGAGATGGGCATCGGCCCGGTCTTCGCCGTGCCCCGCCTGCTCAAGCGCCACGGCCTCACGGTCGACGACATCGACCTCTGGGAGCTCAACGAAGCCTTCGCGGTGCAGGTGCTGTATTGCCGCGACAAGCTCGGCATCGACCCCGAGAAGATCAACGTCAACGGCGGCGCGATCTCGGTCGGCCATCCCTACGGCATGTCAGGCGCGCGCCTGACCGGCCACGCTTTGATCGAGGGACGCCGCCGCAAGGCCAAGTACGCGGTCGTCACCATGTGTGTCGGCGGCGGCATGGGCGCGGCGGGGCTTTTTGAGGTGTTGCAGTAATCACATCCTCGCAGCCCTGTGCCAAATTGCGCATGCGCGGCACGAACTACATTCCGCAGCTGGAGTGATGGCTGCGGAGGCAAATGGCTTTCGTAACAGACGGAGGCCGGTTGTTACGGTCCCGGCCACTTTGCGTGTTTGCGCAAACCCGGACGATGAAGCTCACAGGAGGATCTCATGGATCTCGCGTTCACAAAGGAAGAGCAGGCGTTTCGGGAGGAGGTGCGGCAATTCCTGCGTGACAACGTGCCGCCGGATACACGGCGTAAGCTTGTGGAGGGGCGGCACCTCTCGAAGGACGAGATGGTGACCTGGTGGCGTATTCTCAACAAGAAAGGTTGGGGCGTCAGCCACTGGCCCAAGCAGTATGGCGGTACGGGTTGGACATCCGTCCAGCATTACATCTTTAATGAGGAATTGCAGTCCTATCCGGCGCAGCCTCCACTCGCTTTTGGCGTCGGCATGGTCGGTCCGGTCATCTACACCTTCGGCAATGATGAGCAGAAGAAGAAGTATCTGCCGCGCATCGCCAATGTCGACGACTGGTGGTGCCAGGGCTTCTCCGAGCCCGGCTCGGGCTCCGACCTCGCCTCGCTCAAGACCAAGGCCGAACGCAAGGGTGACAAGTGGATCATCAACGGCCAGAAGACCTGGACGACGCTCGCCCAGCACGCCGACATGATCTTCTGCCTGTGCCGCACCGATCCTTCCGCTAAGAAGCAGATGGGCATCTCCTTCATTGTCCTCTCGCTCAAGTCGAAGGGTGTCACCGTGCGCCCGATCCAGACCATCGACGGCGGCGTCGAGGTCAACGAAGTCTTCTTCGACGACGTCGAGGTGCCCTACGAAAATCTGATCGGCGAGGAGAACAAGGGCTGGGATTACGCCAAATTCCTGCTCGGCCATGAGCGCATTGGCCTAGCTCGCGTCGGCCTCTCCAAAGAGCGGCTTCGCCGCATTCGCGATCTCGCCTCCAAGGTCGAATCCGGCGGCAAGCCGATCATCCAGGATCCCGCGTTCCGCCAGAAGCTCACGGCGTGCGAGATCGAGCTGAAGGCGCTCGAGCTCACCCAGCTGCGCGTCGTCGCCGACGAAGGCAAGCACGGTAAGGGCAAGCCCAACCCGGCGTCCTCGGTGCTGAAGATCAAGGGCTCCGAGATCCAGCAGACCACCACCGAGCTCCTGATGGAAGTGATCGGTCCGTTCGCTGCGCCCTACGATGTGCACGGCGAGGACGGCTCCAACGAGGCCATGGACTGGACCGCCCGGATCGCGCCGAGCTACTTCAACAACCGCAAGCTCTCGATCTATGGCGGCTCTGACGAGATCCAGCGCAATATCATCGCGAAGGCTGTGCTGGGGCTGTGAATTCTACCTGTCACAAAACACAGTCGCCGTCATGGGCGGGGCTTGACCGGGCCACCCACGCCTAGCGGCACGAAGAACGTGGATGCCCGACACAAGGCCGCCATGACGAGATTAGATACCGGGAGAGTAGAGAAAGATGGATTTTGACCTGAACGAGGAGCAGCGGCTTCTCAAGGAAAGCATCGACGGTCTGCTGACCGATTCCTACGATTTCGAGCAGCGCAAGAAGTACATGAAGGAGAAGGGCGGCTGGAGCAAAACCGTCTGGCTCAAGCTTGCCGAGCAGGGCCTGCTCGGCCTGCCCTTCGCAGAGGCCGATGGCGGCTTCGGCGGCGGCGGCGTCGAGACCATGATCGTGATGGAAGCGCTCGGCAAGGCGCTGGTGCTCGAGCCGTATCTCGCGACGGTCGTGATCGGCGGCGGCTTCCTGCGCCATGCCGGCACCGACGCGCAGAAGGCCGCGCATGTGCCCGGGATCATCGACGGCAGCAAGACGCTGGCCTTCGCCCAGCTCGAGAAGAACGCGCGCTACGATCTCTTCGACGTCTCAACGACCGCGAAGAAGAAGGGCGACGGCTGGGTCATCGACGGCGAGAAATTCGTCGTGCTCAACGGCGAGAATGCCGACACGCTTGTCGTCACCGCGCGCACCAAGGGCGATCGCCGTGACAAGACCGGCATCGGCGTGTTCCTGGTCCCCGCCGACGCCAAGGGCGTCGCGAAGAAGGGCTATCCGACCCAGGACGGCCTGCATGCCGCCGACATCACCTTCACCGGCGTCGAGATCGGCCCGGATGCCGTGCTCGGTAACCCCAACGATTCGCTCGCGCTGATCGAGCGCGTCGTCGATGAAGCCCGCATCGTGCTCTGCGCCGAGGCGGTCGGCCTGATGGACGAGTCGCTCAAGACCACCGTCGAGTACATTAAGACCCGCAAGCAGTTCGGCGTCGCGATCGGCTCGTTCCAGTCGCTGCAGCACCGCGCCTCCGACATGTTCGTCGCGGCCGAGCAGGCGCGCTCGATGTCGATGTTCGCGACCATGGCCGGTGATTTCGAGGACGCGAAGGAGCGCGCGAATGCCATCGCTGCGGCCAAGGTGCAGATCGGCAAGTCGCTGAAATTCGTGGGACAGCAGTCGATCCAGCTCCACGGCGGCATCGGCATGACCATGGAGGCGAAGATCGGCCACTACTTCAAGCGTCTCACCATGATCGAGAACTCGTTCGGCGACACCGACTATCATCAGTCTCGCGTTACCGATGGGGGAAGCTTAATTTAGTCACCGCCGTCATCCTGGGTCTCGCAAAGGCGGGTCTGGTTTTCCGCGCTGCACCGTCATTCCTGGCAAAGCGAACTCACCCAGCCCCTTTCGGCGAGAGACAGCCGGATGCTTCGTCGCTAGGCGGGCACGCCGCTAGCAAGGGCTGGCGTAGGGCTGGACCAACAGGTGGCGTCTCTAGGACCGCCTCGCTTTGAGTGCACCTAAATACCGCTGATGCGCTTGCCCTGCCCGGCTTGGGCGGCCCGCGCCGCCCGCTGGCGTCTCGTTCTTTGGTTTCAAGCCACGTCCCGCCGAACGAGAGTATATCTCACGATACAATCTAAAAGAGATAAATTCGAAACCGAGAGAGAGCCATACAATGACCAAATCCCCAAGAGCTGCTGCTGAACAGCCGAAGAACGAAGCTAAGCCGAGCAAGCGAAGCGGATCGAAGCTATAATTTCGATCGCAGATGAGGAATGTCAAGACAACGCGAAACCATCGTTGGGTGAGCTGGCCCGCATCACCAACCGAGCGAGCGGCCTCCTTCGCATCAAGGGTGATGAGCGCATGGCCATTGAGAACGCCGCAACGCTCGAAATCGCAGAGGCGCGCTCGTTGCTCCTGAGCTGAGAAGTCCAGACGGAGCGTCCTAACATCTTGGGCCACGGCCTTGTCCTCGTCGATACCGGCGACTGCGTCGCCAGCCGCTCGTTTAACCGCCATGCTTTTAGATTGAGAAATGTCTAGGTCACGCGCACAAGCTGCGGAAGCAGCGGATACCCCCGAAGCAGCCCCTCTAGAATTCGAAAACCCGGCACCCGCAAAGCCCCTAGATGATTCCGATGGCGTTCCGACGCCTAAGTCTGCTCCGAAACCTCTGCCGAAACTGCCGCCAAGACTCCTCCCAAAGATTACCACCTCCGCCAAAAATCGGTAGATTGGTACGAGGCGTTGCAGAGCGGTGATGATGAGGCGTTCAAGAACGACGTTAGGAAGAACCTCGAACGGATCATTGCGAAACATTCCGCCCTCGCAGCTTACGAGGTCATGTTTCTATTCGACGATGATTCAATCGGTACGTTCCATTCAGACCGCCTATATTCAGCGGCAGCGGCTTTAAGGGCAAAGGCAAGGATTTTCTGCTGATCGTCGATAGTCCCGGCGGCCGCATCGAGCCGGCTTACTTAATTGGCAAGTCGCTGAAACGGATTGCCTAAAAGACCTTTTCGGTTGCCATTCCAAGGCGCGCGAAGTCGGCCGCAACTCTGCTCGCGCTTGGCGCCGACCAAATCCACATGGGCATGATTAGCCAGCTTAGACCCATTGATCCTCAAGTCCGGGGTTTGCCGGTGCTGGCATTGGGCAATGCTCTTGATCACATCGCGGATATTGCCTGCAAATTTCGTAGCGCATCTGAGATGCTGACGAAATATCTAACTGACCAGGCACCGATCCAGGTTTACGAACGGGTTGGTGAAAGTGCAGCCCAATATGCCGAGCGCCTCCTAACGATCAAAAAGCTTCCGGCAGGCACCGACTGCCGGCAAAATCGGAAGGCACCTAGTCCACCACTATAAAGACCACAGCTTCGTCATTGATACTGAGGAAGCCGTGCAGTTGCTCGGCTCCGACTTTATCAAGGAACAAACCCCCGAATATGACTTGGCCGACGAACTCTACGTGTTTCTCGAGATGGTCCAAATCCTCACATGCATCCGGGGTAAAAAGTTTTGGGTTGTCGGCGGACTAGACGGAATCGTGATCACGAAGAAGCCGGACGACAAATAGCCATCGCCAGCTTGAAAAGCGCGGCGGGCGGCTGGCCGACAACCCAAGAGAGAACCACCCACCGCGCTTGAGAGCGACCTCTCGGCGTCGCCGGGAGAATTAAGCCGTCGGCCTCGCGCTCAAACCTTTGCTGCTGCTGAAGCGTCGCAGGCCATTTTTTCGGAGCTTCCGCGCCGGCGATCAGCTTGGCGTCGGTCAGCGAGTCGATGAAGCTGATGGCGTGCTGACCTGCTCGCTGAGTGTCGCCGATTGCCCTTTCCAGTCGGTCGAGCCGTTCGACGTCTGCAGGATAGCGCTTCTTGGCCCAAGTGTATCGGCACATGAGCCACTTCGCTATCGCTCAGACCCGATAGCCAACCCTTCGAGTTGAGGATGGCACCGACGAGCAGATCGTCGTCGCTGTTGATCGGGTCGCCTTTGCGACCCGGCGATAGTGGGCGACCGACCAATTTCAAGAGGAGACGGTTCAGTGCCCATCAAAAAATCCATCCAGTAAGAATGATTGACCGCCGTCTGTCCCGGCCCAATGTCTTCTGGACGCGGCGCCTAAGTCGATGGAGGAGGTAAACATGGTCATTGAGGTTAAGGCCGACTGTTGAATTCGGCCGGGCCAAGGGCCGCGTGTCCCTCGGCTCAACGACCGAACTAGGATCTTGACCTGACCTCATCTGCTCTCCACTTGGCCAGGGCTTCACATGTACTCGAAGAGCCGGCTCCGACGCGCAGCCGTTGCGGAGCGACCGCCGCCGTCGCCCTTTTGGGCCTGCTGGCGGTCACCGCCAGCCCCTTAGCGAAGGTATCTCCGCCGGCGGCCGCGCTGCCGTGGAGCAACTGCTTTCGATCGTTGGCGCCCGGGTCGAGGATTTCGTACCGGAAGAGCGAGGCAAGCTCTCCAGGCCCGTCATCGGCGGCTTGCTGGCGCGCGCCGCTTCGACCGTCGGCAAGCGAGTTGCGGACGCCTCGTCGACGCTTCCTGCCCGGTGGCGCAGGCTTGGTTCGATCGAAAGACCCACAAGACGGATCAGATGATCTGGGCCGGCCGGCTGCAAGTCGTCGACGGTAAGCCCGATGGCCGTGATGACTCGGTGACGACATTGAAGTTCGACGGCGACGGCAACCTGGCTCTCGCGTACGGCCTCGCCCGGTTCTTCGCGACGATGGGCTTCGACGTCGGCAAGTTCAGGATGTCCGCGACGGCCACGATGACGGATCCCAATTGCTCTTGCACCTACCGCTCGTACGGGCCGGAGATCGAAGTCTGGACCACGGGTGTCGTCCAGCAGACGTGGCATTCCGAGAAAAACAAGCGAACCTACTTCGCCGCCGCAATGGACCCGAGCGGACGAGTGGCCTCGGGCCAGGTCACGGCGAGCTTCGGAGGAGTTACGATGACGCGCCCTGCGTCTTCTGGTCGTCCCATGACAAGCTGAATGCGGACAAGCGGCTTGACAACTATTGATATGACCCCCGCCTTTTTCGGGGGGAACGTGTCGAGTTAGGCGGCTGCCCCTTACGAGATCAATCGGACGACAGTTCGTCTTTCATACACGGCCCCTCATATTTTCGGTCTCAGGCGCCGGACCGTTTCGGAGGGCCCATTCGTGGCCGGTCTTCTGCTTCATTCGCGCGAGTAGCTTCTCGATCCTCTCGAGATATGTGGACTGGTAATGAACAGCTCCCATTAAACAGGGCTTGATCGGGGTTCGTATGCAGCGCATAAATTCGTGCATCACCGACCGAATTTGCCGCCCCTTGTGCAAAAACTGTATTCGATGGATTGGGAACGCGTTCGCATATTCCTGGAGGTCGCGCGAGCAGGACAAATCCTGAAGGCGTCGAAGAATCTTAGATTAAATCATTCCACGGTAGCTCGACAACTTAGCGCTCTTGAGCGAAGTTTGAACACTAAGCTGCTCGAACGACATACGGCTGGATGCACTCTAACTGCGGCAGGCGAGTCGTTGATGGTCGCCGCTGAGCGCGCGGAGAGCGAATTTATCAGAGTGAGTTCGAGCATCAGCGGCGCGAACCAGGCGATCACCGGTACAGTGCGCGTCGGTGCACCTGACGGCCTTGGCAACTATTTCCTTGCAGAGCGCCTTGGCATGCTTGCTGCGAAACATTCAAGGCTCCTCGTCCAACTGGTTCCGCTGCCACGAACATTCTCGCTATCGCGGCGAGAGGCCGACATAGCCATTACGTTGGATCGTCCCAAACAAGGCCGACTGATCCTGGCGAAGCTGACCGACTACACACTGAGCGTGTACGCGGCGGAGAAGTACCTTGCGCGAGAGGGCCCGATCACAGACCAGCACGAACTAGGCGGCCGATTGTTCGTAACGCATGTTGAGGACATGGCCTACAGCCCCGCCTTAGACTATGCTTCTGTACTCGGTCGCCTTATGTCACGTAAATACGAATGCGGCAGCGTGGTCGCGCAAATGGAGGCAATTCGCGCCGGGTATGGAGTTGGAATCCTTCACGACTATGCAGCGCAACGCTATCCGGAGTTGAAGCGCGTGCTGCCGGCAGTTCGGTTCGTGCGCAACTATTGGATCACCTCTCATCCTGATACGCATGAGACACGTCGAGTTCAAGAGGTGCATCGATTTATTTCCAGATCCGTGAAGGCCGAGAGGGCCTCATTCGTATCGGAGTAAGGTAGTAGACGCAGAGACCGGTGCATCGAACGACCGGCTAGACCTCATAGGGCGGTCGAGCAGCGTGCGCAAAGGTCGCTGACGAGTTCCCGGCAACGAAGCCTGTCCGGGGCATGCTTAGGTGCGGCCCCTCTAGACGGGCCAGATCATAGGTACAGCGTCATGACCAAGGGTCTCGCGAAACGATCTAACCTATGACGGAGCTGGTCCAACGGGCGAGCTTGGAAAGACTCGTCTCAATTATCTCTTTTAGTAGATTCGTATTGTCACCGCTGAGGACAAACACCAGCACAGTCTCATGGTACGCGGCCAACGGATTGGCGGGGGTTAGCTCAACGTCGCCGCCCGCGACTTGAACAAGGTATCTATTGTTTGTTTCCTTAGACGTGACTATGACGCCCTTGATTCGTTCTGCTATTTTTGCCAGCTGGCCCAAAGACTCGCGCATTCCAAACTGGTCGACCAAATCCTTCGTGCGCAGAACCATGGTGCTGAATGCAGCGCCAGAGAGCTCAGCGCCGCTCGCCGCGGGAAGAATTTTTGAGGGGCGGCGCGTCAGAATCGGCGTGCCGATGGCACTCGCATCGACTTTGCTATGATGGGCGCGTACGACGACGGCCTCTTGGTTGAGCTCGCCCAAGATCGCTTCGACCTCAGACACCCGAGTTGCGGGTACAAGATCTATTTTGTTAAGGATCAGCCGGTCGGCCGCTTCGATTTGCTGCTGGACCAGGTTGCCAACAAACCTGTCGTTCAAACGATCGATGAAACTTGACGCGTCGATCATTGTAATAATGGCACTGAGGCTCAATTCTCGCATGCCTTGGCTGTAATATGAAATGCGGCGAGGGTCGCCAACTCCGCTAGCTTCGACCAGAATGCGCTTCAGTGGCGGACGAAATGCAGTCATCCAATCGAATGCTTCTCCGAGTCGATCGGTGACGGAGCAGCAGACGCAACCATCTTGAATGCCAAGTGTCAATCCAGCCTTTTTAATCACGTGCTGAGCATCGACGTTAATAGGCGCGAGGTCGTTTACGATAACTCCTGTCTCTTTCGAGTCCCAGGTCTGTAAGAGGTGATTGACGAGGCTTGATTTGCCGGAGCCGAGATATCCGCCAATTATGATGACATCTACCGTCATTAGCGCACTCTAGAAGCTATTCGGAAAGTACTTTCCTTCGAAAACAGTGCCGAGGACCTTGATTTCGCGGATGCGCTCCGGCGGCACCTCGAACGGATCACTGTCCAGCACAGCGAAGTCCGCTTTTTTGCCCGCGCGAATACTACCGACTTCGCCATCCATTCCGAGTATATAGGCGGCGTCGATGGTGATGGCTTTCATCGCCTGTTCGACCGAAATGCGCTCGAGTTCTCCCATGACCTTACCCGTTTCACACAGGCGGTTGACTGCTACCCAGGCGTTCACCAACGGTGCTGCGGGCGCCATGCTGAAGTCTGAGTGCAAGGAGAAGCGGATATTGTTGCGCGTCAAAGTGCCTAGCCGAGACATCTGCGATGCCCTTTCATAACCGAGTATGCACTTATAGAAGCGGTCGCTGAGCTCATGAACGTAGTAAATGTTAACTGAAGCGTTGGCGCCCAGCTCGGCCGCGCGCTGAATCTGTTCCGGTGTGCTCACTCCAAGATGCTCGATTACGAGCTTGCGCCCAAATCGCGGCCGGCGAGCTTGGAGATGCTCGAGCGTGTCGAGGACGAGTTCTAGACCCAAGTCGGCGGAGGTATGAATATGAATGACGTCTCCCGCATCCCAATAGGCTTCGGCAGCCTGGCGTAGAAGCTCGGGCGAGGTTATCCAGTGGCCATCTTGGCCCTCGATCCGACCCGGCCAGTGGAGTTGCATCAGGTTGGAGAAGAATCCGCCGTCGGCGAACAACTTGACCGATTTGCCGAAGTGAGCGCGTGCTGTATTCTTTGCGCGAAGAGATTTGAGATGAGCCATGCGCGCAGGAATGTCGACGGAGTCCGCGCCGAAGGGAATCCCAACGGGAGTCATTTGTACTCTGAAGGGCGTGCTTTCATCGAAGGTTTCCTGGCAAAGCTGCCATTCCAGCTCTTCTCCGCCGATTTTGCCAAACGCCATGTCGCCGATTGTCGTGTTGCCGCCCGCCCGTATAACGTCTTTGAAAGCACGATATCCAGCTTTGATACGCTCCGGCGCGAGGAGATAGCTCCGCAAACGCGCCAGGACCATGGCCATGCCGCTTTCGTAGAACAGCTGTCGTTCAGCATCCACTTGGGGATGCCTTTCGGCATCCTCCCGCGTTATTCCGGCCCATGCCATTGCGGCGTCGTTGAGGTAAAGCGAGTGAAAGCCGCGGTGCCACACGACGATCGGCCGTCTGTTGGAGATGCGCGAAAGCAGTCCTCCACTTACCGGTCCGTGCCACAACTCATGATAGCCCCAACTCACCAGTGGTTCACCCTCGGAGAGCTGGCTTTCAATCTCGGTCAGACGATTGAGGAATTCGTTCTGTCCACGAACGGAGGTAAGAGATCTCCCGGGCAATTTCCAATCCACGCCAGTGATCCAGTGCATGGGAAGGAGAATGGAAGCCAGAGCAGGATGCACATGCGGGTCTATGAAGCCGGGCATCAGCACGGCATCTCGAAACGTGTCGTCGATCTCAGGTGTTTGGCCAGAAAACCACGGCCTGATTGACTCTGCCGTACCAACTTCGAGGATCCGAGACCCTCGAACCACCACAGTGTCGGCGACCGGCAAGGACGGGTTCATCGTCCGGATGGTCCTCGCCCTGTAGACGGTTGTCCTTTCCACCTTGGAATCCTTCCAAATGATCGTTGCGAATGGCCAAGCCTGTGCCGTGACGGCCGACTTACAACCTATTCACTAAGCGGAGTCACACGTACGACTGCCAACCAACGGCTCCTCACAGGGGTTTTCGAAAGCTCATTCGTTCGCGCAAAGGCCATTGTGCACCCGACGCTATCAGTCACGATGCACAGCAAGAGTGTGGCCACTACTGCTTTGGTTAGTCCTTGTGAAGGAGGGTTGATGGGCGGCGGCTAGAAGGGGGTCGTCTGCGCTATGCCGCCTGTCGCCCACTCGGCGCTTCTTCGGCCGAGCACTCCCAAATTTGTTCTCCCTCGACGTACGTGCCGAGGACCTTGAGATCCAGCACGTGCTCTGGATCGACGGCGCGAGGGTTCTTGTCGAGGATTGCAAAATCCGCGTATTTGCCGATCTCAATGCTTCCGATGTCGTTTTGCTTTCTGAGGTGGAAGGCCGCGTCAATTGTTATAGAGCGCAAGGCCGAATCCATATCCATGATCTGATCTGGACCAATAACGTTTCCTGCGCGGCTTCGGCGAGTGGTGGCAAGATGCAGGCAAAGGAGCGCGTGCGGCCAAGTCATCGGCGGGTCGCAGTGGAGCGAACTCCGCATCCCCTTTCGGACGGCGCTCCCCGCAGGCACAAACTTTGCGGCCGCTTCCGGTCCAAGGAGCGCGTCACGGAGTGCTTCGCCCCAGTAATAAAGGTAAGGTAAGAAGAAGCTGCACACCACTCCGAGCGTGTTGCAGCGGTCAATTTGGTCTTCGCGCAACGTTCCGCAATGCTCGAGCCGGAACGGACGCTTTGCTTCGGGAAACTCATGGAGTGCCACCTCATATGCATCCAGAACCGCGTCAATAGTCCGATCGCCATGCGTATGAACCGACATTTGATGCCCGCGGGCGGCGTAAGCTCGTATGATACGCTTCAACTCTTCGGGCTTGTAGTTCATGTGACCGACGCTATCGCGCGGTAGACCCATGCTCGTAAGGGTGATTTCGTTATTGAGGTATGGCTTTGTCAGCCACACGTTGCCCATAAGGACGGATCCATCACCCCACATCTTGATGCCGGCCATTGCAAACCGATCGTTTCCTCCCTCAAAGGAAATTGTCTCGATTCCTTCGGGAACAGCTCTCTGATAGCAAAAGACCCGAATGGGCATTTGCTCTCTTTCCAAAGTCTTCTTGTAGAAGAGGCTGGTCATGGGCGTCACGCCCATTTCGGAGCTGGTTGTATATCCAGACTTTGAGAACTTCCACAACCAATCCCGTAAGGAGTCGACGCCCCGCTGCTCGCCACAGAGAGCATAGAAACTCTCGATGATGTATTCGCGCGAGCGCTCCTCAAATTTCCAAGGTTCCCCATTCTCATCGCAACGAACATTCCCGCCAGGAACAACGGGGGTTTCGCGTGTGATTTTAAGTGCCTTAAGGGCCGCCGAATTGAGGTAAATTCCGTGCATGTTTGACACCTGCACCGCGATCGGAATGTTCGGTGAGAGTTCGTCGAGATCGGCCTTGCTAGGCTCTTTGGCGCCGACGTGGAGCTGGGGGTCAAGCCCCAGGAACCAGAGGAACTCACCATCTTTTGCTTTGCTAACTCTTCTTCTTATCTTAGCGAGAGCCGCCTCGTACGTGGGCGTGTGCACCGATCGAATATCGACCACGGGGTCGCCCCAACACAAAGCGCTAAGCAGGGGATGACCGTGTGCTTCGACGAAGCCGGGCAACATCGTGCGCCCATCGAGATCGACCATAGTTGTTTGCGAGCCACGGTGACGGCTTACGGCCTCCCAAGATCCAACGGCGAGTATTTTTCCCTTGGATATTGCCACGGCCTCAACCTGCATCTGGTCGCGATCCATCGTGACTATCGGACCGCCGTGAAAAATTGTGTCTGCGCCCATCTGTGCTCCTCCTGCCTGCTTCCGGGCGTCAAGCGCCGTTGGTCTGCCCTTCAAACATTTCCGTCAGTGTGTCGGTTGGTAGTTCGCCGCGCACGCCTATGAACACGAGCTCGCTTCTGCGATCGCCTGAAACGGAAGGGCGGAGGTCGATCGTCGAGCGCTTGCCGATGAGTTGGAAAATGCCGCTCTGATCGGCCAAATCAGAGAATCGAACGATACCCTTCGCGCGCAAGATTGACGCAGGAAGAGCCCTTACGATGTCAGCGAAGTTGGCTTGATTTCCGACATCACCTGACCAGGACCAACTCTCAAACGTGCCGGAATGATCACGAGTCCTGGAGGTGCCGGTGCAGGCGGTACAGCCTTCGTGACGGCAAGGGCTTTCAGCGCGGTCGCATCGAAAGGATGTCTTCCGATTAAGCCGGAGGGCCTCTCCGTCGCCATCATCGAGCAACATAAATGCCGGAAGGACGGCATTCTGCGTCTTTATGATTCTCATGGTAGGCAACGCACCGCGGAGTATCCCGATCACTTTGTCAGCGAACCGCGGCGCTATCAAATCGGTCTTGTTGAGTAATACATAGTCCGCGACCGCAGCCTGATCGATAGCAAGCTCAGTATGTTCGAAGCTGAGGCTCGGGAAGTTTTCGGCATCAACAACGCAAATGGTGCGATCAATCCTCAGCCGGCGAGAAACCGCGGGTTGCATAAATGCATCCGCGATGGCCATCGGGTTCGATACGCCACTTGTCTCGAGCAAAACTCCGTCGAACCTCTGCTCTGAAGACGCGATAGACAGAATTGAGCTTAAGAGGTCATCTTTGATGCTGCAGCACACACATCCATTGGTAAGAGAAATGATGGTGTCGTCCTGCGATGCGATAAGCTTCACATCGATGTTGAGCGCGGCAAAATCATTGACGAGGACAGCCAGCTTCAGCCGAGTGTGCTGTAAGACGTTGTTCAGAAGAGTCGTCTTTCCGGCACCCAGAAAGCCGGACACAATCGTCACCGGTAATCGTTCCTCCCGGGCGAAATGCAGCATCGCGGCGAATCCTCGGTGATTACAGCAACGCTCGGGCGCGTCCGTCGCCTGCCACACCGCCCAGGTACGAAGGGCGTTTTCGAGCCCTTGAAAATCAAAACGACGAAGCAGCTATTGCGATAAATCAAGAAGAAAATTCTGTCAACATGAAATTTTAATCAGAAATTTCACGTGCTTACCTGCTGTTGCGGTCCGCACGGGACTGCGTTTGTGAAATGTGGGAATGGCAGTTTGGGTGTCTTCACCAGCGCAACCGGCTGAGGACCCTATCAATGCACGCAGGCGGAATGCGCCCAGACAAATTGGCCGGCATCTTTTTTAGGACGGAGTGTCCATTTCGTTCCGTAGCAACGATCTTGCCAATGGCGAGGACTATCATCGGTTACAGACAAGGTTCTGGCGCAGACAGGTTTGCCTCCCCGGGGGGAGGGAGATGCATCGCTAACAGGCACCGCTTCATAGCGCAGATCGCCAGCCCGTTTCAGCGGATCCATTTCTCTTACGACCAGCGCGACTTGTGTAGCTTCTATCGTATGCCCCAGTCGCTCGGGAGCGAATGCAGCGGTCGCGATCATCAGTTCAAGAAAGCCGCGCGACTAAGTGATGACCAACCGACCTTGCGCCGTTTTCTTGCCCGGTTGTTTGCAACGGCGGCAGAGGCGGCAACGGTTGGTCTCTATGCTCCTTAATGACATCTTATGGATTCATCTGATTGGGCTTGAGCCATTCTCGGATCTCCACTTATCTAGTAGTGCGGCGGCGTAATGACCCAAACCACTTTAGCTGGCACCGTTCCGGGATTTGCGCAGCGATGTTGCAAGGTGCTGCTAAAGGAGAAGCTGTCTCCTTCCTCAAGCTGAAACAGCTTGCCGTCAACCCAAAGGTTCAGTTGCCCCGCAATCACAATACCCGCCTCGTTGCCGTCGTGGCTGTATTCTTCGCTGTCGGCCCCCGGTTCAATCGTACTTAAGAGCAGCTCTAGAGGGCCAGCGAGGTTGGGTGAGAGAAGCTCCTCGGCGATCCCGAGGCCGGTGAATGTCAATCGGCGACGGTGCGCTTTACGAACGACGATGTCCCGTTCGCCCGGCGCAGCCTGCATGTTCCCGTTGAAGAACCAATTCATATGTACGCCGAGAGCGTCGCTTAGCTTCTTCAGAACACCGATCGGCAGCTTCGATTGATTTCGTTCGACTTGGCTCAAATAGCCGACCGAAATGCCGGCGGCCTGAGCAAGCTGGGTGAGCGTCAGCTTCTTGATCTTCCGTAGTTCGCGGATCTGGCCACCGACGGCAGCCTCCAAATCCATTCCGCTTTTTGTTTCAGAGGCCGCCCATTCCTCAGCTGCGCGTAAAGATCTAATCGCCATGGGCTCTCTCGTCCTTCAATGCGGGCGGCGTGCCTATCGCGACCAGCCGCCTGCAGCCACAAAGCCACCTTCCAGCATTCAAACCGCCCGAGTGGCTCAATCCATTTGGAGCGCTTGCAACATGAGCTCCCGACTACCCGATTCTTTATAGAGGCCACAACACCGAAAAAAAACCTATGGGCGTGAAAAAGCTATTCACTTTTGTGAAAAAATATGAGATTTCTTCACGAAGGATCGTTAGGAGCTTCAGGTGTGACGGATCTTCCGAAGTCGGCCCAAGTCGTCATTGTCGGCGGCGGTATCATGGGTTGTAGCCTCGCCTACCATCTTACTCTACGAGGTTGGAGGGATGTCCTATTGCTTGAACGCAAGCAGCTTACCTCCGGAACGACATGGCACGCCGCCGGGCTGGTTGGTCAACTCGGGGCAACCCACAACCTGACGCGATTGGCCCAATACACGACAGAACTGTATGATCAGCTCGAAAGAGAGACCGGTCAAAACACCGGCTACCGTCAGATCGGATCATTGGCAATCGCCAGTCATCAGGAGCGCTTTGAAGAGTTGAAGCGCGGAGCTTCAATGGCTCGTTGTTTCGGGCTGGAAGTGAACGTCTTGACTGCGAGGGAAGCGGGCGATCTTTGGCCGTTGATGGCGACCGAAAATGTCGTGGGTGCGGTCCATCTTCCAAAAGATGGTCAGACCAATCCTGTGGACACGACACTTGCGCTGGCGAGGGGCGCCAAGAATCGCGGGGCGAAAATATTTGAGGGCACTGCTGTAACCGGGATCATGATTGAAAACGGCCGCGCGATCGGTGTTCGTACCAAGGACAGCGAAATCGCTGCCGAGTTTGTGGTCAATTGCGCAGGCATGTGGGCGCGGGATCTCGGTGCAAGCGCGGGGACGACAGTGCCGCTCCACGCGGCCGAGCACTTCTATGTCGTGACCGAGCCGCTGCCTGATATAAAAAAACATCTTCCCGTGCTGCGGGATGCGGATGCCTGCACCTATTTCAAGGAAGATGCCGGCAAGTTGCTGGTCGGCTGGTTCGAGCCGGTTGCAAAGCCCTGGGGTATGGACGGGATTCCCGAGAGTTTCGAGTTCGATACGTTGCCGGATGATTTCGAGCACATCGAGCCCTTGCTTGAGGGGGCGATCCGTCGCGTTCCGATACTGGGGAAGACGGGAATCCAGTTGTTCTTCAATGGACCCGAGAGTTTCACCCCCGACGATCGTTATATGCTGGGCGAGACGGCGGAGGTGCGAAATCTCTTTGTGGGGGCAGGCTTCAATTCCATCGGTATTCGTTCGGCCGGCGGAGCAGGCAAGGTGCTCGCCGATTGGATCGTCGATGGTCATCCGCCGATGGACCTGTGGGACGTCGATATACGGCGCGTCATGCCTTTCCAGTCCAATCGTCGCTATCTACGGGATCGAACGGTCGAGTCGCTTGGGTTGCTGTACGCGATGCACTGGCCGTTCCGGCAGGCGGAGACGGCGAGAGGCGTCCGACGTTCGGCACTACACGATCGCTTGCTCTCGCGGGGGGCTTGCTTCGGTGAGGTCGCGGGCTTCGAACGGCCCAATTGGTATGCGCCCGAGGGGTACGAGGCCAAGTATAAATACAGTTTCGGGCGGCAAAACTGGTTCGACTATTCCGCGGCGGAGCATCGTGCGGTTCGCGAGAGCGTCGGGCTGTTCGACCAATCCTCTTTCGCCAAATTCGTTTTCGAGGGCGATGACGCCGAGCACATTCTCAATCAAATTTGTGCAAACAACGTCTCAGTTCCGGTCGGGCGCATCGTCTATACTCAGTGGCTCAACGAGCGTGGTGGCATTGAGGCAGATCTGACGATCACCCGCGAAGGAGAAAAGCGATTTCTCATCGTAACCGCGGTGGGCACCCAAGTCAGAGATTTCGCCTGGTTGAAGCGCCATATTCCAGAAGGTGCCCGGGCGCTGGCAATCGACGTCAGTTCCGCCTACGCCGTCCTGAGCGTGATGGGCCCTAAGTCCAGGAGTTTGCTGAGCAAGCTGACCGATGCAGATCTGTCCAACGGTGCGTTTCCCTTTGCGAGCTCGAAGATCATCGAGCTTGGTTATGCCAAGGTGCGGGCGAGCCGCATTACTTACGTCGGTGAACTGGGTTGGGAATTGTACGTGCCGACCGAGTTCGTCCAGGGCGTGTTCGACGCTCTCGTCGAAGAGGGGGCTTCATTCGACATGCGCCTTGCCGGCTACCATGCAATGAACTCATTACGAATGGAAAAGGGTTATCGGCACTGGGGCCACGACATCACCGACGAAGATACCCCGCTGGAGGCCGGGCTCGGCTTCGCAATCGCTTGGTCGAAGCCGCAAGGATTCATCGGGCGCGATGCCTTGCTGCGTCAAAAAGAAGTGGGACCCAAACGCAAGATGGTCCACATAGCCCTCGAGGATCCCGCGCTACTTCTCTACCACAATGAACCGATCTGGCACGCGGGGCGGCTCGTAGGGCGTGTCACGTCCGGCATGTACGGTCACAGCATCGGCGCTTCCCTTGGTCTGGGCTATGTCGAGAACCCCGACGGGGGAGGAGTGGATGCGACCTATTTGCAGAGCGGAAAACTTGAGATCGAGGTTGCCGGCGTGCGTGTGCCCGCACGCGCTTCGCTGCGCGCGTTCTATGATCCGGCGAACAATCGGGTGAAGGACATCGAAGGCGCTGTTACCGTGTCTGCGGCGGCTTCTTGAGTGGTAAGTGTTGTGTCTGAAGTCAACACGGCACCCGCCAAAAGCCCCGATGCACGGAGTCCGTCCGTCTTTGGCTCGTCGAAGGAACGAACCGATCGTCCGGATTTCGTCCTGACATTTTCCTGTCCGGACCGGATTGGCATTGTTCATGCCGTTTCGGGCTTTCTCGCCAACCATGGATGCAACATCCGAGACAGCGCTCAGTTCTCCGATCGCAGCGCGGGGAAACTTTTCATGCGCCTCTCGTTCGAGGCGCTCGATGAAATCGCAACCTCACGCTTACAGTCGGAGTTTGCCAAGGTCGCAAATCTGTTTGACATGACGTGGCAACTGCATGATTTCGGGTCGAAGCCGCGGCTCATGATTATGGTCTCGCGGGCGGGGCACTGCCTCAACGACCTTCTGTTCAAATATTCCACCGGAATGCTCGATGTCGAGATTCCCTTGATCGTTTCGAATCATAAGGACTTCTTCCGCCTCGCTGCGTCCTATGACATTCCGTTCCATCATCTGCCAATCACTGGCGATACGAAGCTGGCGCAAGAGGCAAAACTGATGGGGTTGGTCGAGCAGGAACGTATCGATTTGATTGTTTTAGCCCGATACATGCAGGTCTTGTCGGATGGACTCTGCCAGAAGATGTTCGGCCGGGTCATCAATATCCATCACTCGTTCTTGCCAAGCTTCAAGGGAGCTCGACCGTATCATCAGGCCCAGGCAAGAGGCGTCAAGTTGATTGGTGCGACCGCGCACTATGTCACGGCCGAGCTGGATGAGGGGCCGATCATCGAGCAAGACGTCCTACGCGTTGATCACTCCCTCACGCCGGAGCAACTCTCGGCCGTCGGACGGGATGTCGAGGCGGCGGTATTGACGCGCGCCGTAAAGTTCCACGCGGAGAATCGAGTCTTGTTGAACGGGGATCGCACGGTGGTATTTGGATGAGCATCTTGATGCGGTTGAACACGCAATGAGCGCAGTGGTGATCGACGGTGTTGCCGTGGCCAGGCAGCTACACGCGGTTTTGCGCGGCGCCGTTCTAGATCTCGCGGAGCGCGGGGCGACGCCTGGCCTTGCCGTCGTGCTTGTTGGCGACGATCCTGCCAGTTCGGTTTACGTTCGCAACAAGGTGCGCCGGTCGGTCGAAGCGGGATTGCGCTCGTTCCATCACAAATTACCCGCCTCAACCAGCGAAAGTGACATTCTGGCGCTGATCGCGCGCTTGAACACCGCCGAAGACGTTGACGGCATTCTCATTCAACTGCCGCTGCCATCTCACGTTGACGCCCAGAAAGTGACTGCTGCGATTGATCCGGCAAAGGACGTTGACGGTTTCCATCCCATTAACGTCGGCAACATGTCGCTCGGCGCGTCCACTTTGGTCGCCTGTACGCCGCTCGGCTGTATGCTTTTGATCAAGAGCGTCCGAAAGGATCTTAGCGGGCTTTCTGCAGTCATCGTAGGCCGTTCAAACATAGTCGGAAAGCCGCTAGCACAACTCCTGTTACGAGAAAACTGTACGGTTACTATAGCTCACTCCAAGACCGAGGATTTGCCTTCGGTCTGTCGTCGAGCGGACATCCTGGTCGCAGCGGCCGGACGAGCAGAGTTTATTCGTGGCGACTGGATCAAGCCTGGTGCAATTGTTATCGACGTCGGCATCAATCGGATCGAACGCGATGGCAATCAGCAATTGGTCGGCGATGTGGATTTCGAGGGCGCTCGCACCATTGCCGGCGCGCTGACACCAGTCCCGGGCGGTGTGGGTCCGATGACCATCGCGTGCCTGCTCAGAAATACGGTCGAGGCTGCCTGCCGCCGCCGGGGTGTTTCTTCGCCGCTTGCCAATGGCGTGGACCCAATCGGCGCGGCGCCCCTACGTTGAACTGCTGCGGAACCAGGATCATCAACGGCAATGGCCATCGGCGAACCGATCCAGCGCTCTATGGGGTAGAACGGATGAACAAGCTCGACACCCGCGCCCGGCTCTGCGAGGGTTCTTCCGTGCGTCCCATCTGGCGGGTGGCGCAAGTTTCCTTGAACACGCTTACCAAGCTCTTGGTTGATGCCGGCAGCGCTTGCACCGCCTTCCATAATCGACCGTGCGCAGCGTGAAGCTCCAGCGCATTCAATGCGACGAAATTTGGAGTTTTGCCTGATCCCAAACGTCGCGAGCGCCAAAGCCGCCCGATTGGACCGGCAGACGCGTGGACATGGACTGCTATCGACGACCGACTCCAAGCTGATCCTGAATTGGCTTGTCGGGGATCGCGACGCGAGCGCGACCAACGACTTCATTGCCGACCTTAGCCCCGCCTCGCCAACCGGGTCCAGCTCATCACCGACGGCCAAAAAAAGGCTTACCTTCATGCAGTGAGCAACGAGCTCGACCGGGATGGCGTGGCCTGCTTGTGAACCTTTAGGGCAGCGATCCGCAGCCGCAGAAGCGCCACAGCCTGGTCAAGCTAATCCGCATCGATAAGGATTTGATCGTTGGTTCGCCCGACGTAGCGGACATTTCCACGTCTTACGTAGAGCGCCAGAACCTCTCAATGTGCATGTCAATGCGCCAGTTCAGGCGCCTTACCAACGTCTCAAAGAAAGGCGTGAACCACTGTCATGCGCTGTCGCTCTACTTCGTCTGGTACAACCTAGTGAAGCCGCACAAATCACTCAAGGGCCGGACGCTCGCCATGGCTGCCGAACTTGTTTCATCGCCGTTGGAGATGAGCGACATCGTTACGTTGATTGATTAGCGCAAAGGCCCGCCAAAGAAGCGCGGCCCCTACAAAAAGCGTGGACAACTGATCTCTATTACCCAGGAGTGGTACACTCGTGTCGCGGCTCTCTGAGTCGCGTCACAACTTAGAAAGGAACTTCACCGTGGGTAAGAACGAGAAAACCGGCAAAGGAGTTGGTAGTATCGCCTCGAAAGGCTTGCAGAAACCCGGCACCCTGACGAACAAAGAAATCAAGACGCTCGCGGCCTCTGCGCTGACGCAGCGCCCGGATCATAAGAAGCCTACAGGGCGGAAGTAAGCTTTCGATTTTGGTTATTGCTGCGGTCGGGATCGTAGAAGGACCCGACGCCTGATCCCAATCCTCGTCGCCGTTGCTTGCACCCAAGTTCGGCGCGAGGACTTTTGTTTTTCATCGTCCTGCACGAGGAAGCCGACCCAAACGCACTCGTGCGCCCGGAGCGCCCGCACCTCAGAAAGGAACTGCCAACTTCCTATTGGCTGGCAACTATCGAGCTGTTCAATGCCGCACTAGCTCGGGATTCTCGGGCATGATCGCATCTCGCGTGTTTATGGTTGATGTCCTGTAAATCGGCGGGGCCGAATTGGACAGGCTGTTTGTTTTGGGGGCGGTTATCTTGCTGGCCGGCTTGTTGAACGGCGGCGTTTACTCGGTAAATGGCTCTGACATCGGCACCGCCATTGTCATTAATAGATTTACGGCAGCGGTGTGGTCCTGCGGCTATCAGTTCACCCGGACAGACTACAAGTGACGAAATTTCAAGCTGACCCCGAGATCGATACTGTTCCCCTCTGACGCCCATCATAAAGAGGGAAACAATCCGCCATGAAGACTGAGCGGCCGTCGAGACCACTCGGCGTCCTCACCGAGTACACCACATGAATCAAGATGTCCCACGTTCCCAAAAGGGCCGGTCGGAAGCTGTCTTCAAAACGGTTGACAAAGGCCGTAGAAGGTAGCCGCGGTCCAGACGCTTGGCGAAGAGCATCGCACGCCGGAAGACCTAGTTGTTCTGCGGCTCGGACCATGGTGGATGGCGACTGTTCGATGTACAGCCGAATAGTCACAATGAAAGTGAACGGCGGTGGCCCATCGGTCAATTGTCGCCGCCTTCATGTCCGTCAAATCTTTCTGCCCAACTCTTCCCAATAAGGATCCCGCAGTCGCCTCTTGAAGATTTTGCCTGAGTCTTCGCGCGGCAGGCTGGTCCGGATCTCGATCTGCCTTGGAACCTTGTAGTCGGCCAACACTGTCTTCAGCTTCTCGCGCATGTCCAGGACGTCAAGCATAACACCGGGTTGGGGCTCGACCACTGCCATCAGTGCCTCGCCAAACTCCGCATCGGGAACGCCGAAGACTGCGCAGTCATGGACGCCCTGCAACATATGTAGAGCTGCTTCGATCTCAGCCGGGTAAATGTTGACCCCACCGGAAATCACCACGTTGTTCATCCGGTCGCATAGGAATAGATAGCCATGCGCGTCGACAAAGCCGAGATCGCCGGAGGCGATAAAGCCGTCTTGATTTATCTCGACGAGTGTCTCGGGTCTGTTGTGGTACGTGAATCCCGGGTAATACGCATTTCGCGAGTAAATCTCTCCAATCTCCCCTGCTGGCAAAACTTGTCCGTGCACACCGATCACGCGCAGCTCGACGTGGGGCAGAGGTCTGCCGACCGTTCCGGGCTTTGCTAGCCAGTCCAGCGAGCTCGCAAACGTCACAGCACCCGCCTCTGTCGAGCCGTAGAACTCATTTATAATGGGACCCCACCATTCAATCATGGCACGCTTTACCTCCGGGGGGCAGGGCGCGGCTCCATGGATCACGTGGCGCAGCGACGAAATGTCATAATTCGTTCGTACACTTTGGGGCAGTTGCATGAGGCGTACAAACATGGTCGGTACCATGAGAATGGTGTCGATCTTCTCCGCTTCGATCAGTCGCAACAATTCCTCAGGTTCGAAACGCGGCATCAGCACCATCGCGCCGTCGCGTCGGCTGAACCAAATTCCAAAAAAATTTGGTGCGGAGTGGTAGAGCGGTCCTGGCACCAGCGCGCGAGCGCCTAGCCCATAAATTATCGTGCGCACATGCTCCAGTCCCACGGCCTGCTCGCCGACTGGCGGGATGCGACGTACCCCTTTGGGACGCCCCGTGGTACCAGACGTATAGATCATAGTCGTCGGCTGGGCTGCGGGCAAAGCCGCACAAGAGGGCTGATCCGTAATCCAGTTTTCGAAATCACGTGCGAACCGCGGCATTGCGAGAAGCGCGGGATCGATCTTGTATGCCCTTACCAATTCCGGCGGCGTTGCTACGCCCAGAATCAAGTTGTATGGGGCGTCATGTCCTAGTTGATGTAAAAGGTCTGTATGCCCTATCAGCACCTGCGCTCCGGAGTCAGCCACAATATACTCGATCTCCTGACGCTTGAAATGCCAGTTCACTGGCACAGCATAAGCTCCGAGCTGCATGATTCCATGGGTGACCTCCACAAATGCGATCTCATTCCGCATCAGAATGCACACGCTGTCGCCTTCCCGAACGCCGAGTCGAGCGAGCCCCCCCGCGATGCGCGTAGCGCGATCTGCGACGTCGGAATGACTGCGCCGTCTCTCACCCGAGATGATGCCACGAAACAATTTGGAAGTTCCGATCATCGTAGCTCTCCTGCTTTAGTAAGATGGGGCGGCCATCGCACCGTTTCGTAAGACCAAGACGCATTGCGTGGGTATTTGGTCCTGGGAAGGGCCGGCGCCACAGTCTTCACGCATTTGAGGGCGCAGGAACGCTGGGGTCACCTCCCGGTTGCGGCTCCCATAAACAATCGTCCTCGGTACGATATTCACGGCATCGCCAATTCGACTGACCATCAATCCTTAACCGCCGCCTAATCGCAGCGCCGCGGCCCCTCGACGAACGCTTTAGATCCTTGGGGCCTCACTCGCCGCAATTTGATACGGCGCCTTCAGCTCCATGGGCTCGGCTCTCGCCCTGCAACTTCACCCCCGGTCAAGTTTGATGTGCAAACTCGTCTCGCGGTGTTCACGCTTCTTGAACCGCATGTGAGGTCGTTGTGTACACTACCAAAAATTGGAGGCAGGCAATGGCGCGTGAAACGACTGCGTTGGATGCCACAAGCGAATGCATTGCGATCCCGCGCTGCCACAAAGCGCTCGACTTTTAGTCAACGGCTTCAGCAATCCTGTTGGTTCGGGTTCAGGCGACGATTTCACCCAAGCAGAACCAGTTCCAGCCGCCAGCTCCAGCATCGTGAAGCTCCGCGAGCGCACGCGGTTAAAGGGCTGCATCGCGCCGCTGGCGCGACCTCACCATCATTAGCCCCTTTTATCTCGGATCGATTACCGCTAGAGAAAAGGCGGTTTCGGCCGACGCTGAGGCCCTCGGCTATGTCCTGAAGACGAGCGACTTCATGGAGTGAAACGTGTCGAGCAGCGTGGCCCTACGGTGCTGACGACCAGCTCTCTTGTTTGCGCTGCAGCGAACGTACTCGGTCATGGCGGTAGGCGCATCTGGTAGAATTGGGAATGAGCGCCACGACCGGTATCGCAAAGGTTGATCGCTGGTCGCAATTGTACGGAACGAGACAGATGCTCGCCTCCCCGATGCAGCGCGCCTCACAACGAGTTGCCGCATTGGTTCATGGCGGACCAGTGTCTTTCGGTTGACGGCCGCATGGATCTCAAAGGGCAGATCCGCGTAAGCACAGGTGGGACTGGCATCAGACGCAGTTCGCCAAGGTCGCCCTATATTCTGCGGCGACCTGCTGCACGAGCTCGGCGGCACCCATGATCGAGCGCACGCCTGAGACCGAGTGACCAGCACTCAAGATATCGATCCACCGCCGCGGTCCTTCGCCGGAGCTGCCACCAAATCTCTGTTTGGCTTGCGCTTCTGACACGGTTTCGTCGAGTGTAGACGGGTCAAGCCCGCAGGCTACGATTGATGGCCTCAGCATGTTGACTGGGAGCCCTGTAAAAGCCCTGGTCAATACAACGTCATCGAGCGTGGTATCCACCAACATTCGTCGATAGGCAATGCTTGCCATGCTCTCCAACGTGGCAATGAAGCGAGTCCCCATATAGGCTAAATCACACCCGAGCAAACGCGCAGCTGCGAGCGAAGCACCGTCAGTGATACCACCGGCGAGTACGATTGGACCATCGAACATGGTGCGAACAGCGCGAACAAAAGCAAATGGATTGGCCCAACCTGTATGGCCTCCAGCTCCCGCGGTAAGCAGAATCAAGCCATCCGCACCGGCTTTCAGGGCGTTCTCCGCGTGGCGCAGCGATGCGACGTCTGAGAACACCAGGCAGCCAATTTCGTGCAGCGGCCCGATAGCAGCTGTCGGCGATCCCATGCTGGTTATCACAATCTCCACCTTGTGGCGCACGATACAGGCGAGATCATCCTTCATCCGCGCCTGGCGCATGAGAAGGTTTGGGCAGTGCGGCGCCGCCACTCGATCCGGTTTCGCCAGATCTTTCTTAATGCAGCTTAGCCAATGATCTAGCTCCTCGACCGATCGGGCATTGATGGTCGGAAATGCGCCAATCGCTCCCGACCGGCACACGGTAGTGACAAGTTCGACCCCAGATACAGAGAACATGGGCGCGACGATCAGCGGTAGGTTCAGTCGCGATGCGATTGCAGTCGGCAACCCGCTTCCGTGGGAACGTGCAATCATACTTATCTCCTGCCATGCTGGGTTACGCTTCTATGTCCTCAAACCATAGCGTTAGGTCCGAGAATCCACGGGCAGCGGTTCGAGCAAACATGAGTGCGCAGGCGACGAGTTGACTTGATCAGAGCAGAGCGAACACAGATGGTGTTTACGAAGCATCGCGAAAACCCGTTGCTGTTCTTGTCAGGCTAATGTTCACCAAGCAATCGGTGACATGAGCGTACCGCTAGCTCAACTGCCAAAGTAGATAGTGTCCACCGGAACTAGCTTCCGATCTATTCGCCGGACTGCTCGATGCCGTCGAGCTCGCTTCTAGCGAGCAATTCTTCCGAGGTTGTTGCGCTGCAGGTGCCGCGCCGGCGCTTTGCCGCACTACGCCCGATCAGCGCATGCTCGGCTGGGAGGCGGATCGACTAAGTGACCCATTCTCACGCTCGACTTGGTTGCCTACTTCCATAGTGCGAAGTCGTGTCCTCCCGTCGAGTAAGTCGGTGACGGTCAGGGACTCGGAGCGATACAGTTTGTCCCAATTGTGAAGAAGCATCGCAAATTATCGCTGACGGAGGGTTCATCCTCATTGCGAAAGGCGATGAACTCCGGCGCATCGTCGCCAGAAAACTTGTTGGTCCGGCCCTTGGTTATGTCAGCGACATGGGCCAGGCGCTGGCGGTTAGAAGCGCTGCTCGACTTGAGAAGTCTGGATGATCGCTGTGGTTCAAGGTGTCAGCAGTCCGGCGCGGCGTGACGGTTGTCGACGTGCTGTTTGTCCTGAGCACGTGCCCAATCTCTTGGACGAAGGACGTGCATTCCTCACATAAGGGCGTGGCGCTCTAAGTCGCGGGCTGCAGCAAAGTCAAATAAGCTTGTCCAATTAAGCCGATCTATTAGACCATGCGCTTCCTGCGGATCTTTGGAATATGAGTTCGATCTCTCGAGATACCTCTAGGATAGAGTCTGAATGTTGGCCATTCTTGAAGAGTGCGTATTTGAGCGCTTGCTCCCGGGTTGCGAACACGCCGCCAAAAATGCCGTTCTGTTCGCGGACCACCCACTTTCCAAAACGATTCTTGCCAACGAAGACCATCGATCGGGTGGAGCTTCCGGAACGATATTCGATAAGCTTCATAACCATTAGACCACGAGTTTGTTGCATCATAATTTGGGACTCCCGCACCATCTCATGCTCGGCTCGCTGTAATAGATCGATCATCTCAAGTTTTGCGAGCGCATCGCCGTTCTCGGCTACGAGAGATGGGTGCTACACTTGGGCCCATGAGCTGCTCGGCGAACATCACACCGAACGTTCGCTGCCCAACGCTTGCCGAGCGCAAAAAGTCGTCGTTGCGGTCGGGATTGTCAGCAAAGCTCGCTTGGCGCCTCCGGGCACGAACTGCACCGGTTTGACGAGGCACACGTGCGAGGAGGCTGCGAGTACATTTGGAATGAGGGGATCATCTGTCGGGTCTGGCATCTGCAACACCGTCCTTGGGTCGCGGCTCAGGAACGACCGGCCGTAACATGTTTGGAGAACCGTCACGATTTTGGCCGTCTCACATGATCGTTGCGGGTTGCGGCAAGCATTGGGCCGTTCTAGTTGGCGCGCGTCAATTCCGATGGCCAAGTCTACCGCAAAGCCCAGGCGAGTCGCGCTACCAATTCTGGGGAAGGCATGCCTTCGGTAGGATTGAGCAGAACGTACCTACCGCATCAGGGCGTCTTTGCGTTCTTTTCACCAACAGATTGAAGAAAATGAGTGCGCTGGGAGTGAAGGCGCTCGCGAAGAAAAAGGATCTCTCGCGCTAATCGGAGTTAACGTACTTCCAGTGTGAGATGGATGCATTTTCTACGAGACAGACCAAGACATCATGCTCGCGAGTTGCTCGAGTCAAATCCCTACAGGTGATGAATGGTGCGGCGAGGCCACCCGTCAAGACTGTGCTTAAGCCAATGACTTCTGCTCAGAAGCTAATCCGGCACTGCCAAATTTCGTACTCGTCCGTTCAGCTCAATCTTCCCGATCGCCTCAATGGTGTGCGCTCCTACAGGCGCAAGATAATCCCGGAAGACCAGTTTCCTTGGCGGAAGGCGAGTCGCTAGAAGAGCTGAAATGGCGCAGCCGAGGTGGTCCGATCATAAAACCGTACCCAAGTTCACGGCCACGTTTTTCATGCAGCAATATTTTTGTCTTGGCAGCAAGTATAAAGCTCGTGCCCAGGAAGTATTATTTCTTTCTGTTGCGTGGGGGATTGGGCTTTCGACCCTTGCGCAACGTCTCAGGAGCCGTGGCCCCCTTGGGCGGTTGGATGAAAAATTCAGACAAATGAACTCCAAGCGTATCTGCGATGCGGTCGAGAATATCGATTGTCGGGTTCTGGGATTGCTGCTCAATGCCGCCCATATAGGCACGGTCGATCCTGGCATCATATGCCAATCGCTCTTGCGAAATACCGCGATCTACGCGGATCCGGCGCACATTCCAGGCGACAAGCGCACGAGCTTTCATGCGCTAAAGCAGCCATTCGGTAGGCCATCAAACCACTGGCTATAACCATACTATTGCGTTACGTTTGCCCATAAATGCGGAAGAGTAGAGTCCGCGCCTTATCCGAACAAAGGAGCGGCACTGGATTTAGTCTGCGAACCTGCCTGGCTGAAGAGTTACGGCGAGCTGCATCCGATGTCGGCCACCTGGTTCAGAGGGCGTACGGCGGTTCTCGTGATAGCGATTAATGGCATTCTGGGGATGGTCGGCGGGACCGAATTGACGGAACAACGGCAGTCACGGCCGCGTAGGTATGCCTTGGCGCGTGTGTTCCTGCAGGTCGCGACAATCGGTTCTCTACGAAGAAGCTGTGAATACGGCTAGCATCACTCAAACCGAGGCTTCTCAATCTGGTAGGACTTTCAGGCCGTGCCGCCCGATTACAAGATCGCCGATTTGGCGCCTGATGCGCCCCAGCTCACGCCATATGACGAGCAACATGCCGCAACGTATATGCGTCTGCTGGATGCCGAAGCCGATAACGCTGATTGGCGGGAAGTTGCGCGCCTTGTGCTTGGTGTTGATGCTAGCCTGGATCCAGAGCGCGCCCGCCGCACTTTTGAAAGCCATCTGGCTCGTGCCAAGTGGGCGGCGCATCATGGCTTTCGGCATCTGCTGCAGCGCGGTTGGCCAAGGACCAAGGAATAAGTGCGCTTGAAACAGTCGTCATTTTTGGTGATGACCGATCGCAAAACTAGATCATCACATCGCGTAACCGCGTCAATCGCGAACATCTATATTGCTGCAACCAGAAATAGTCACATTCGTCGGGCTGCAATTCCCTGCAGATGCGTGAAAGACATACAGGGAAAGTGATACGATGACACGTGCTGACTGGAGATCAGAGAAAGCCTATCCTGACGCCAAAAAAGCGGAAGCTGTGGACATCGCCTGGGAATGGCTACGCCGCAATGGCGAGTACCAGCGCAACTATATGGCCCTGGCGACGAGCGAACGATCCGGCGCGATGACGGACCATTTCAGACGGCAGTGGGGACTGTCTTTTCGCAGCTGATCCGCAAAAGGCGTTCGACCAACAGGCCATTTTCTGGGCGCCCGAAGCGCTAGCGACCGTGCTGCACGTGCGGGCGGCTGGCCACTCGGCAGTGGGGTTTGAGCTGGATTTCAGAACGCTGAGGGCTAGCGAACTTCGACATGCGCCGGATGGATGGCATGCGATCGTGGCGCTCGGAGGAGAGAAGCATCGTCTGTGGCTAACAGAACTTCCACATGGCCGCTCATCTCTTGCGGTCGACCTGCCGTTCGACCGCGATTTCTTGGTTCGTTCGCAGGCAGCTGATCGATTTTGGCTGGCGCTCGACAGGCGGCCCGTGGGACCACCGTCTCTGACGCTGCCAATCTTGACCCGTCGTAGGCTCATCCTCGCCTTGCGCGCAGTCGATGGAGCTTCGGAAGGACACAGCTATCGCGAAATCGCACAAGGCTTGTTCGGCAAGCATCGCATTCCTGATGGCGGCTGGAAAACGCACGATCTGCGCAGCCGGACCATTCGTCTGGTCAAGACCGGTTTGCATCTCATGCGAGGCGGCTATCGCGCCTTGCTCCGTCGCGGTCGTAAGGGCGGGGGAGATGCGACCTGAGCTTTGGCTGATTAACCGGCGATCTCACAACCGTCGTAGTCGGGCCGTTTGAAGGCCAAGCGGTTGTGGCAGGGTGCGGTTGATGTCTTCAACGGCGTGCTGGCCGCGGTGCTCGCGAAACGACGAGCTTGCAGGTGATATGTGCAAATGGGACGCTAAGATTCCGAAAATCGATCAAACGTCGGTTATCACGCAAATACGTGCTAGCCGGCTTCTGGAATCGCGGACTTCTTGCAGAGCCGCGCAACCCATCGGCAAAAGGCGCGAGCGACCTCGAGATTGTCGCTTCGGTCCACCGCATAAGCCCGATATTGCATGCCGCTAGAAGTACGCGATCCCGGTATGACATGGAGAGCCCCTGTACGCACGAGATCGCTGACGATGATTTCGGGCGCGACCAGCAGGCATTTTCCGGTTATGACAGCCGGCAAAGCAAGGTAATGATGATCGTATCGGGCCCCCGACTTGATGTCACTCGCCGTCAGGTTCATGGCTCTGAGCCAGGTCGGCAGTATGTCGGGCCGCGACGTGATATTCAGGATCGGCATTGAGCGGGCAGTTGAGAGAGCTTTTCCCAGGACGTGAGTTGGAGAGCCTACGCAGACGAGCATCTCGTTGTAGACGGCCCAATCGTCAGCCGGTTCAGCGACACACAGATCGCGCGTAAGCAAGATGTCGAAATTGTCCGAGGATCTCGGCGGAGACAATGAACTGATCACGTCAACGACAACGCCGCCCATCTCGGCAGAGAACGCTTGAAGGTTCGGGATCAGGAAGGAGTGGGCGAAGGTGGAAAGAGATGTGTGGACCACAATTCGATTGGGATCCGTTCTGTTCCTGCGCCGCATTCTCTTCGCGGTAAAACACACCGTGTCAAGCGGCTCGGCGACGGCGTCTGCAAAGAGCCTCCCGAATTCTGTCAATTCGCTCCGACGGCCTCGGCGTTGAACAAGATCCGTGCCGAAGTAGTCCTGTAACACAGCCAAATAGCGGCTGACCGAGCTCTGTGTCGTTCCCAATGTGCTCGCCGCACGGGTTACGCTTCCCTCGCGGGCAATGGTCACAAAGACCCTGATAGCATTGAGCGGCACTTCATTGTGTTCGGCAGCCATTTCTGCTCCGGTAGCTTCTGGGTGTCCGCTGATTGTCCACGGCAATGCCGAAGCTCCATCACATTATTCGATGTCTATAGCCGGGTCGCCGCCTATAAACGACATATCGCGCATAAAATCCGCCTTCTTGACGATGTCCGTGACCTGGCTCGCCGAGTTCGATTGCCGTCGACAGCTTTTCAAGAGGTGATCTCCAGGCGCCGGCAAGGGGACGACTGCTGATGTCGCGCTCGACGCGTCTGCCTGGCTCTTGCCTCTTCATGAGCCTGCGACGCGAGCGCCAACCATCGCATGGTCGCAAGTTTACATCGACTTATTCGATGGATGTCATCCTGCCGTAGCAGTTCAGGCTTTTAAGGTCGTGCACAATCGCAAATTGAATGACGTAGGCGTTCAATTTCGGTGATTGGCGAAGGTCTGTGCAAATAAGCATTCGCGCACGTGGCATTCGCACGAATGGATGTGGAACCGGAGACGGTGATGACCCGTATCGATCTGACGCGACGGCAAGCCATCGCAGGTGGCCTTGCCGCAAGCGCGCTAGCCACCTCAGGCGCTAGCACTGCGGCGGAGGGTGAATCTAAGGCATTGATGCGTCGCCGTATCAAAGTCGGCATGTCCGGATTTCCGCGATCCTTCGATCCCGTGATCGCGACCGATACTGCCATTCGCCGGATCATGCCGCAGCTTTTCGATACGCTGATTACCTTCGACCACGCCCACGACATGGCGCTACGGCCCGGCTTGGCCGAGCGTTGGGAGCGGATCAATGCGCAGTCGCTGCGGCTGTACTTGCGCAAGGGCGTTGCTTTCCACGACGGGTCGCCTTTGACGGCTGAAGATGTTGCCTTCAGCCTTGGTCCTGACCATCTGCCAGGACCTGGACGCAGCGGAATGTCCGAGGCGCTTCAGTCGCTCGATCGGCTCGAGAAGATCGAGATCGTCGATCCCTATACCGTCGTTGTGCATGCAAAGGGCGGCGACGCGCTGCTCGAGCAGCGTTTGGCGGCTTGGGGGTCGGAGATCGTGAGCCAGCGCGCCTTCCTCGCGGCTGGCTCGTGGGAGCGCTGGACCACAGCCCCTGTCGGAAGCGGGCCCTACAAGCTGATCGAACACAAGCTCGACATTCGTGTCTCTTTGGCAGCCCATGAGGCCTATTGGGGCGGGCGTCCGCCGTTCGATGCCATCGAATACCGCATCATTCCCGAACTTTCCTCGCGCGTAAATGGCCTGCTCGCCGGCGAGCTCGACATCGCCACTGACATTTCGCCAGACCAGTTCGCGAGCATCCAGAGGCGTGCTGATCTCGAGGTCGTGGGTGGCGCCGTGCAGAATATACGCTCGCTCGTGCTCGATCAGACCGATCCCATTCTGAAGGATGTGCGTGTTCGCCGTGCGATGAGCCTTGCGCTAGATCGCAAGCTGATCGTGCAGAGCTTGTGGGAGGACCGGCTCCCGATTCCGAACGGCTACCAGCTGCCGAGCTATGGGGAAGCCTACATCGACGAATTCCCCGCACTTGCCTACGACGCCCGCAAGGCCAAGGAGTTGCTGACTGATGCCGGGTACAAGGGAGAGCTGATCACCTATCGTCTGCTCAGCAACTACTACCCCAATCAGGTCTCTGGCGCGCAGACCATGATCGAGATGTGGCGTGCGGTTGGCCTGAATGTCAAAATCCAGATGATGGAAAATTTCGCGCAAATTCAGCGGCAGCCGGTGCGTGCGATCTTCGATACGTCAAATACGGCGCTGTTTCTGGATCATCTCGGCCATCCCTGGCGCGAATACGGTCCGAACGGCACTCTGCCGAAGTCAATCGGAGTTTGGCGGAACGAGGAATATTTCGCGCTCGGCGCCAAGCTCCTGGATACCGTGCAAAGCGAGCAGCGCCGCCCGATCATCCGTCGCATGCTTGAAATTATCAGCGATGTCGATCCACCTTGCGTGATCTTGCACGTCTCAGGCCAGTTCTATGGCAAACGCCGCGATGTGCCGTGGCTGCCGGGACTGACGCTCGACCTCAATTTCGGCCCGTTCAACAGAGCTCTGATCCGGACCTGATCGCGATGACGCATACGTTTGATCGGCTTAAAGCCGATGCGGCCTCGTGATGCGGCAAGGACAGGGACTTCGCATGGAGCCGCTTCTTCAAATCGCAGATTTGCGTGTCACGTTCGATGATGTGCCGACGCTGCGCGGAATCGATCTCACGCTCGCGCGCGGCGAGTCGCTGGGCATGGTCGGGGAAAGCGGTTGCGGTAAATCTGTGACATGGCTTGCGGCGCTCGGACTGTTGACCGGACGCGCGAACATAACGGGCAGCGTACGCCTGGCCGGAGACGAGCTGCTCGATGCAACAGCCTCTCGGCTCGACAAGGTGCGGGGCGGGCGGATCGCCATGATCTTCCAGGACCCGGCGAGCGCGCTTAATCCCGTGCACAGGGTGGGCGATCAGATCATAGAGGTCTTGCGGCTCCATCGTGGCATGGATCAGCGCGCGGCGCTTGCCGAAGCCCGTCGTCTGCTCGACCAGGTCGGCATACCCGATGCAGCCCGCCGGCTTCGCGCCTATCCGCACGAATTCTCCGGTGGCCAGAACCAGCGCATCATGATCGCCATGGCGCTTGCAGGACAGCCCGACATCTTGATCGCCGACGAACCGACCACCGCCTTGGATGTCAGCATTCAAGCGCAGATTCTTGAGCTTCTGCGGCAAATTCAGCGCGAGACAGGCATGGCACTGGTCCTGATCTCGCATGATCTCGGCGTCGTCAGCGAGATCTGTGAACGTGTCATGGTGCTTTACGGGGGCCACATCGTCGAAGAATTGCCCGCTGACCGTCTCTTCGCGCGACCTGCTCACCCATATACGAGAGGTCTTCTTGCGGCTCTTCCAAGTCTGGATGGGCCCCGGCAACGCCTCTTCGCCATTCCCGGTGTCGTGCCAAACGCAGCCGCGTTTCCCCCGGGCTGTCCGTTCGCCCCTCGATGCGATCGGCGGATCGGAGGCTGTCGTGATTGGGCGATGGAGCTCGCCGCGCTGGAGGGCGACATCAGACACAGGGCCGCCTGCTTGCATGTCACGAGCGAACCGCCCGCGGGCGAGGTCGTGGCCGCATGACCGCAACCGCTCCGCCCATCCTCCAAGCCGATGGGCTTGTCCGAAGTTATCGATTGCCGCAGGGCCTTTTCCAACCTCCGGCTATGATTCATGCGGTCAATGGGCTCTCCCTGCAGCTGGCTCCCGGCGAAAGCCTCGGACTGGTTGGTGAATCAGGTTGCGGGAAGTCGACTGTGGGCCGGCTCCTGATCGGCCTGGACCGGCCGGATGCCGGCTCGGTGATTTTCGACGGAGAAGCTTTGCCCGCTATCGGCGATATCCGATGGCGACGGCTCAGGATGCGGATCCAAATGGTCTTTCAGGATCCGCTCGCCGCCCTCGATACCCGCCTGACGATCGGCGCGCAAATAGCCGAGCCGCTCGAAATTCACGGGCTTGGCAGCAAGTCGGAGCGAGAGGGGCGGGTCAATGCGCTTCTTACCGATGTGGGGCTGAGGACCGACCACCTCGGGCGTTTTCCGCTTGAGCTTTCAGGGGGCCAGCGCCAGCGCGCCGTCCTGGCTCGTGCGCTGGCCACCGATCCAGATCTCATTGTCTGCGACGAGCCAGTATCGGCTCTCGACGTCTCGATCCAGGCGCAAGTGGTCAATCTTCTGCATGAGCTGCAGGAGCGGCGGCGCATGGCGATGATCTTCATCAGCCATGATTTGCGAGTGGTCCGGCTGATCAGCGATCGCATTGCTGTGATGTATCTCGGCACCATCGTCGAGGAAGGATCGTCTGAGGCGGTTCTTCTCGATCCCTTGCATCCCTATACGCGGGCGCTCGTTTCGGCAGTGCCTAGGCCTGGACGACATCGCTCGCGCACCATCCTTCAAGGAGATCCGCCCAATCCGGCTGCGCGACCGAGCGGCTGCGCATTTCATCCTCGCTGTCCGGTCGCACTTCCGCTTTGTGCGCGGTTCGCCCCAGAGCTCAAATCGGCGCCTGACGGGCGGCGCGTCGCCTGCCATCTAATCGGCGATCTCGGCGCCGAACTCGACAAGGAGAGATGATGGCTCGCTTCATATTGGTCCGGTTGGCACGCGCGTTCCTGACCGTCGCAATCGTCGTCACATTCGCATTCGTGGTGCTGCGCGCCTCTGGCGATCCCGCCCTGGCGTTGTTGTCGCCGGAAACCCCGGCGGAAGCGGTCGAGGCCTTCCGAAAAGCTTGGGGGCTCGATGCGCCGCTTTGGGTGCAATACGGCAGATACCTCTTTGCGGTCGTTCATGGAGATCTTGGCCAGTCGATGCGCGACGGGCGTGCCGCGATCGCCATCGTTGCCGAGCGCATTCCTGTCACGCTAATGCTGACTGCGCCGGCACTGATCCTCAATCTGATGATCGGCATTCCCTCTGGAATCTACGCGGCGCTCAGGCGGGATAGTTTCGCTGATCGGTTGGTGATGATGGTCGCCGTCGTGGGCTTCACCGTGCCATCTTTCGTGCTTGGTCTCGTGTTCGTACTCGCTTTCGCCGTCGAGCTCTCCTGGTTCCCCTCAGGGGGCGCGGGCACTTGGCACCATCTGGTATTGCCCGTGATCACCCTTGGTCTGGGCGGCGCGGCCGTTTTAGCCCGCTTCAGCCGTAGCGCCATGCTCGAGGTGCTTGGACAGCCCTATATTCGTGCCGCGAGTGCCAAGGGCGTGCCTTGGCCAAGCGTCGTGACCGGCCACGCTCTGCCCAACGCTGCGATAGCGGTGCTGACCGTCGTCGGGTTCATGGTCGGCAATCTCATCTCGGGAACGGTGCTCGTTGAAAGCGTGTTTTCGTGGCCAGGCATTGGCAGCCTGCTGGTCGTGTCAGTTGCCAGTCGCGATCTGGCTGTCGTCCAGTGCATCCTGCTCGTCGTAGCCGCCGCCATGATCTCCACCAATCTGACGATCGATCTGCTCTACGGGATGCTCGATCCGCGTTTGCGCGATTTGCGCTCCGGGAGGCGATAATTGTCCAGCATTTCCGCAGACGAGGTTTTGCCGTCTTCAAAGATGCCAAAGGTGTGGTGGTGGCGCGACCGCGCGATCGGAATAGCGATCGCCTGGCTAGTTCTCATGTTTCTTGTTGCAATATTCGCTAGTCACCTCGCTCCTTATGACTATGCAGCCCTCGACCTTCACCATCGGCTCGCTGCACCTCTCGGCCTCGGCGGAACCATTGCGCATCCCTTCGGCTCGGATGAGCTCGGCCGCGACGTGCTGGCGCGCCTTGTTATATCTATCCGCATCAGCCTCCTTATTGCTTTCGGCGCGACGTTGATCGGAGCCGTCCTTGGCATCACGCTTGGCTTTTTGGCCGCTCACTTCCGCGGCTGGGTAGAGCAGGTCATTCTCGGCTGTGTCGATTTCCAGGCAAGCATGCCCTTTCTCGTTCTGGCGCTCGCGGTGCTTGCTTTCTTCGGCAATTCTCTGCTCCTTTTCGTGGGGCTCATCGGCCTGCACGGATGGGAGCGCTACGCCCGCGTCACCCGCGCTCTTGCGATGAGTGCCAACGAGAAAGCCTATGTGACCGCAGTGCGGCAGCTTGGTGCAAGCCCGGGGCGCATCTACCTGCGCCACATCTTGCCGAACATCGCATCGACCCTGATCGTTACCATGACGCTCGCCTTTCCGGAGATCATTCTACTCGAGAGCGGCCTTAGCTTTCTTGGCCTTGGTGTGCAGCCGCCGCTGACATCCCTTGGCAATATGGTCGGCTACGGTCGTGACTATCTGACCCGTGCTCCCTGGATTCTTGTTCTCCCTTCGCTGGTTATCTCGCTTACGACTTTGTCGATTTCGCTGGTCGGGGACTGGCTGCGCGACCGGATCGACAAAACATTGGCGTGAGATTTTGAAACAGCCAGATCAGAGAGATCTCATCCCTGGCATGGGAGAAGATCGTACTCTTTCGCAATATAGCAGAGAAGTTCATGCCTTCGTCGGATCTTTCGCGTCTCAAGCTGACTTGTTCTCGCAATGGCGAGGCAAGAGGAGCGCCAGGCGCCCGGTTCGGTTTGCAGTTTCCTGGCTGGCAAACCTGAAGACGCGTGTCTCATCAGCCGGGGTTCCTTTCCGGGCGTATCAGGTCGACAATGATCGTCATCAACAATACCGCTCAGGTGGCTTGGACGTGCAGCAAAGCGAGTTTGCTTTGTGCGACCTGGATCGATGCAGGCGGCCGCGTCATTCAGAAAACAACGCTGCGCCACGATACATCTGTGCAATCCTTCGAAGCCGCTCCGCGTCCCGTCGTCGCGATGGAGGCTTGCCCAAGCCCCAATGGCTGGCACGCAAACTGCGGCAGCTCGGGCGGTGATCCATGCGCAAGGTCGTGCGTAATGCATCGAAACCAGACTTCTGATCGTCCGGGATCGTGGTTGCCTGGCCTCGAAAGCGCATGCATGTCAACAAGGTTACCGGAGCGTTCGTGGCAAAAATAGCGCGAGTGGCTGGGTCAACCTCACATGGCCCTCCTCGACTTACGAGCGTCGCCTTTTCGCTCGCATAACCCCAGCAGATTGCGAGGTTGGAGGTGGTGATGCCGAGACATTCGATCGGCGCCGCGTAAGCCCTTCGCCGAAAGCAGGCCAGGGCCCGATTAGCTATCTCGGAACGCGCCGTTCTGATCTTATCATGGCCTGGTCGCAACGGCAGCCCACTCACGAGAGGCCGGGTACATTTACGCAGACTATCGAAGTCGATCGCTTACGAGCCTTGCAGAGGCGGGGCAGACCATACGTTTCGGCGGATCACGTCCTGCAGCATCTCCTCCGTCACGCGACAGATCAGATCCGCCACCATTGACGTTCTTGTCCCCGAGCTGCTTTAGCCGCCGCATCTCGGTCGGCAACAGCCGTCATACTTCTTCTTCCAAATGAAGTAAGATGCCTGGCTGATCCGGCCTAGCGGCAGGTGTTCGGGACTGTCATGGCCCTGCTTGAGAATAAACGCCTTCTAGGCGTCCTAAAAACTTCCAGGCCTTCATCGTCCGTCGCTCCTAGTCGACGGGATTCGGCAGCCGAAAACTCTAGCCTAAAATGGTCGAGTTTGTAGGCCTCCGATCAATTTGACGCTTCGGTCAATCTGTCTTTTGGAGCTGCGCAAATATCGCCGTAGCAAGCCTTCTCACCCTTGTAGTTGGCGAGCGTCTGGACCAACAATGAGATGTCGTGCTGTTTCTGTTCAACCGAGATCGGCTCAGAACTATCCAGCGACTTCAGCGCCGCATCAACCAGCTCGATCGCCCGATCCTTGTTGCCGCTCTCGTAGTAATACTGAGCGACCGTCGGATATATCAGGTACTTGAGCCCGTCGCCCCGTTGCGGAGGATTCAGCGCCAGGATATGTTCGGACAACTCTTTGCCCATCTCAAGGCGCTCGGCGCGAGGCAAGTGGGAGTTATCATTCGCCGGATTGAAGAGCTGGCGCAGAGCCTCTCCCATCCATTCTTCAGCGTTTTTATCGATCGCGTCCCGAACGAATTGCCGCATGACCGGCAAGCCGGATTCCAAGTCACGCAGTTTATGAAGCAACAGATCCGCTTGAAGTGTGCGGTAGTTAAGGCTATCGGGCGTCACAGCGAGGGTCTCTTTGACAACCGAAAGCGCTTTCGCCCAATCGCCCGCCTTCAGCGGCGGCATAAGTTTGGCGAGGCGCTCGCCTTGAGCGATCCGCTTTGCCTCGGCGGCTTTAGCTTCATCGCTGGTGCGCCACGCTCCGTTCAGAATTTTTGGAAAAATGTCGTCGAGCTGCATCAAAGAGCCAATAAAGGCGATGTGGCCGTCACGGTCGACGACGAACAAGGTGGGGATCCCGAAAGATAAGCTGTGTTCCATCCAGAGCTTGTTCATTTCGCCCGTGTAGTCGAACCCAATTCGGTAGTTGGGATTCGGCACCTTTTCGGTCAGCCATGCGTCCAATTTGCTTCGAGCCTCGTCCGCTGTCCCAGCATGTTCATAAGTTGCGAGTCCCAGGACCTCAACTCCAATGTCTTTGTGTTTTTCTTGTAGCTTGGTGAGAGGGGGCAGCGCCGCCACACAAGGTCCGCACCAAGTTGCCCAAAAGTCGACGATGTACACTCTCCCCCGCTGGAAGCTGGCGAGGGGTTGACCGCGCAGCCAGCTCTCCACCTTGATCGGAGGAGCTTTCGATCCTAAGCCTAGCACCATGTTACCCTCCAAAACGATTGCTCGAGGCTGCGCGAAAGTTTGCGCGCGCTGACCTCTGATTTAACCGGCACCTGTGACGCTGGTGCCTTGGTGTAGGCGGAGTGCCCAGCGAGCTGCGCGGCAAATGTCGGTCGCGCCACGCCAAGCGCGACGAGACCCCATAACACGAGCAGTAATTTCTTTCTCTCAGAAGAGGGGCATATGGGTTCATGGAAGGGTCTTGCCTGCACGCACTGCGGAGTTCACTGCGCCATAGCAGCAACATCCGTGCCAGCATCAGCTGCAGTAACCGCCGCGCCGTGAAAACGGACCCCTGGTATTTGGAACGCTTAAGGACCGCGCCCGATTGCAATAGCCGGCTTGATCAGATTGACGGTCACAACTGCCGACGTATCCGCCTTCCTGATGCAGCTGACAGACGTCTGCGCCGGAAGCCTCTCCGCCGCTTCCACCTCAACGGCCGAGAGACATCGGCGCAAGGGGTGCCACTTCCCACACCAAATTCGGCGAGCGACGGGGTGACCGTTTCGCCATAGCTTGCCATTTATTGCAATTGCCGCGTGAGACTCCTTTCGTTGTTTGACGCTTCGCAGACAGCGATGGCTCATAAGCTACGTCGCCTGTGAGCAAAGCCCACATGATTCGCGCTTTCTTGTTGGCGAGAGCCACGGCCACGACATTGGGATTGCCGCATCTCGCCCAGCCAAATGCCTAGCGGATCCTGCTTACTGGTAGCCGGCTAGCCGCGTCAAACATTCAAACCGCAAGTTCGCGCTGCTTTTACGGCAGGTTTTCCTAGAGGGTGCGAACCGTGCAAATACGATTCTCGCGAAGATGCCACCCGCTCGCATTAGCTTGTCAGCGAGCGCATTACCTTCTAGCCGAGCGGGGCTTGAACGGAAGGGAAGTGCACAACTGTGTGACTTGGTCCGTTTGTGTTAAAGATGCGCTCGGCCAAACCGAATTGAAGTGGTTCAAGCTCGGTTACAAGGCCAAGTTCGCTTAGCTATGCAACTACCTCGCGCTCTGGCAGCGCAAGCCGGCCGGGGATAGCGACCAGCTCGCCTTCGTAGATCGCGTTTCCTGGCGACGCATTGTGCTTGGTGAAGTTGCGCACGTGTTGTCCCGATAACGCCGCACCGGGCCGGGTTGGTGATGGCGTGAGGTCTTCGGCAGATAGTGTCGCGGGTAATTCTCAATTCCGTCAATCAATTCTTTGATAGTCACGTCGCGTAGCTCGATCATTGAGAACGTTGATGACCACGTTTGTAACCTCAGCTTCAGTAACTCAGGACATGTTCCCTGCCTTCATTCTGGGATCGGCGCCTCTGCCACGCCCTACGCCAACGGCGCGCGCGTGAGGGCCACGGCAACAGCCGGCGCAACTGGCTCTGTCGAAGGCGTCGCGGCCTACAGCGGAACGGCTTGACGATAACCGCTGACAAGACGAGCGGTCGCGGTACAGGTGCGGCCTGGCGTAGCGGGCGAACCGGCACTGGCTTGGATGCGGCGATAACAGCGTTTGGCGAGACGCTCGGCGCGGACGTTGCCATGAGCACGACCGGCGTCTACGCGGACGGTCCATCGGTTGATGCCGGTACTTCCGGGACTTTCTACGTGTCCGGTACAGTGACTTTCGCGACAAGGAGCAGGGGCGCGTTTGCCGCAAAGCTGTGGGATGGAGCGACTGTCATCGCATCGACCACCTACACGTCAGTTGCTCGCGAACGCGGGCCCGTGTCTCTGAGCGGGTTTATTACGAACCCCGCCGGCAATCTGGGTATTCCGGTCGCGGAATGCTGGCTCGCCATCCGGTCAAACCTTCAACAACTCGGCCTTGAAGGACAGCGTCATCAACGCAATGAAGATTGCCTGATTTTCGCCGTTGCGCGCGGCGAGCTAGCGACTCAAATTCGGTGCAGCCCTCTGTTCTTCTTTTTGCGCTTTGCAATCGCCTTCGTGACCTGCTCTCGCAAGCGAAGGATTTCGGCCCATCGAGCCGTCAAATCCGGATCGAATGGCGCGCCGTCCCGCCTTGCTTTTTTTGACGGTTGCGTTTTGCCCATGACCGCAGCCTAGCGGCCGCGCGTCTGGCTGGCGCGATCATTCCGTCATTAAGCTTGATGGGCGTGGTCTGGGTTAATTCTGGAACCGCACGCGCGGACTTGCGCGGTCGAGCTGCAAAAAGTACTTAAAGAAGCGCATGGCTCACGATCAATCGCAATCAAGTGGCCCGTCTATCAATTGGCTCTTTTGGTCTCTGATGTTCGAGGCGCTCGCGTCCTTGTCGCTCAAGCCATCAATAGCGTCCGCGGCTAGCTGGCCAGTTCGATCACCTTGTGTCGGATAACCGTCCAGCCAGTCCTGTTCGGTCGCTAAGGCGGACCACGCCCGCGCCATGCGCTTGTAGCGGAGTGCCGCCTGCGCGTTGGTCGCCTCTTCGGCGAGTTGCAGGCAGTTCTCGGCGTTTTCGCGAAATTTATCGGACGTTCTGGCCATCGGAGATAACAAGCTTCCGGTGAATTGGTTCCGTTTTGTAGACTGCAGATGCCCGGCGCACCTTCAGCGCATTTGCCTGTACTTCGCCTAGCGACGGGGCCTGTCCTTGTTCTTCTGGATGAGAGGCGGGCTTGGTTTAGCTTGCTCCCGAAGTGGTTCACGACGGCGTTGATGGCCATCAGAACCAGCGCCGTTCTGAGGTCTTGCCGGCCCACCAACGCGCCGGCGACCCCTGGCGACTTCTCTAGGTGCGCCACGACTTTCACATGACCTTCTGCGATCAATCGCAGGAACAGGACACCGGACAGGTTGAAGCTTTGACGTGCGTCGACGGCCGCCATCAGGCCGTCGGAGGGGCGTCGATCGGCGATGATCCGCCGAGTATTCGTGCGATGAAAGCATCCAGATCGCTTCGCAGAAAGGCGTATCGTTGTCTCCACTTGCGGCCGCCGAACAGGGGTGCGATCATGCCGGAGGAGATGAGCTCGTGCACGACTTTGCCTTCGACGCCGAGAATGGCTCTTGCGGCGGTGAAATCCACGCTGTTTCGGAGGTCTTTCGCGATTGCCCTGACGGCCTCACCGTATGAGCCCGAGATTCACGCCGAGACTGCGCATCTGCTCTCAGATGATGCCGCATTCCTTGGCGGCTTTCTTCAGGGTGTAGGTGCCGGGCAGCACCGAAGCATCGAGCGCGATGCGGCCGTTGAGATGGAGTTTTCGTGGGCGTGCGCGACGAATGCCTCGGACAGGATCTCCGAGAAGGACCGGCCGCCCTTCGCGTTGAGCCAGTAATAGAGCCAACCGTATGCGGTCCGTGACTTCGGTCAATTCCAGGGCATTTCGACGGACGCCGCGAGACAACGCCGCTGCGTTCAGTCGCGAAACCAGCCAGCCTTGATCGCCTCCGCGATGGCTTCGACGAAGACCCGCGTCTTCGCCGGGACCAGACGTCCCGGCGGCAGGATCGCGTAGACGCCGCCGTCGCCCTTCCCTGTCCAGCCCGGCAGTACGTGAGTGAGTTTCTTCTCCCGCAGCGACGACCGAACCAGCAGTCCGGCAGCAACGAGATGCCGGCCCCGTCGAGTCCGGCCATCAGAATAATCTCCGAAATGTCGGCGACGAGTGCGCAGTTCGGGCGAAGGCATCGCGACTGCGGAACGGTTTGCGAAGGAAGGGTTCGAGATCGTGCTCGCCGCTCGCAGCGCCACGAAGACCCCAGCAACTCGCGGACTGGTTGAAGGCCAAGGGCTAGAAGGCCGAGGTGAAGACGGTGGACTCAAGTGATCGGAAGAGTGTCGTTAAGCTCGTCGCCGAGGTCGAGAAGCAGCACGGCCAGATCGACGTGATGCACTACAACGCGGCGTTGATGCGCAAGGCGAGCGTCGCCGAGCAGCCGAGCGACACGTTCAACAGCGATCTGACGGTCAACATCGGCGGCGCGCTCGCGGCGGCTCAGGCGGTTGCTCCGAAGATGGAAGCCCGCAAGTCTGGCGCAATCCTGCTGATGGGCGGCGGCTTCGCTCTCGCTCCCAGCCCGGATTACCTGTCGCTCAGCATCGGCAAGGCCGGCATCCGCGCCTTGGCGCAGGGGCTCTTCGAGTCGCTGCGAGAGAAGGGCGTCCACGGTGCGACGGTGACTGTCGCGGGCTTCGTCTCCCCGGAAACCAAGGAGGCCCAGGCCGTCGCCGATCACTTCTGGCAACTCTACAGCCAGTCGAAGGACGCCTGGACCGTCGAGGCGACCTACACCCCCGCCTGAGTTCGATCACAAGCCAATCATGCCGCGCGCGGGACCGCCTCGGGCCCGGCGCGCGCGTGCAATTCTGGAGGCCACATGACAGCAGCGGCAATTCGCCTGGAGAAGGCCGGAGGACCCGAAGTCCTGAAGACAAACGGGTCGAGCAGGAAAAGCCCGGCGCCGGCCAGGTCTGGCTCGACCAGGAAGCCATTGGCGTGAATTTTCTCGACGTTACGCAGCGCAACGGCGCGGTGCCGATCAAGCTCCCCAGCGGGCTCGGCTTAGAGGGGGCGGGGCTCGTCGCCGCGGTCAGTCCCGACGTCACCAACGTCGGCGTCGCCGATCGGCTATGCGGTCGGTCCGATCGGCAGCTACGCCACAGGACGGCTTTATCCTGCGAACCGCCTGGTGAAACTACCGGACGCGATCAAGTCGGAACAGGCGACCTCGATCACCTTCAAGGGCATCACGGCGCAGTACCTCATCAAAAGCACCTTCCACGTCAAGCCCGGACACGTCGTGCTGCTTTTCGGCGCCGCCGGCGCACTCGGTCAGATACTCGCGCCCTGGGCGAAGCACCTCGGGGCCCGGGTCATCGGCGTCGTGTGTCGTTCACCCGTTGTTGCCCCTCCGATGGCCTTCCTGATCTTGCCTTAAGGATCGATGGCCGCGTATCGGTTATGCCGGCAGCACGCATAAGCTCCAGCATCTCAAGTTCGGAAAGTCGGCTGATTAGGCGATACAGTGCGCTGTCGTCGGCCATGCTACTCCTCCCTTTCATACATCGTTGGTCAGTTGGCATGTTGCGCCGCAAAAATAAACGGAATCGAGCGCGTCCGAGGGGGCAAGGGAGATGTGATCCTCCCTAAAGCGCGATGAGCAAACAGATAGCTTGTATGCTCAGCTATTTGCAGCCGGGAAGACCTTGCATTGGAGCGTCCTCGCCCGTTCACGCATTGATCCGAAGCGCGTCCGGTCGCTCTATTGCGTCTGTCATCGCACTTCCTCCGCTAAACAAGATTACCGAAGGCGTCGGGGCGCAGCTTCTCGGGAACCGGAGGAGGATTCCCGAGCGTCTTGAGGATTTCCTTGCGCACCAAGAGGGGCGTGCTTGCCGGGAGACTACGCAACGCTCCCGCGATGAGCTCGATGCGCGTCTTCATGTCTTCCGGGAGCATGAGGACTCTGAGTGGTGTATCACGCTCGTACAGCACTGGTAGGCACCATGTTCCGTACGCGTCCTTGGGGGTGTCCTGATATTCTTCGTGCAGCTTTTCGCGAGCGGCGTTGACAGCAAGCCCCAGATCCAGCATGGCTGCATCGCCCCAATCAACACCTGAGAGCGATTCCTTGAGCTTTTCGAACACGCGTCCATAGAACGCGCGCGTGAATACGGTTGCGGCATCCGCCTTGATCGGCTCCGCCATGCCGATAGTCACGGGGGAGGCGCTCTGAGCCAGTTCGCTTGCCATGGACGGAAGCGATCCCGCAGGTGTCGCCCCGCTGCAGGTGTTCAGCACGGTTAGCCATGTGGCGCCAGTTGAAATCAGAACTTGCCGCAGGCGCTCAATCGACATACGGACACTTCCGATCCTTTTTTGAGTGTCCCAATCGCAAATTGTCGCGAGTTCCAGAAGACGCTCCCCCGCCTCGTTTAGGCCATGGCAGAAGAAGTGGACGATTTGCGGCGATTGATCCTTGATGACCTGCCCGACTTCAAGGGCAGATGGCGGCACAAAGGTAACGTCAACTCCGGGATATTCGCTCGCCCTATCGATCAATTGTTGCTCACCAAGGTAGATGGAACATATGAGTCGGAGACCCCGCTGCCTCGCGAGCAGCACTGCGCTGTGGATCGCTTTTAATTCTTCCTCTGCCGATGCATTCGCAGCCGAAAGGAAGGCGATCATTCGTATGGGCCAGCTAAAGGTCCGCACGCCGGGATCTCGGATGTCCGATTTGTAAGCGATACGAGTAACGGTGCAGTCCGGCTTGAGCGCGAGAAACGGCGGCATCGAGACCGCCTCCCATCGTGGCGTTTCAGCCTCTGGCACGTCGACGACAAACCGAAGCGCGGACGGAGTAGAGCCGGCGATGCGCTCGAGCTCTGCTGCGACCGCCCTATGCCGACAAAGAGCGTCCCTGATTTGGGTCGCATAACTGGTCACGTTCTGAAGTGTGTCCAGCTTTGGTAGCTTGGCGTAATCCAGGAACATCGATTTGTGTCTTCTAGAATCGTGGTGGCCTACCAAACTTTTTAGCAGCCGCACGCTCAGCCTTCCCTTGTCTGAGGCTCCGATCTCAACGATAGCTTCGTGCGGTCGTACGAACTGCGATGGACTAATCGATGTTCGCAGGTGGGAACGAGCGTCGCCAGTGGTTGCTGACGTGCCCAAAGATAGATGTCGCGAGACAACGTCTTTGATGTCGGAGAGCGTCTGCCGAACAGAAGCGGAATTTACAGTTTTCCCGATCCCATTGGACCTGGATAGTAGAACGTCGTCCGACGCTCGGCGAAGTTCGTCGAGCATCGCGTTCTCAAAAAAGCGCTGGGTTGCCGAGGCCCAGTTTGGCACCTGCTGGGGCGGAGGAACGCTGCTTCCTTTCGTTAACATTGCCGAGTTGTTGGCCGGGCTCTCGTCTCCGACCTTTGTAGCCGCGTCTGCAACGGCACTCGGCAATCCATATAGGAAACCGCGCAACAAGGTCGGCGGTTGTGTCGGCTCTGGGGAGAGCAGGAAACGATAGCCGTCCGTGAGGGCATTTGCGTCGTCCGGCACTTCGAGCGGATGGTAGAGCAACGGTCCGGGACGCGTGTGCGCGGCCGTGTCTGCGAAGAACGCAGCGGCATTCATGCAATGCAAATGCGTCCGCGGAGTAATGGTCACGGCCCACGCGCCCAGAAGCGTGAGCATTGCGCACAGATCTTCGACAGAGAGCCACGTTACGACTTGCCGGCCCTGTGTTTTCCACGGCTGCCTGAGAACCAGCATTGAGTTGGTCATGGTCGGCTCGACATCACAGATGACGTGCACAGCGTCTAGAGCTTGCCCTCCAAGTGATTCGGACATCCATTTGGTCCATAGCCGCCGTAGATCAGCTGGCCCACGCCTTATCGGAGGTGGCTGGTAAAGCTGTGTCGGTCTTTCAACGAGCTGTTCGGAAGGAAGCCGCGTGAGCAGCTCATGCCAGGGCTCCGGCGCGAAAATATGCACCCGTGTCTGCAGGCGTTTCGATCCGGTCAGAATGGCTTCCACCACCGCTCGCACCTGCCAAACCGTACGGTCCTGATGAGCGTTCGGATCTGCGGTAACAAGAATGGCGACGTCGGCAATGTTCTGATCCTCATGTGGTCGCTCTAGGAAAGTCGGCAAGCGCAAAATGGGTCTGCGGAGATGTTCTCCGAGGGCCGATTCCCAGGGAAGCGCACCAAGCAGACCATAAGGCCGAACCAGATCCAGCCACAAAGGTTGCTCAGCTGGCAGAGCCTGCGCGGTCAACTCGTCGCGCAAATCCATAGCAATCTCAGGTGGCAAAGTGAAATCTTGTTGCGGCTGCAGGAGGCTTGATGGCACGCCCATAACCGCAAGCGGGTACTTCCAAACGCGGTGTTCATGCTGAGCAACGCCCGTGCGCTGGCTGAGATCGAACTGAATCTCCGTGTTCCCGGGAGAAAAATTGAGGCTAACATGGAGAATGACCCCATCATGCTTCGTGCGAGCGAGCAGCTCCGTCGCAGGCAGTGAAGATGGCAAGAACAACTCAAACCCAGACACTGTCATGCTCCTTCCGTTTTGCGCTCGAGCGCGGCGTGTGCCAGAAATTCTCGGCACCCTTGCCAGACGAGTGCAGCGCCCGCTTGATCGGCACGGAAACCTTCCGCGCTTGGTCAAATGAGCAGACCGGTAGCCAGATGCTCAGAAAGTCTGTCGTGGCTCGTCCTTGAGGGCACTGGAAGCTCGCTGCCCGGTCAGGATGCGCTCTAGCGGAACGGGAGCGGGGCCGCGATCCGCGCCCGATCGGATAACGGCTAGATGCTCTGCGGCTTGATAACCCCAGCGCTTCGGCCGTAGATCCGGGTCTCACGTGGCAACCGCCCAGTCCTCGACTCGCCGCGGAAAACGCCCGTAGTGCCTTACCGCAGACGGAAAGCCGCCTGTTCCAGCTTCGTGAGAGCAGAAGCGCCGGCGCATCTAGCAAATGCGGCATGCGCTCGACCAGCGCCGTTCGGGTGCCCGCCGGTTTGCTGGCACGGCTCTCGTCACCCCGCAGAAGCCAAGTGTCCGTATTTGCGCCTCGCAATGTCCAGGGACTTACTTGACGCCCGTCGGGCATTTCACCCCCCGTAGAGGTGGAGCTGGGCACGTGGACCCATCATATCTAATGATAGTCTAAGAGCGGTATACGTGCCATCCGGTTGTAGTTGGGCGGGCTTTAGAAGCCGGTCGAGTGGTCGCCGTTCAGCTGAGTGCGGGCAGTCGCAACAAAAACGGTTTCATGCTCGACAAACGCGTGCCTTCGTCTTAAGCTTCAATTTTAAGTTCAGCGTTATTCGTTCAAAATTATTAGGGTAGCCCCATGCCAGAAGTTCGCGCGGCAGGTCCCTATCCGCTTGAGGGCATCAACCTTGAAACTTGGCTGGTGCGCTTCGACAGGAATGGCGTATGCACGTCGCCGGGCACCCGTGCGGCGTTGCTCGCGGCGCTGGCCGCCAAGCCGACTTCTCCAGTCTTGTTTTTCTCGCACGGCTGGAACAACGATTTCGCCGACGCCGTCGACCTGTACCGGACGTTTTTGAGCCACTTGCAGGAAGTGCTGCAGACGCTTCCGCCAGGGCCCGCGCCGATCTTCGTAGGCATCACCTGGCCGAGCATGTGGCTGCCTTCCGACAGCGGGCCGCAGATGGCTGCGGCCGGGCCAACCGGCCAGAATCTGGAGACTGAATGCGTCGCGGGGGAGCTGCTCAACATCCTGCCTTCGTCGACTGATTGGGATCGCTTCTATCAACTCGTCCATGCGGCCCGCTTGACGCAGGCCGAGGCCAGGGAGCTGGCCGGCATGCTGAAGCCGGCCCTCAAGGCGGACCGCGTCGGCCCCGACGAGGCGCCGGCATCCGAGGACAAGATCGTCGCGGCGATGACCGCGATGCAGGCCGCGGGAGGCGGGGCGCTGGTCAGGGACAATCTCGACGATGTCGGCACGGTGGGCGGGACCGGCGGAGGTAGACCCGGCGCGGCTGGGATCCTCAGCTACCTCGACCCACGGTGGGCGGTCCGCTTGGCATCGCTCTACATCATGAAGGACCGCGCCGGCACCGTCGGTTCCAACGGCGTGGCGGCGCTGCTGCGTGACATCAAGCGGTCGACGCAGGGGCCGCTCCACATGGTTGGTCATTCCTTCGGCGCGAAGATCATGTTGTCGGCGCTCGCAGCGCAGCCGGCTGTCGGCTGCCACGCACGCTCGCTGTTGCTGCTGCAGCCGGCGGTGTCGCATCTGAGTTTTGCGGCCACGGTGCCGGGCCGGGAAGGCCCGGGAGGCTATCGCGGCGTGCTGGACCGCGTCGCAAATCCGATCGTCACGACCTACAGCAACCACGACATCCCGCTGCACGAAATCTATCATCTGGCTCTTCTGCGTCGCGAGGACCTCGGCGAGCTGCAGATCGCAGCCGGCGAGACCGCGGCCGGCAATCCGCCGAACGCCTACGCGGCGCTGGGGGGCTACGGGCCTCGCGGCGCGGGCCAGCGCCTCGTCAACACCATTCCGGGACCCGGCGAGACGATCGATTTGGCCGGAGCGCGCCTCATCGGGCTCGACGGCTCCGTCGCCAATCGAATCGATTCACATGGTGGCGTCGCGACCTCGTTTACCGCCTGGACGCTGCGTAGCCTGATGGCCTTGCCGTGAGACCGCGACCATGACCTCGCTGCAGACCACGCTGTCGGATTTCTTGAAGGCGATTCCAAACCCGTTCGCGAGGAGCAATCCCGACCTGATCGTTCTGCGCACGACGCTGACGCTCACGGAAGACAGGCCGAAGATCGTGTTCGATCTCACGGGCTACGGCGAGATCAGCGAGCAGGGCAGGCGGACCTGGCGGCTCGCGCTCGACGAGATCGGGGTTTCCGAGCATCTGAGCCCGGACCAGGTGCACGACTCGGGTGTGCTGAGCCTTCCGCTTCAGCTTCATGACGGATTGAAGGCTGGTCTAGCGTTGATGAATCCCGCCGCTGACCTGCCCCTCTGGCTCGATTTGGTGCGTCCTTACGGCTTCTTGGGAATTTTGCCATGGGAGCGTGTGCTGAGCGAGCAGCTTGCACGTCCCGTTCTCAGACTTCCGGATTTCCTGGTGCGTCCGCGCGAAAACGCGGACGTGCTGGAGGCGGCCATCCTGTTCGATCCGCCGCCGTCGATAGCGCGGGCCAACGCCGTGGACCAGCTCAAGCTCATCGTCGGCGAGCTGCTCGCCGGCTCGCCGCGCGCCCAGACCCGGATCCACATCTTTCCCAACGCCGCCTGTGCCAAGGCGTTGGCAAATCCGAGCGTCAAGCTTGACAAGCGCGCCCACGTCCACTCCGCAAGCGAGATCGCGGAAAGCGCGGCGGAGGGGCTAGGCTTCGTCTCGCCCTGGTTCGACTGGATCTGTGCGGCCCTGAAAGGGCAAAGCCTCGATGCGGTTCACTTCGTGTGCAGGGCGAGAGCGACGGAGGGCGCGGCTGTGCTTTTGCTGAGCCGCTCGCCAAACGCCGCAGAGGCCCAGATTCTGACGGCCGCCGAGATCGGCGATCTCGGGGCAGGCCTCGCAAGGCTCGGCGCCTGGGCGGCGATGTTTTCGCCGCCGCCGGGGGAAGCCGATCGCGCGGCGATGGCCTTCGTCGCCGACACGCTGGCGCAAAGTAGGCCCGGATCGGTAGCGTTCCATCCTGCGGCGCCGGACTGCGCGCAACATCTGCGCGAAACCTTCCGGTTTCTGTTCTCGCCGGAGCCGGCGCAACCGCCGAAGCTCGCCAAGGGTTTCCTGTATTGTCAGCCGGAGAGCGTCGCCGCCCATGCCGGCTTCCACGCCAAGATCGCGTCCACCATTTTGCCGTCGGAGCTTCCGGAACTCACAAAACAGGCGTCGTGGCTTGACCGGGTTCGCGCCAAGGCGGGGGTCTACATTCCGGTTCTCGGCCTCGATCTCAAGCAGGCGCCGGATTGGGCGGCCGCGGCGCAGCGCTACGTCGAAAGCGCTTCGCTCGATCAGCTTCGTCGTGTCTCGACCGACGTCTTGTTCAGCAAATCCACGGCCACACTCGACCAGGTCAAAGCGGCCGCGCAAAGCGAGACCGTGCAGAAGACGCTCTCTGACATCCAAAACATCGTCGGAAGCTATCTGAAGCGGTCGGAGTGACGCAGGCGGGAGATGGTGATGCGCGACGCGCTTGTCGAAATCACGGAATGGGCCGGCGGCGGTCTCGCCGCGCGCCTGTTCCGCTGCCGCGTCGACAACCAGGATTTTGATTATCCGAACGCGTTGACGTTTCAGCCGCTCACGCTCGATCCGGCCAAGCTGCCGCCTCTGGATACGGTCGCGAATGTCGAGGAGTACGGCACGAAGATCCGCTCCGAGCTTGCCAGCCATCCCGCGATAAAGGCCGAGCTGACCCAGATCTTCGGGGCGCCCGCGGATGCCCTGCTGAAGTTCTTCATCAGCCTTCCGGCGGGCGAGCAATATCGTTGGGAAGCCCTGTGTGAATCACCGCCCCGCAAATTTCTCGCGCATGAATGTGCGGTCAGCCGCCTTGCTTCCATGAACGACAATCCTGCCGACGTCCGGATGTTTTCCGGCCTGATCCGAATGGCCGCGTTCCTATCGCCGGCCCAAATCCCCGCGGCTAACGAGTTCGCCAGCATTGTGACTCAGGTGGCGGCTGCCCGCGCCGCAGGCCTCAACGTCGAGTGCACCATCTATCTCGGCGATGAAAACCTCTTGACTCCGCCCGCCGCAGGATGGCCCGCCGGGGTGAAGGTGGCGCCGATCCCCGGCGACGTCGAGGCGATGGACCGGCTATTGGTGGAGAAGCCGGTCGAGATATTGCATTTCTTTTGCCACGGCGTCGCGACCGTCGGACTCCAGGCCCTCGAATTCGCGAACATCAACGACACCGATATTGAAGCAAAGTCGGGATCGGTTGCGGTGTCGCTGGAGCGCCTTAATCAGATCCTGATGCTGACGAAGACGACTTGGCTGACCGTGCTGAACTGCTGCTCCGGCGGCAAGGTGGTGGCGCGGCTGCACTCGATGGCCCGCACCCTCACCAAGCGTGGCTCCCCGGTCACCATCGGCATGGCCGAGCCCATTCTGGATACGGACGCCTCAACCTTTTCCTCGGCCTTCTATGAGAAGCTGTTTGCGATGATGCGGGACTGCTTGGTCGGCGCGGCACCGAATTCGCTAGTGATGCTCGACTGCGCCTCGGCCGTCATCGAAGCGCGGCGTCGCGTGCACAACAAGTACCTGGTCGCGCCACCCGACGCCTTCGGCCGCTGGACGCTGCCATTGCTCTACGAGCGCGGCGCGCCGTTGGTTGTCAAGCTCGTGCCAGCGGAGGTCACGATCGATCCGGAGATGAAGCGGCGCATCGACACGGTTGCCGGCATGTTGCGGGTGTTGCCGCCGACGACGCCGGCCAATATGCGCAAGGATATTTTGGGCCTGCTCGACAACGACCCAAAGGTGCCCGCAGAATTCCGGCCCAACGCTTTTGGGGTGATAGGTGCGGCATGAGCGATCGAATCGAGCGACAAGGGGCATTGCAGATCAACGCCTGGGATGGGTCGAAGGCGCTGCAGGACACGCTACCCTCTCGTACACCATGGGCGCAGATCGAAAAGGCGACCGTGCAATTGCAATGGCTCGCGCCTTCCGCGCCGGCCGATCAGCGCGACTGGACCCACCCGGATGTCGGCTGGGGTGTCGTTCTTCCCGACAATGATCAGATCAGCGCCGCCGAGAACGCGAGGGGCGACGACGCGCCCGCGCCGATCCGCGACCTGCTCAAGGCGCGCAAGAACGCGCCGGTCCTGCGCTATCGCGCCGAGCTGCAGCAGGGATATTTGCGGCGCTACTATCCAGACATGCCGCCGCAGGACCTCTCGGTGCAGGCGCCCAATCCGGGAATCGGTAAGGGCAGGATCCCGCAATATCTGCTGATCGTCGGATCTCCGCAGCAAATTCCTTGGGCAGTACAATACGCCCTCAACATGTCGACCTTCGTCGGCCGGCTCGACCTTCCTGACGAAGGCCTGCGCCGCTACGTCGATGCGCTGATCAGCGATTGGGTCGGACAGTTCTCCGAGCCGCGAGCGCCAGTGGTGTGGAGCGTCGACTACGGCCTGTCCGACATCACTTGGCTGATGGCCGAGGCGATCGCCGGCAAGCTCTGGCAGGAATTTCTCGCCGATAAGGACCTAAAGGGGCGGGTTCGCTTCAACGCACGAGAGGCCACCGGGGCCGCGCTCAGTGCGGCGCTGCAGGAACGAACACCCTCGCTCGTGGTGACGACCAGCCATGGAATGACCGCTCCGCTCGACAACGAAGCCGCACTGCGGTCGCAGCTCGGTTTTCTCGTCGACGTCGAGCAGACGCCGCTCGGCCCGGCGAAATTCGCCGACTGGCGGCCGTCGGGCGCGATCTGGTATGCGCACGCCTGCTGTTCCGCCGGAACGGACAGCGAGTCCCGCTACAAGGACCTGCTGCCTGCGGATGGGGAGATCGGGCGGATGCTCAACGGCGTCGCGCGTGGCGCCGGGGCGACAGTGGCGCCGCTGCCGAAGGCGTTGCTCGGCGCGCCGCACCCGCTGCGGGCTTTCGTCGGCCATGTCGAGCCGACCTTCGACTGGACGCTGCGCGACCCCAACAACAAGCAGGTCGTCGCGCACGTGCTCAGGGCCGCGCTCTACAAGAATCTCTATCAGCAGGACAGGCGCACGCCGATCGGCTACGCGCTGCAGGACGTCTTCAAGGAAGCCGGCGCTTTCTACGGCGGATGGCAGGCGGCCGTGAAGCAGATCAACAACAACGTTGCCGGAATGCGGGACTGGGCCCTCTATCGCAAGCTTGTGGCGATGGATCGGCAGACCACCGTGATCCTCGGCGATCCGACCGTGGCCATGCCGCTGCTTGGCTGATCGCGCCGGCGAGGGTCAACTGCGGAAAGTGCTTCACTCAGGACACGAAAAGGAGATCCGCCTGACAATTTGCAATTAATGAACGAGAACCGACTCCTCACCGTCATACGTGCTTGTAGTTGTATTTCAAAAAAGGAGATTCCCATGACTCACGCACTGAATCTCACCTTGCCGATCAAGCAGGACGCTGAAACCCTGCAGAAGCTGAGAGGCCTGGAGGCGATCTTTGCCGACAAAGTCCAGCCCGCCATCGATGCGGCGCTAAAAAAATCCAAACTGGTGCATTTCGCGCGTGTCGTCATCATTGACGACAAGTACATCCAAGTCATTACGGAGTATGAAGGCTCGCATCAGGAATATACCGAATTCTTCCGGCGCGAACTGACGGAGGTGTTTGCTGCCATATTCGCACTGACGGACGGCTTGCCGGACGTCAGAGATCCAAATGCATTCTTCGAGTTCTCGAAGAAACATAATTTCCGATCACTGGGCAAGGCAACCGACGGGTCGACCGACATCTCCGGCAACCCGTCCGGCTGGCTGTTTTCAGCCTATGACCACATGACGGTCGAGGAGATTCTCACGAAGCTCGGGAGATAGCTTCCCAGGATCGAGTTCGTTCCGTCGGAGATGACACGCCTGGCTGGCTTTCGGTTCAACCTTCTTGCGAGACGAATGTGATGGTGGATCTCGGCAATGTGCAGTCAATTGTGGCCCGAAGCTCCACGAAGCCGCTGCTTGCGGTTCTGCTATTCAGGCTGGGCGATCCCGCGCATGCACGAGCATTTCTGAAGCAGTGGATGCCGCGCGCCTCTGCGGGCATGGCACCGGACGTCGGAGGGCCGACGTTCCATTTCATGTTCAGCTGGAATGGCATCGAAGCGCTGATGTCAGGCCGGCCCGGCTATGATGTGGCGCAAGGTCGCCGGGAGTTCGATGTCTTCTTCGTCGATCCGACGCAGGCGCCGGATGGTGGCATCGCCCCGCAACTTGGTTTCCTCGGCGCCAGCGCGCCGGGGACTTGGTGGGATCGCAGGTTCACGTCGAGCCAAGTGGATCTTGCCATTCATCTCGGGTTCGACAGCCCCGAACAAAAGGCCGATTGTCTCGCGGAAATTCGGCGATCCGCGGCAAGCTCAGGTGTGGAGGAGTTCGCGCTCGACAGTTGGGATGATCGCGCGCTCTCGGGCTGCCGGCCGGCCGACGGCCGGCTCCACTTCGGCTATCGCGACGGCATCACCTCGCCCAAAGTGGACTGGCAGGACACCGGGGCTGCCGGGAGCGTCGATTTCCGCGAGATCGTTGTAGGCTATCCAACCGAGGACTATCCAACGGCACCGCTCAGGCCGGGCATATGGCAAGACTTCGCCCGCGACGGCTCATTCGTCGGCCTGTCATGGGTCTATCAGGACGTCGCGGGCTTCAATCAGTTCCTGAAGGACAACGCGCCGCTGGCGCCGCCGAACGTCGATCCGGCGTTCGCTGAAGAATGGGTGGCGGCGAAGTTGATGGGGCGCTGGCGGCATGGATCGCCGCTGTCGAGGTTCCCGGACGGGCCGCCGCCGCGGCCCGAACTAGACGACGGATTCGGATACAGCGACGATCCCTCTGGCATCAAATGTCCGCTCGGGGCGCACATCCGCATTGTCAATTGCCGCGATCAGCCGATGAAATTCGCCAACCGGGTCCGGTTCCCGAAGGGGCCCCCACGCGTCGTGCGCCGCGGCTTTTCCTACGGGCCGCATCTGGAGGGCATGCAGGACGACGAAAAGGACCGCGGTGTCATCGGCTTGTTTTATTTCGCGCGGATCAACGAGCAGTTTTACACCCTGCTGCGGTGGATGCAGAAGACAGACTTCAGCGACGCGTACAAGGCCATCCCGAACGGATTGAACGGGCAGGATGCGTTGATCGGCAATCGGGAAGAGACGAAGGCGGAGAAGACCTTCCACGTCCCGCTTGCGGGGAAGTCGGCGCTGACACTTCAGCTTAGGGATTTTGTTCGCTACAAGGGAGTCGTGATACTGTTCTCACCCAGCATCGCGGCCCTGCGCCTGATGATGTCGTAGCGGAAAGATTGTGCCGGATGTTGATGGCCCCTGGAAGCGCAAGATTAGGCGTCGCCCGGACGGTCTTCGTCGAGGCCGGCGTGTCGAAGGCCGACACGACAGCTTAGTGCGACGGTGCCGAATTGAGCTCCAACGCGCCAACTTGCAGGCGAGCCGCTTCACCCACTCGCAGAGCCCGCATCGCGCTCGCCAGACGTGGTCCCGCCCAAGCTAGGCTCGCAGGATTGGCAAGGCGATCTCCCGGATCCCGAGCTGCTGAAGCGCCCGCAGTGAGCGTGTTCCTCCTGGAGAACGCTTGGTCACACCAGGTTCGCTAGCTGTTCGTTGGTCGTTCTCGTTGAGGTCGTAAACACAACCTCGAATCACGTTCGCGGTTGTATGGGAGAACGTCTGAGGAACGCTGCTCCCAGCTCCGCGGTTGAAACGTCGGGCGTGAGGCGGGTGGTATGGAGCGCAGGCGGCGAGGGAAAATGCGCAGACCGCCCCGCTATGACATGCAAAGCATCATCAACGCCGCACTCGCCCATGACACCGAGTTCAACCCGGTTCAGGTCGCCGAGGGGCTGCGCGGGCGAGGCGGAGATTATCGCACGCACAGAAAAACCACGACGCGACAATGTTCGTCAGTGTGGAAAGCAACGCTGCCGTTGCCCGAGATGACGGCATTGTTCTGAAAGGAGAGGTGGGCGCCGGTATAGATGCACGCAACCCTGTTTCTCGGGCGGCGAAGGTCAGAGATGCGCAATCGCGATGAACGCACGCATGGCTCGAAAGCCAGCATTCATATGACGGTATTGGTACTAACGGTCTCGATCGTTCCAGAGTGAGGCAATCGGAGCGGCGGACGGCCCTTAAACGCCTCCGCTCGTGAGCTGTCCCTGATCCGCGAGCAATCGCATTTTGGACACGCAGGAGTTGACACGCACCGAACTTTTTGTTGCAGTGGGCGCGGGGACTTTGACGATACATTTTACAGTGAGTAGCTCCGCTTCTGTTGGCTGATGCGGACGCGATATCTTTTTTCGAGATTTATTTGGGGGTGGGCGTGAACAAGTATATTGCCGTGCTTTGCGCGATGTTTCTGACTGGCTGCTCGGCATTTCCAGGATCGGTCGGAGAAGGGATTGTCGAAATTTCCCAGGTGACGGCAGCCATCGAGTGCGAATTGGCCGCGGTCGCGGTCGAACCAGATGCGGACGTGCGGAGCAAAGCACCCGAGACCTGGGGCAGTTTGACCGACCTCGACTTGACGCTCGTCCGTTCGCTCGGAGGTGACGCTTCCGCGACGGTGACGGCACCAGTCGGTCTGGGCATCATTTCAGCTTCACCGAAGCTCGGCGTGACAGGTACGGACACGCGAACCGGTCATATTCAATTTTCCACGAATATCGTCGCTGCCAAGAAGAAATATGGCGCTACATGCAGCGGGAACGATCCCTCCGAGACGCATATGGGATTGGCGAACTGGTTCATTGCCGCACTTAAAGCGACCGATAAGGCCTCGCTCGCAGGTGTGACGTATACCAAGCAGTTCGAAATCGTTGCCAATCCTGGCGCTCGCTTCGGCTACACTCTCATTCCTGTGACCAACACGGTTTCGATCGACTCAGGGATCGGCGGCTCCTATGATCGGACCAGCCGATTCTCAGTCGCTCTTGCGCCACAAGCGATCGAAGCTCCGAAGAAGCCAATACCGGTTTATATCGTTTCCGAGCCTAGCGCGGGTGCCGGTGCCGCTGGCCCGGGACTGCGAGGAGGCCGCGTGGTCCCCGCATCGCCGGCGAGGGTCACCAACAATCCGGAGCTATATTACCTGCTGCAGAGAAAATCGCCGGTCCCGCTGGCTCGCTGAGCGGAGACCGTTGCGTGAAACGGAGGGCTTCATGAGGTGGAATCTTCTCGCTCTCGTCGCGTTCGCCGCTCTATCCTCGACGTCGGCCCGTTCCGCCGACAAGGTCGACCTCCAGTTTCTGGAGACGACCCAAAGCGTGCAAAACGATCGGAATTCGATCGGTCTGATCGCGGGAAAGCGGACTTTTGTGCGCGCCTTCGTCGATTACCACGGAGCCGCCGCGGTATCGAAGGTCCGCGGTACGATCGAGCTAAAAAGGGCGGCCGGAGGCGTCCGGACGATCGACAGTCTGGATTCCGTCGAGACGACACTTGACCCGTCCGAGAACGGGAAGCTCGATGTCAAACGCAAGAAACTCGATCACAGTCTCGTCTTCGAAATCCCGCTGGACTGGAGCACAGTGGGCGAGGTTGCGATATCCCTGACAGGCATTAGTCTTCACGACGGCACGCGCTTGGTCTGCACAAACTGCGACAAGGGGACCACGGCCACATTCCTGCAGGCGGCTGGGGTGAAGGTCGTTCTGTTGGGATTGAGTTACAAGCGAGCCGGCAAGACCTTCGTACCTCGCGACGTCGATTACAAATCCGCCCTGTCCTGGCTTCGGAGAGCCTATCCATCCTCCGATTTCGAGTTTCAGACCAGAGTGATCGATTGGACGACCGCACCTGCGGCTTTCGATAAGGGCCTCAAATCGTGCAACAACGCCAATGCCGCGATCGCGGCGATCAGGAAGCTCGACGTCGCGAGCGGAAAAAACGCGCTATTCCACTATTATGGCCTCGTCTACTTCGATGGTTCGAGCGAGCTGAATTTCATGCGTGGTTGCTCGTCGCTGCCGCCGAGCCCAGATCCATCGGCCGTGGGAAGCGGGCCGGCCGGCGTGGGCTATGATTGGGACACGAGCCCCTCCTTTGCTGGTTGGTATGCGGGACACGAATTGGGTCACACGTTTGGTCGCCATCACCCGGTGAGCGGGTGTGGAGATCTGGACGAGAACGGAGGCGATACCGCATGGCCCAACAAAATACCGAAGAACAGATTGGGAAGCGCCACCGACCCGTTTGTAGCATTCGACCCGGGCGATCCCGAGCTTCCATCACCCATGACGGTATGGGGTTGGGACAAGGCCGCCGATCTCATGACTTATTGCAAGTATACGTGGCCTAGCGCCCACAATTACGTGGAGATATGCAATCGCATTTCGGCCGAGAACGGCGTGCAATGTCCTTTAGGCGCGACACAAATGGCTGCCGGTGCGCCGGCTCCAGGAATGCAGGATATTTCGGCCGGTCCTGGCGGGGCTCCACTGTCGATCAAGAAGAACCCGGGATTGTTGGTGCCGGTTGCCGATAAGGTCGATCAGCCGATGGCGGGCGGCTCTATTTCGGGACCTGTGATTTCGTTGACCGGCAGGATCGATCTGGATAGCGGAAGCGGGGAGATCTCGGCCGTCAACCGGCTGGACCGCTCGATCGAGAAAGCACCGACCGACAAGACCACGGAAACGCCGACCATCAAGTCCTACGATGCGCAAGGACGGGTCTTGTCCGAAGTGCCCGCGACAGTTCTGCTCGACTCCGATCGTGCGGCCGGTGATCCTCGCACGGGACTCGTGAGCGGCGAAGTTCCTTACTCGAATGACGTCGCTCGGCTCGAGATTTTCTACAAGGACAAGGTTATCGCGGCTCGTGAAGCGGCCAAGACGCGTCCGGCCATAAGCCAACCCACGGCGGATCTGCCGCGTCTAAACGACCTTCTCAAAGGATTGAACACCCTGACCGCGCCGGGCCGCCAGATCGGCGAGTTCACGAAAGCAAACGGCGCGCTGACCTATACCTGGCAGAATCAAGGAAGTAGCTCGGTCAAGTATACGGTTCAGCTCTCGACGAACGGCGGCAAGGATTGGAACACCGTCGCTGTAGAGACCCCTCAACACAGCATCACGATCGATCCGTCCTGGATAGAAGGCGCTTCGACCTTGGACGTCCGGGTGAGGGCGAGCGACGGCATTCACGAGACCATATCGACGAGCAAGCCTCTCGACCTGACAACGCGGCTTCCGCTGCAGTAATAAGTACGCGACGTCCAATGACGCCTGACGGGCGCCCGACGATGGACAGGCGCATCATCTTACTGTTTGCGAAACGAGAGGTTAGAACGTGGAAACACCCAAGCGGCTATCAGACTTCCCGGACGATGCTCCCGGCAGGTTCGGCTACTCAGTTGCCAAGGTCAGCCTCGCTGCAGTGCCTTTTGTTGGTGATGCCCTTCAAGAAATTCTTGAACGTGCCATCGGAGAGCCGCTGAGGAAGCGGCAGGAGGAATGGTTCAGGGAGATCGGTAAGGGTCTTCAGGACCTTCAGGACCGTCTGGATGGCTTCGATCCGAGAGCGTTAGGCGAGAACCCAGTGTTCGTTGGCGTCGTGTACGAGGCGACAGATCAGGCGATGCGGGCGCAAGATGACGAACGGCTAGAGGCTCTCCGAAACGTGGTGCTCAACACCGCCGCAGGCATCGCGATCGACGACGTGTTGCGTGGTACGTTCATGGATTACGTCGGCAGGTTCTCAACGGCGCACCTCCGCGTTCTGAAGGCAATGGACAACCCAAGTGCGTCACCCGCCATGGTGGCACAGGCGAAAGGAATGATGATGGGCTCCTTCTGGCCCGTACTGCTGGCTGGCCTGCCGGAGTTCGGACAGCGCGAAGACCTGCTCGAAGTCATCGTTGCAGAGCTTGAAGCCGAGCGGCTGATCGAGAGATCGTCGAAGGTCATGATGTCCGGCGATTCAATCATGAGCCGGAAGTCTACCGCACTTGGTAGAGCGTTCCTCCAGTTCATCAGCTCCCCGGCTGGCTGAGAAGCACACATTGAGACGGCATAGGGGCACGGGGGAACGCACCCTACCGTCGCCTTTGAGACAAGGCTTCAGAGCTTTTTGCCAGAATCCGCGATGAGCTATCCATCCTGAGAAACGAAGCTCTCACTGAGGGCATGTAGCTTCGCTCGGGCATGGGCAATGTCGTCAAAGGATGGCCGCGTTTAGAGCACTGACGCTTCGGAGCGCACCTCCGATGTTAGTCTCCAAGCTCGCTTCTGCAGCTATTGCATCCGCCTCCAGCTTCGCTTGCTGCTCTTCGTCGGGGGCGTCTTCGCCACCCAGATAGACATCCCAATTCATGACCCAAAGATCGCGTGAGAGCGAGTTCAGCTTGCCGATCAGATCTGCCCTTGCCAACGCAGCACGTTCTCCATCAAGCCGCAGCGCCGTTTGCTCGGACAAAAACTCTAGGAAGCGATCAACTCGTGATGCTGTGTCGTGCGCCCAAAAGCTCATGGTCTTGATGTGGTCTGGGTACCACTGCAACTCCTGCCGCACGAGCTCGGTCTCGCCAGCAAGATCGTCTCGCATCTTGTTGAGCGTGGAGATGCGATGACGGAGTGCGTCGCTCTTTAGAATGTCAGTCTGCATGCCCTGTAGGCGCACCTGTCGCCAAACTGGAAACACAGCAAAGGCAGCGATAGCGGCAGCGATCATCGTCTGATACCTGGAAAGCAGGAACTCCGCGCAACCGAATGGCGCGTTTTGAGGATCGAGTGGGCACCCGGTCGAGAAGGTAGCGCCGAGTGCGAAACCTGCAATGCCCGCGAAAACAACTGCTGCTAGGTAACACACGGCGGCGTTCCATGTTCGGTCGCTCACCCGCCGCATCAATATAGCCCCCTGGAGTTGTATCCTGACAAACATGCCACGGTCGGGAGCATTCGTCACGCTCGACGGCGGCGAACAGCCAGCTTTCTCGGTGCTGCACGAACTGCGCTAACCTTGCTTGCCACGGGCAGACCCTTCGCATTGGCGTTGAGCAACTCTACCGGGCCGCGAACGTCCTCACCGGAGCACTCGGCAGTCGATTGCGTGCACTGAAGCCAAGATCTGGAGTTCGACCGACGCAGCATCGCCAAGCATCGATCAAGCGCGACGAGCAGCGGCTGGATGCGATCCCGGTGTCGGGCCGGCGCTGGCAACAGCTCTGGTCGCCAGCATTGCCGGTCCCAAGGCTTTCCGATCAGGACGAGACTTCCGGGCATGAGTTAGAACTTTGACAAAGCAGAGCCCGAGCGGGCGCAAGGACAGGCTGGGTAGCATCAGCAAGCAAGGTCACGGCTATTTGCGCAGCCTGAAGGACGGGGCGCTCATGATGTTCATCTCAACCAAAACGCCTGCGCCGTGGCGTCGGAGTTCGTGATGAGGCAGAACGCTTTGACCATTGGCGCGATCTAATATGCCCTGGAGCCATTCTCACGCGCGAGTGTCTCATCGGCCGTTCGGCAAATCCTTTCTTCATTCTGCGAAAGCCTCGCACGCCGAACCTCGCAAATGGAGACGCCGCAGAACGGAAAGGCCTCACCGAAGCTTCTGCCGGCTAACGGCCCAATTCGCCGGGCTCTGGCCGATGTGCGCCAGGTAATCTGTATAGACAAGGGCCATCAGGTTACTTAGCGGTTCGATGCACAGCGGGGCTCCAGCGGTTGTTGAAATCAAACGAGATTCGCCCTGCTATGGCCTTGGTTGTCTCATGCCGCGAGCGTGCCCAGGGAGGCACAAGTGTGGCCGGCACGGCGGCTGCTAGCGTTCTGCAGGTCCAAACCCGCAAAAATCGTAAGCAGCGCTGTCGCTCTTTTCGGTTGAAATCTGTGCAGGCGTGAGCCAATAATGATGCTACTTTAAGCTTTATGCACCGACCAGCAGGTGCAACAAACGGTCACCAACTATAGATTGCGTGGCCGGGGATCGTTGCCGCTCGGGGAGGAAACTGGACGCGGGCCAGGGCACCTTTACAAGTTCAAAGCTTCAGCAAATGCGGGCTAACAGAAGGATTCCGAGATAGTCGCGAACCGATTGGTCCGGAAAGAATTTTTCCAAATGGTGCCGGTGGACGTGGCCAGCCATTTTCCAGAAGCGCTTCATCTTGAGAAGTGTGGAGCTCTGACTCAAAGCCAACATTCATAGGCGTGTTCTGAATACGACAGGTCTGAAGGTTTGGCCTACGCTTGGCGATCTAGATTTTGCTGTTCTTATTTGGGTGGATGATATGCTTCTGGCGATCCCTTCCCGTTGTTGCGGCGCAGTCCTCATATCCATCTCGATAGCTGTGCCAGTCAAAAACGCCTTTGCTCAGGTCGACATGCCCGGGGAGTATCGACAACTCGTTCCCGGGCTGCTCAGCCGATCAATTTTTAAAGGCGAGGCGGGAAGCCGCACCGTCGAGGTGATCGATCTTTTGGTGGGCCCACGTAAAGCCTCCGAAGAACTCACCGCGCCCGGTCGTGCAATGCTTGACGTGCAGGCCGGTGACGCGACTCTGATTGTCGACGGCAAGTCCCAGCAGGTGCGTCCCGGCACCGTTATTCCGCTCGATCGCGACCAGCGGATTACAATCGACAATACTGGCGGGGAACGCCCCTTTGTCGCGCGATTGATCGTGGTTTCGTCAGCGCAGCGCTGAGGCGCGGTTTTTGGAAAAGGGAGGGGCGCATGCTGGTTCGTTTGGCCATTTCCACCATAGTCAGCGCTATGATGGTTGGGTGCGCTGTCGTGAGCGCACAGCCAGCGCCCGAGCGAGATCCGCATTTGCAACCGGGTGGCGGAAGATTTCAAAACAATCCGGAGGTGCTCTCGCCAATCCTGCTCACAAGACCGATCTACGAATGCGCGCAGACAGTAGTCGTGAACGGTTATGTTCCAGATGCGCAGATCGAGATCTACCTTGCTGGCCAACCAAATCCCGTTGGTTCGGGCATTGCGTCCGAGATCGCCAATCAGCCTATCAGCGTCGCAATGCCATTTGAAATCGGGCAAGTCATCACCGCTGTCCAAATTGTGGGTGGAGTGAAGAGCAAGCCTTCGAATGCGGTGACGGTCACTTCCTATAAGGATGACTATCCGGCAGGCCTGCCGCAGCCGCGGTTGAATCCAGCGCCTTGTTACGACTGCGGACGGGCTGTCGGCATTGCCGACGTAATTCCTGGGGCATGGTGGAAAGTATTTGCTGAGGACCCGCTGGCGGGTGGTGGCTTCGGTTCGAAAATAGAAATAGGTGGCAACGCGGATTTTTCCTACACCTTTGTGACCCCTGCGTTTCGGAAGGGGCAACGCATCACTGCCCAATCCGGAATTTGCCGCGATGTCAGTGCGGTCTCGCGCGCCGAGATTGTGCAGTCGCAGCCGTCCTCAATACCCGGGCCGGTCGTTGACACCGTGTATGAAGGTGCCCCCGTTGCTGTGGTGCGCGGGCCGGCATCGAGTCCGCTGCTCAATGGCGCCGATATCAAGGTGTTCGCTGACAACATGATACCCAATCCCAACCAGGTCGGGGGACAACCCACGCCTGGCGGTGCGCAGCAGGTTGGACTGAACCCTCGCGGGAAGGGGACGGGCAACTATTGGGCGACCCAGGCACTGTGTAGTGCCAGTGCACCGGGACCGAAGACGCCGGCGAAGCCCTGCAGCCAGTTGCCGGCCGCAAGGATTCGTCAGCCGCTACCGGGTGACACGACCATCGAGGTAGTGGAGTTCGTCCCGGGATCAAGGATTAGCATTTACGCAGAGGCGGAAGAAATCGGTGATGGAGGTGGTGCTCAGGTCGCTCTGACGCGCGCGATAAAGGAAGGCGAGAAGATCTCCGTGGTGCAGTCGATGGGACGTTGTGTGGCGGATCTCGTCTACGTTGCCAACGCAGGCTGTGGAGACCGTGATCCGAAAGTCTGTTCCCGGGAGTGGCCAGCTTTTCGGCACAGTGGACTGCGCGACGCGCAGCAACCGTTTGACTCTCCACTGGCAGATCCGCAACAAGTCAAGTCGCTCAAGGTAAAGTGGACGTTCCGGCCGCCGGATGATCCACGCGGTTTCCGCGCATCCGCCATCGTCCACCAAGGGCGTGTTTACATCGGAAACGCAAATGGGAGGCTCTACGCTATCGATGCGGCAAGCGGCAATCTGCTCTGGCAATATCCAAAGGCCGGCGATCCTGCGCTGCGCTCGCAATATGAGACAGTCTCCGCACATAACCCTTCTTCCGAAGGACTCGCGGCGAGCGCATCAATCGGCACGGTCAGGGAACGAGATGCAGTGATTTTCGGAGCGCCGGATCAATCTGTCGGACGCGGTTTAGGCAGCGGCCGGCTTTTTGCTCTCGATCCCGCGAGCGGTGCGGAGATCTGGAAGTCTCCAGAGATCGCGGCTCTCAATGGGCTCACACCAGGCGACGGGCGGGAACTGCACGAGAATATCGGTTACTCCTCGCCGCTCGTAATCGGAAATCGTGTGTATGTGGGGATCGCAAACCATGCAGACAGCCCGATCCAAAACGGGCGTGTCGCGTCGGTCGACGTCAATTCAGGCAATATCGTTGCTTCCTTCAATTTCAAGGCCACGAACACCCGCGGCGGCGGAATCTGGTCCTCACTGGCGGGGGGGCTGTTGGGCAATGCAATCTACGCGACCACCGGTAATGCGCGGCTCTGGAATGGCGGAAGCCAACCGCAGCCAAGTGTCGATCATTCGTTGAGCCTGCTAAGACTGAATGCCGCAACTGGCGCGCTCGACTGGAAGCTCAAGCCGGTGCCATTCAACATGGATGATGATCCCGATTGGGCGTCAGGTCCTACGCTGCTGGACGCACGTTGCGGGGCGACAGTTGCTTCGACCCAGAAGGATGGCTGGAGTTATGCTGCGCGTGCGGGTGCCGGTGCGGGTGGAAATCCGGTGGTACGCTGGCAATTTCCTCCAACGGGCATCCCGTTTACAAGCGGAACCCACGGAGATACGCGCTATCTGATTCCGGGCGCTGCCTGGCGCGACACGTTCATCACGACCACCGGGGGCTATGCCGTGGAAGCCGGGCAGGTGCCGCCCGGCTTCACCCGGTTGCATGCGCTCGATGTCTGCGTAGCGCCTTCTGCCCCAGTGCGGTGGGTAGCAGACATTCCGGGCACAAGGAAAAATACGGCCTACCAGCTTGGGCCGCCGACGGTCACGCGGGGCATCGTGTTCTTGGGCACTGCCCGAGGGCACCTCGTTGTGCTCGCAGATCCATCGGTCTGGCCACCAGCCGCGTCGATATGCGATAATCCGGAAGTCTTACAGGCGGACTGCGTCTCGAACGGTTTCAGACTCGTTCCACGTCCGCAAATCCTCGCGGACATCGATCTTGACCCCGGTAACAATAGTGACCGCATTTTCGCCGAACCCGTTCTGGCCGATGGCCGCGTGTTCGTTGCGACAACTGCCGGCGTACTCTACATGCTTGAAACGGCAAGATAACCGGAGAACATCGATGAGCAGCGTCCCACTCCGCGTCCTCATCGCCACCGCCATACTCTCGTTGTCCCACCAGCCCGTTTGGGCACAAACTGCTGCAAATACGGCAGGCATTTTCGCTCGCGACCGCTACTCTGGCCCGCTGATCGCTCAACGCGCCGTCGGGAGGAACCGGCCAGCTGCAGCGCCACAAGCGGGTGGTGCGGGTCTCGATGTGCCGGTCGTTCACTATCAGGAAATGAGCCTGCGCCCTGGCACACAGGTGGCCGGCGCTACTACGGCGCCGCCGCCCCCGGCGGCCGGGGCAGGGTCTTCGCTCCCGCTCAAAGCTAGGGGCGGCTTTCTAATCTACGAGTTGAGGGCAGGAAAGCTCACGACAATCATCAACGGCAATCGGCAGGAGCGCGGGTTAGGGGAATTCTGGATCGTGGGACCCACAGACACCGTTACGCTTGAGACCGAGGATGATTCAGTGGTCCTTCGGACGATCCAGCTCGCAGATCAATAACTAAGCGAGCCGTCGCACTCGGCGCTTTACCGACAGTCGTCTCGAAATTCGGGCGCCAGCATTTGCGCCGACCCGGAGCACGTCATCCGGAAGCTGCGCCAGATCCATCCCGGCCATGGCTTGCCCTCCGCCAGCACAAGAACCGCAACTCGACACCGGTCGATCTCGTCATCCCGATCCCCCCTCAGCTCAGAAACGCGCACGCGGTTTGCGTCGAAAAACTGGCGGCGGCGTTCTGGACGTGCGCGAGGCATTTGTTCGTGTCGCCAGACGCGTCGCTGGCGCAACCGCGATTCCCTTTGGAGCAAAGGGAGGTTGACTGCTAGATTGGTCATTCCGAGAGCAAAGATAGTCACCTGTCATCAGTTCATCGGCTACCCTACGGCCAAAGCCTCGGCCCCGTTGGGCTGAACAAGGGGTATCACCGGGGCTGCTCCCCGTGGCGCTCAACCTTCCATTTGGGCACTTAGAGCTTCAGGCGATCGTCTCCAGTTTCACGCTGGGTTCGCTCCTAACGTTTGGGGTTTCTCGTCATCGGCGGCGTTGCTGCACTGCTTATCGTCCCCAATTCTTCGCAAGTGCCCGCGGAACGCTGGCAGGAATGGTCATTGACTTGAGCAAGCCGGCACAGTGGGTGGCACGGCGAGGCACCGATTGTGGGCCGCGGCGCAGATCCTGACGCTGCATGGGCTGAAGGCGGAACTGGCAGCCCGTGGGGTCAAGGTCTCACACAACGCGGTCTGGCTGTTCCTGCGCCGGGAAGGGCTGCGGTTCAAAAAAAACACTGTTCTCCCTCGAACAGGCTCGCGCCGACGTCTCGCGTAGGCGCCAGCGTTGGCGATCCTGGCAGGCCGGACTTGATCCGGGCCGGCTCGTCTTCATCGATGAGACCTGGATCAAGACCAACATGGCCCCTTTGCGGGGCTGGGGCCTCAAAGGGGCACGCCTGCGCGGCTTCGCCCCACACGGTCACTGGCGTACCCTCACATTCCTCGGCGCGCTCCGCCATGACCAACTCACGGCACCCTGCGTCTTCGACGGCCCGATCAACGGCGAATGCTTCCGCGCTTATGTGAAGCACCTTCTCTTGCCAACCCTGCGCGAAGGCGACATCGTCATTTTCGACAATCTCGGAAGCCACAAGTCCAAAGCTGTCAGGCAGATGATCCAGGCTGCTGGCGCCAGGCTCTGGTACCTGCCGCCATACTCGCCCGACCTCAACCCGATCGAACAGGCCTTCTCCAAGATCAAACATTGGATGCGGCAAGCTCGGAAGCGCACCATCGAGGACACTTGGCGCCACATCGGTCACCTCGTCCACGACATCCAGCCTCGCGAATGCGCCAACTACTTCGCCAACGCCGGTTACGCTTCAGTCAAAATGTGAAACGCTCTAGGTGTGTTGATCTTGCCTGTCCGGGTCCACCATTTGCAACCGCTCAACCATCGAAGTTACATTCATCCTCTCCAGCTCATGGAAATATTTTGCGGTCGCAAATCGATTGACAATGAACTGACCGCCGTAGGCGACCCAAAGCGCACCGCCAGGAGGCATGAGATTCGTGTCAATCACAGTGCTATGTGGAGTAGATGAAATGTTCGGCGGGGATCCTTTTTCGGCGTTGATTTCGCCTAGCCATGCTTCGTGACGTTTAGTCGCTTCTTCAGACAGAATATATTCGCCGCCCTGCATGGCGCCAATCAGAACGAAGACGCCAGCACCTTGATGTTGAAGCAGCGGTATGTCGTCTTCAGGGCCGTCGCGCCCCAAAACAAGCCCGCCGTATCGAGCGTCCATGATTGTTCTGCGCTCCAACTCAGCAAAGAAGTCATAGAAATTTAGACGAGGAGGTGCGGGCTTGGAGCACTCGGGGCAAGCCTCACACTCTAGCGGCACCTGGGAGGAGCAATGCACGCACGCAGTGCTGCCGGCGAATTGGGGACTGAAGTCGGTCAAGTGGACAATCCTCATGGGGCCAGAGGCAGGGCCGTACTTGTAATCTTCAACCGCAACGAACTGCAACCGTAACGAAAACGCAAGCCGCGATGCCGGGGCCCCTGTGCGGGCTTCAGTGCGCTGGGATGCAGTGCGTTACAGCTCGACGCCGTGTGACCGCGTGCTACGCCAGTAGTCGCGGATTTCCGCTTCAAACCAGCCCTCGGCCTCGTAGCGGGGATCACTACGCGATCGAAAATTCAAAAAATGATCATAGTGCTTGGTTTCGAGCCACGTCTTAAACGCACCAAAACTTGGATAGTGATCTGGCTTTTGGCGGTAGTCGGTTTCGCGCATCCATTCAAATGCTAGATGCCTTATCATTTGCTCGGCGTCGGCTTTTTTGTGCATGTGCGTCGTCAGGGCCATTTCCGAACGGGGATTCATGAGATCCAAGCTATTGCGCCAAACGTTTCTCTGCGTCCCGCTAGGACAGACGCGGGTTAAGGGGGGACTCCGCTCCATTCAGAGTCTGTGTAACCACGTCACGAAAGAGGGGTAATCGGGTGCCCTCCGTCCTTCCCATAACTGCACAAGCTATTGCCGCGTTGGTTTTCCGGCAGTTCAACCACTTGGACAGGAATTTTCAACGATGCGTCAATATTTCTCGAACAGATGAATGCGACCAAGATTTCAGACGTTTCGGCGATATGCTCGGTGACCTGAGATGTATACGCGGAAATCGGTATTCTTGGTTGAGTAAACTTGCGATGGTGCACGGCAATCGTGGGAGGAACGACCTCGTTACTGGCCGTCAGAGAAAATCAGAGACCTCGACCCGCTCATTTGGCTTCCTGTGTGCTCGACGCAGTTGCGAGTAGTCCTAATTGATTTGCAGAAATTCGGCACGTCCGACGTCAGCCCATGTAATGGCTGTCGCCTTTGTGCTTTCGCGATACCTCTTCTGCTAGGCCTTTAAACCATCCTTAAACTTGCATCCGTAGACATCGAAGCAATCACAAAGAGCGCCTGGGAGTCGAAGCTTAGCTCAATTACCTTCGTAGACTCAAAGTTGGGACCTAGGAAACCCTTCTCAAAAAGCTGCTTGCCGGTCAGCAGTGTTTTGGCCACCAACGGGGAGTCTGAGCCGTAATCCAGAACCTTCTGCTGCGAGTTTGGCACATTGATATTGGTGCGATCAGGATCAATTTCGTCGGCTAGCAAAATCCGGTAGATCGAGTCAGTCTTCACGGTGTGAAGACGCTCGCCGATCCCTCCGGACGGTCCCACGTCCATGGACATCGCAGAGTCGGGAAGGTGATCAATCGGGCGCTTCATTTGCTGCGGTTAGCGATCAACGAGGGGTGATCTTCGGGCGGGCTGCGGCAAACCGAAGCCCGCCCGAAGACTTACTTCAAAATTGCTGCATAGACTCAGAGCTTCAGACCATTGAGCAGTCCGAAGGGCGCCTCTGGCTTGTTGCCACCTGACAGTACGTCCCTCAAACCCAGAAGGCCGCCAAGGCCTGCTAGCGAGTTGTGCTGCGAGTTCAACGGAGGGCACAGGCTACGGATCAGCCGCTGCTCCACATCGTGGAAATGCACCTTGCTATGTACGTTCGTACGGTGAACCCATAGCTCGGTCGCCCCGTCGCGCTTAGCTTCGTCAATACGATCATGAGAGCCGATCCGACTGGCGAGATCCTCAGCTCGGCCGATGTAGTGCACGAAGCCGTAAGGCGCGACGAAAGCATACACGCAGTCGCGCCCCTGAGGCTTGGCATCGATCGGGTACCGCTGAAACTCGAACTTCCACTGCCAATCTTGCAGAGAGCGATTTTCTGCAAAAGGGGTATTGATCAAAGTGCCGTAAAGTGACATCGGTTAGTCCTCCATTGCGAGGCGCCCGGTTTCCCGATTCCCCAAGAAAAGGTCCGGGCGCGGTTCGCGCCACGAATCATTTCGCGCCGCGCCCTAGAGGGCACACGTAGAACAGATTCTACGCAACACCGCGCCGTGACTCGAGCAGTGGTTATTCGACCTTTTCGCAACCCACAGAGGATCGGGGCGGAGAGGCGCCTTACGCCCGATCCACGCTCGCGACTGGACCATCGTCCAGGAAGACGATCCCAGTAGATTTGATGTCCGACGAGGGTTGGGCTTTTATTGAGGTTGCCACTTGGCAACCAATGGCGTTCTTTATATGTTCGGCAAGCTGACCTTGGCAGCGGAGATTCGGCAAGATGAATATGGAACTTCTCACTGCCGTGAAGAAGCTTGCGAAGCGACGGGCGAGCGAAAAGCTGTCCCGTAACGCTGCGCTACGTCTCTTAGTTAAAGAGGGTATCAACAACACCCGCGGCGGACTGACCAAGGAATACGGCGGTGTGGCTTTGAAAAGAAAGGGCCGCGCTCTGCGTCGTAAATGAGCCGTTCGGCGACATCGCTGACAATAGGCTTCCACGGATGCAAGCGAGAGGTTGGTCTGCGCGTGCTACGGGGCGGCGATTTCACACCCAGCGAAAAAGCATATGACTGGCTCGGCCCAGGTGTCTACTTCTGGGAGGGCGACCCAGTAAGAGCATGGGAATGGGCCAGAGATCGAGGCTATCCTAACCCCTTCGTCGTCGGCGCAATCATTGATCTCGGTGAGTGCCTCGACCTTACCCTGCGCGAGAATCTCGAATATCTGAGCGTCGCCTATTCAGATCTGCGGCGTGTTCAGCGCCAAGCCAAATCCAGAGTTCCGGTGAATAAGGATGGTCGCCGCCTACCGAAGCGCGACAAGGTGCTGAGATTTCTTGATTGTGCGGTGATCACCCATCTTCACCACATGATTGCTGATACCATCACCGAAAATCCGTCCGCCCGGTTCGATACCGTGAGAGGAATGTTTGAAGAGGGCAAACCCGCTTTTCGTGGTGCTGGTTTTTATAGCCGGACACACACCCAAATCGCGGTACTGAACCAACGTCTTATTCGCGGTGTGTTTCGGCCCAGAAGTCTGGATAGCGAGTCGCTTAAGCAAGCGATGTCTGGCTCATAGTCCGGCCATTCACTTCCTCGCCTTCAGCCCGATCTCAACCAGCCGCCGTATCGCCTCCGGCCTCCCAGGTAGATCTTCTTGCTCGCGGACGAGTACGGCGATAGGCACGGCAAGCCTCGCGTATGTCTGCGACGACCGGGCAGGGCGCAAATAGCTTTGCCCGCGCCTCTTTACACGCCAGGATTCTGGACGCCTACCGTGTAGCCATGAGCTCGGACGGGCCGCCGCAAGTGACGCGGCGCGTCAAGGCCGGCAGCATAGCGGCTGCCGTAAACGGGTCGTGGGAGTGAAAGAGAGACAAAATCAGGCCCCACTGAGGCGGCCTTACTGCTTCGTCGCGTTTGCGGGGCCGCGGACCTCGGTCATTCCTTCCGCTTCACCTCAGGTCCCGCGGCCGCAATTGCGCGTTCAACCTCGTCAGCCAGAACTACCAGATGGGCGGCCAGCCTTGTGAACAATTCTCGCTTCTTGGGTTCAGTTGCCAGATCGCGGATCAAGGCGCACTCGGCAGCGTCCGTTCGGAGTTTCTCCAGCTGAGCCTGCATGTCTTTCATTGCAGTCGGTCCGTCCCAAGGGGAACTATACCCGGTGTGTGCGAAATTGGACAGAGCAGCTTGCCAGTTTTTCCTGAGCTCAAACCACCTTGGCGTTTCCCATTACCGCCAGGCACTTTCAGCGGCCCCAGCACCATCAGGATTGCTGGGGCCGTTTCTCTGCCGGTGTCGATCAGCCGGGGGCGCCTTAGCACAGGAAGCGATTCGAATTATGCACAGTGGGGTCAACAGCCCCGGACGCACCGAAGCGCTGAAGGGGATGGATTGGCGGCGCAGGCCCACAAAGCTGGCGCGCCAAGTTTAGACTGGCAATGAAGATCCCGATGCCAAAGCCGACGATAAAGGCCGAGATCGCATAAGCAACTACTGTGTTGATCGGCCGATCCACAGGCAACTGGATCGATGCCTTCAGGACGCGCCGCGGCACCAAACTTTCCAGCGCGCCGAGGCGCCCCCGTCAGCAAGGAGAGTTCTTGCTTGCAAAATAATGCCGTAAGGTCGTCGTAAGGGAGTAGTGTGGCCGAGTGCTGTGGGGCGGTCGGGCGTAATCGGCGAGGCCATTTTCTCAGGCTGGGAGCTTTTGGACAAGTTTAGTCTGGTCTAAGCGGTTAGCCGTGCGCGCAAAAAGGCGAGAACCTGAGGTCTGCTGAGCCGGGACTGAAGCGTCCGCCGCCTTGGAAATCACGCATCACAGACTCTGGTCTTAAGGGTAGACCCGAACCTATAGACAGTTCGATGCGTCGCACTGCCAAGTCACGCATTCGCCCTTTTCGGAGTGGCGAGGTGCGCGAGATCACCCTTACCTTCCGTCAGACCGCCATTGCATGAATCAGATGTGAGGCTTCGTAGAGCCGACCTGATTAGAGCCTTGTCCACATAATTTGTAAAAAATCTGGCGGAAGATGCGACACCAGAAGTTTCTGGTCAGAATAGGTCGAACGTACTATGCGGCCTCAAGGGGCACGACTAACCCTCCGGCAAACTGGAAAAAGCTGTGTGAGACGGTTGATGGCGTCCCTTTTCGAGAACACCATTCGCTCTGGATGCTCAGGGAACGACCTGTACGCGCCTCATCGACTTGCGCAAAGCCTCGACCAAGAGCCAAAACTGGGCGTTTGTTGTGTTTTTCCGCCGTGGTCGCGTGTTGATTTGGAACAAGCTTCTACGAAAGCTCGTGCCCATCTCGAGCTGGGCGCAGCCACCAATTCTTGTCTTGTTTGCAATGTTGTCCGGATGCCTACCGTCAAGCATCGGATTGGTGGAAACCTCAGCTGGAATTCCTACAGCATCCAGTTCGTCCAGAACGATATCCCGCAACTCTTCATCCAGTCCGCCAAGCTGGATTCTTCCGTTCGCTTGAGCATCCGTACAGCCGTGCAAGCTGATGCAACGTTGAGCGTTTTCAACGATCTTCGTCGCTATTGCCTCATCGTAATGAGAAGCTGTGACATGCAGATCGCCATTGCCTGATGGCAACAACCCTTCAAACAGCCATAGGTCATGCAATCCATAGCCGTCACCTGTCGTAGCCAGCGTTGCTGGATGGTAGCCGGCCGTCGCAAGAGCTATCTCGCTTGTGCCGGTCTCAATGCCGCCTCCGTGGAGAGCCATGACCAACTTTTGTGTTTCCGCGTTGTCCGTGGCTTGTTCTTCGACCATTTGACGCCACTCGTGGCGTAGCCATCTTTTTCCATATGTAATCCCTTCGGCGTTGTTCGGATCATCATACAGGGCCGTCATGGAATCGTATGTGTCGGGTCCTCGTGGCATATCTCCGATCTCCCATAGTTTGTTTGAGTGATCAAAGTCTAGTCGGTGCTATGGCTCTTGATAGCGAATGGTGGACCTACGAGTCATGGTGTCGACATTGCCGCCTGCCGCTCTAAAGGAAACGATCTTCGTGACGCAGAAGCAATGCGAAAATCCTTCGTGTGCACGGCATCGATCAGAAGCGGAAACAGCTGGCGCCTGGAGCGCGGGATTGTTCGCAAACTAAGATAGTGGAACCTGGACGTACACCCTTGAGCCTTGCACAAAGCGATGGTTAAGTTCAGGATGTTTGCAACAATGAAGGTGGCGATGAAATACATCGCAGCCACGGACTAGCTGCTCTGACTACGAGCGATCTCCACTCTGCTGTGATCGAGACAGGGGAGGCGTGGAGGCATGGTCGATGCGAGGCGCAGAATCGCAATCGTCGGTCGTCTGGGGGTTTACCCGATGGTCCGGCTGTCACTCCCAGGACGGCGCATACTGGCATACTTGGCGCTCCGAGGGCGGCCTCTAGCTCGGGGGGTGGCATCAGCCGAGCTCTGGCCAGATGTGCCGGACGATGTCGGGCGAGCCAACCTCCGCCGAGCGCTGTGGCATTTACCGCGCGGCTGGGTTAGCGCCGTCGGGGACGAGCTTGTGCTCGAGGCGGAGAGCGATCTCGTGCACGCGCATCGCGTGGCGGCGAGCGCACTCCACGGCGAACCGTTGACCCTCGACGAGATCACGCTCCTGTCGAACGACATCTTGCCCGGGTGGCACGAAGAGTGGGTCCTGCCGGCGCAAGAGGCATTCCATTTGCTCCGGGTGCAAGCCCTGGAGGCAGCTTGTCGGACGATGGCGGTGTCCGGTAGTTATGCGCTTGCCACGCAGGCGGGAGCGGCCGCCATCGCAGCGGAACCGTTGCGCGAGTCCGCCGCTGAGGCGCTCATCAATGCGCACCTGGCGCAGCGCAACCGGTACGAGGCGGCGCAATGCTTCCGGGCGTTAACCCGCCGGCTCCACGATGAGCTCGGCGTCGCGCCAGATCCCTCTCTCAGCAAGCGCCTCGCCGGCATCCGCTTGGTGGTTCGTTAGCCCTCTATCATCGTGAGCGAAGGAAAGATCTCGCACCCGTTGTGCGACGGAGTGCTTCGCTTTGCTCCTTTGCTCCGGATGACTGGAGAGATGAGGAGCGGCCCTCAATGAGGACGCGATCGGGACGCCAGGGCGACGATTGCGCAATGATGAGGCGGTCATCATGGCCACGCCGTGGCGGCGCTGGCCGGTACGACTTCGGACGGCCTCTGTGGTGAACTGGGCATGTTCCCTAGCCACGGAGCCGATCATGGCGATCATGGAGGACTTGCGCGAACTCGAGTGGACAGTTCAGTCCGAGCAGTACAGCCCATTTGCCGAGGCGGCGCCCGCGGACGCGCCGGCGCGGAGTGTCGGGTTCGCCGCCATGAGCGAGACTACGACACCCTTCGCGGAAGCGCCGGCCGGACTTACCGCCGAGCGGGAACAGGATCGCATGCTGGCCGAGGCCTTCGCCGAGCTGCGTGACGAAACCTTCGACGAGGCGCTGGCTTACCTAGCGGAAGAGACGGAACAGGCTGTTGCGGATCGCTTCGCGGGGGAGTCGCCGTCGTCCGCCCAGGAGCGCGAGCGCTATGCTGACGCACAGCTCGCGCCGGTCCGTTTCGAGTCCCTGCAGTACCTGGAAAGCCTGCAAAGCGGGCTCGCCGGCATGGACGTCGAATCGCTGAGCGAGGAGCAGCTCAACGAGGTGCTCGATCGCTTCGACCCCGAAATCGGCGAGCTCACGCCGGCCGGCGAGGAGTTCATCAGTAGCCTGGTTCGTAAGGCCAAAAGCGCCGTAACGTTCGTGGCCAACGCCGCCAAGGGCGTGGGCAAGGTGGTTGGCAAAGTCGCCGGTGCCGCCCTCGGACCGATCCTTCAGAAGCTCCGCGGCCTGATCAACCCGCTCCTACGCCGCGTGCTGTCCTTCGCTATCGGCCGGCTGCCAGCGGCGCTGCAGCCCGCAGCGCGAACGCTGGCGGCGCGCTTCACCTCGGAAGTGGGCGAGGACGAAGAGGAGAGCCTCGACGAGACGCCCATGTCGCCTGCGAATCTCACCGATGTCGAAGCGCTGGCTGAGTCGTTCGATGCTGCGCTGGCTGAGACGATAATCGGCGAGGCGGCGGGCGAGACGGATGGCGAGCTGGAGTCCTTCGAAACGCTTGACGGTGCGTACGGCATGGAAGGCCGCGAACTCGAGAGGCTGGCCTTGGCGCGCGGCGAACTGATTGATCGGCTACGCACCGCGCAAGACGAAGAGGATCTCGCTCCGGCCGTCGAGCAGTTCGTCCCGGCCCTGCTCGGCGCGCTGCGGCTCGGGATCAACCTGGTGGGTCGGCCGAAGGTTGTGGGCTTTTTGGCCCGCTATGTTGGGCAACTCATCCGCGGGTGGGTCGGACCGCAACTCTCCGAGCCACTCTCGAACGCGATCGTCGACACGGGCCTGCGCCTGATCTCGCTGGAGGCCGAGTTGCGGGAGGACAGTGGCGGGCGCGCCGACGAAGCAGGCCCTGTTGCCCTTGCCAGCGTGGTCGAGGATACGGTCCGCAGGCTCGCCGAGAACGAGGACTACATCTACGAGAACGAGGACCTGATGCAGCTCGCGACCGCGGAGGCGTTCAGCCAGGCGGTGGCGACCCACTTCCCACCGCAGTTCGTGCGACCTGCGCTGCAGCAAGCGCCCTCGCTTGGTGGCACGTTTATCGCCCGCCGACCGCGCAGTGTGCGGACCTATCGAAAGTACAGCCGCATCCCGGAGATCGAGGTCACCTCGCAGATCGCCGACGCGCTTCCAACGTTTGGCGGATCGAATGTTGGCGCGGCACTGCGCGCCGCAGGCGCGACGTTTCCGATCCGGGCGCGCATGCACATCTACCAGGCGGCGCCAGGGACGACGCTGCCGCGCATGATGCGCGTTGACCGCGCCACCGCCAGCGGCGGCCGCGGCTATGTCACGGCCTCGAATGTTCATCCCTTGACGCCCGGGGCCGCTGGATTGCTGCTGCGTGAGCCGCAGCTCGGCGTGGCGGTGCCCCCGGGCTATCTCCGCTCGCGCCATCGCATAGCGGTAGGGCAGCGCTTTTACGTGCTGGAGCCGATCGGCGCGGCCGGCGCGCTCGCGCTCCCCGTCAGCGCCGCCTCGCGAGAGGTCGCTCAGCGGCTGGCGCCGAGCCGTACCTGGACGGTGGTCAATCGGCGGCAGTCGCGGATTACCGTTGGCTTCTACCTCTCCGAAGCCGAAGCTCAGAGAATCGCCGCTGCTATACGGCAGGGCACCGGCGGCGCGGCGTTGCTGCAGGCGCTGATCGCGGCCTATCGTGCGATGGACAGCTCTACGAGTCCTCACGGGCACTTCCGGATTCTGGGTGAGGACGGTGAAGACCTCGAGGCGCGCGTGCTGCCCCTCGGAAAACTGGCGGGACGCCTGCTGCCGCCATCCTCCCTCGCGTTCCTGCGCCGCCGACTGCGCGGCTGGGTGCTGCCTGCGCTCGCGAATTGGGCGAAGACCAACGCGGAGGCTTTCGCTCGTGCCGCGGGCCATCCCGATGCTGGCGTCACCGTCCGGGTGCGGCTCACAGCCGTGCCGGGTCTAAACCTTCTGGGACAGGGCATCAAAGCCCAGTTAGGAGGCGGCGTTGCGGGCGCGCTAAGTACGCTGCGCGGCACGCCCTCCATCAGCATCTCCGTGACGCCGGGCCGGGGGCGGGAAAAGCGCAAGGGCCAGCAATGACGGAGGTCGCAAACCTCGGCCAACGACTCGTGGCGGCAGATCTCGAGCGGCAGGTTGCCCATTGGCTGGCCGCTGCTCGCACCTTCCGCGATGCCGAGGAGTTCGCTTCGCTGGAAGCCTGGCGGGCGGTCGAGCGCGACGTCGGCGCGCCGCTGCGTCGGCAGCTGAATACAGTCGTCGAGGAATTGATCGCGCTCGGCGATGCAACGGCCAAGCTGATTGCGACGGCGCGATACGATGCTGCGGCACTGAGTCAGGCCGCCGCCGCGGTCCAGCGCTTCCGCCGCCGCTATTTTCAAGTCGATGTCACCCTCGACTTCATTGGCGATGCCGTGAACACACGGACCAGCCCGGTCCTGCGCGCCGCTCTGACGACGCTCGATCGTCTGGCGGTCGCCAGCATGGTCTCCGTTCTGCAGAAGGCGAACAAGCCCGTGCCACGTGTCCTTGTCTACCAGGACAAGGGCACAGGCGCTTCGATCCTTCGCGCCGGCGTGCGGCTCTGGGCACCTGGTGCGGTGATGCCTTGTGCCGCAATCAAAATTGTCAGACATAATCTCTATCGTCCGACGTCACTTTTCCACGAGACGGGCCACCAGGTTGCCCACCTGACCGGCTGGAATCCTTCGGTCGGTGCCGCACTCGCGCAAGCTCTCGGCCACGACGAAGAGTTGCGGGCGATGTGGACGCCTTGGGCCAGTGAGATCGCGGCAGATGTCTACGCATTCCTGCACTCAGGCTACGCCTCGGTCGCCGCACTCTATGACGTAGTTGGCGATGCCGAGACGATACTGCACTGGCCGATCGGCGATCCCCATCCTATCGGATGGCTGCGCACGGCACTCGGTTGTGCCTTCGCGCGGCGATGTTTCAGCGAAGAAGGACCGTGGGTCGCCCTTCAGCGCTCCATGGAAACGCGCTTTCCGATTTCGGCGGCCGATACCACCCTGCAACCACTTCTCGTACGTTCGATGGCCGCGATGCCGCGCATCGCTGAAGCCTGTCTCTCCGCGGGAGTCCCCGCTCTCAACGGCCGCCCAATGACTGACGTGCTCGAGCCGGCGCGCGTGTCCCCGGCCGCGCTCTCGGAACTCGAACGCACCGTGGGCGCGGCACTCTGGACCTCTCCGCATTGGCGAGAGACCGAGGGCATCCGGATCGTTGCGCTGGCCGGTCTGCGCGAAGCCGAACATCCCGAGACCGCATCGGTATGGATCAACCGGGCTCGTGCATGGCTGACGAGCGAAGCACGAGCTGCATAACGCAAGGGAAAGGAAAGCCAATGGCGAGCACGAAAATCGACGAACTTCAGGACCAGATCGACAGGCTCACGACGATTGTCCAGAAGCCTCAGGAGGCGCTCGAAAAGCTCACCACCACGGTCCAGGAGCTTCAGGACCGGGTAGACAAGCTCACAAAGAGTGTCGGTCAACTCGCTCTTCTGAGCAACATCGACAACACTTTATCAAACGCGTTGTTCTCGATTTCCGATCAACTTCGGCCGCTGCGGGAGCTCGAGGGTTTGCGCGATTTGACCACGCAGCGAAGGCGCGTGGAACCTGAGCTCGCAGCTCGACTGGAGAACCTTAGAGAGGCACTGGAGCGTCCCAACTGGACGGATGCGGGTTCATTGACGGTGAGGGAAGACCCGGTTCGATTCATCGGGGGAAATTACGTTCCTTCGCCCCAACCGGCTATTCAAGGGCCTGGGTACATGGCTGCGCCTATTTTTGGGTCGACAATGGACCTTGGCTCCACTCGATCGGGGAGCGACGCACCATGATTCAGCAACTCGTCCAACGGATCTTGCTTGCCAATCCAGCGCTCAACCAACAGACCGCTGCAGCGATTGTCCTCGGTTCGGACCCACTTGATCTGGTGCTCCATATGGAGCAGGTCTGGGATGCCTTCGACCCATGGGCGCCAAACGGGCTACCGGCCGGGCCCGCTCGCAGATTACTGTGGGGGCTCGGCGCCTTTGGCTTGTTCGCTCCGCCCGCGGGTATCCCCGCGTTTGATCACCTCGGCTACAGCTGGGCGCTCGAGCAGACCAGAGCGGTTCAAATCCTGCGTCGCGTCATCCGTGAATTCCGCTCAGGTGAGGGTCTCGGGATTCCTTCCGTCGCCACTCAGCGATGGCTCGATGCAACAGAGACGCTGCTTTTCGGTGCGGCGAATCCGATTTCGGCATGGCTTTCCACGAGTGCGGTCCGGCAGGACGCGGAAGGCGTCCGCCGCAATGCTTACTGGCGGCTCTTCGGCCTCGACTTATCATTTGGCACCGACGACAACCGGCCGGCCGCCTACGACAAGGCAAACGCCGCCAACACCAGCTTCGTCCGGTTGTTCGAGGAGTTGCTGTTCGAACTCTGGCAGGCGATCATCAACGTGCAGAACAGGGTAGGGGTCAATACTTCTGATAACGACCGGATCTTCCGCATCGCTGAAGAGCTTCGGTTCGTGCTCCGATCCCGACGACAACAACAGATGCTGGGCCGCGAAGAGCTGGCCGCGACGACGGTCCTCGGTTGGGTCGAGCTCACACTCAGCGCGGATACGCCGGTCGTCGTCGACCTCCGCGCGCAGGCGACAAGTGCGGCCGATCGCTTGCGACTGATCGGCGAGCGGGTCGGCTTGGCTCCGCATAGCAGGTCCGCGGCGTTTTTCTCGATGTGTTCGGAACTGTCAATTTTCCTGCGCACCATCGAGTCAGGCGTCGTAACCACTCCGGACCTGGCCTGGATTCTGTATCTCGAGCCGGCGGCTGCGCCACCGCCACCGCCCACGCCGGTCGGAGTCGAGAGCCGACGCGTTATCACTGAGTGGGCGGCTGCGACCGGAAAGGATCTCAAGGCGCGCGGCAAGCCCATCGAAGTGAGCAGACCCCGGCTTGTCACTGCTCGATGACCGACTGCGACAGGAGCCGGGAGGTAGTGCGATGTCCGACATGATGAAGGTCTCACGACGCACGCTCGACGAACTCGGACTGGAGGTCCCGTTCGCAGCGCGCCTCGAGGCCGCAGAAGACCTCGACGCAGGACCTTTGCTGAGCGAACTCGGCGAGACGCCGTTCACGGAGCGAGGCTTGAAAGACTCAGGTATCTGGTCGGAAGCTTCGGCCGGAGAGTCCGTCGTCTTCGAGAGCGAGAGTTTCCCCTCGGGTCTCGTGTTGCAGACAACGTCGGGGGCGACCGGTCGCGATGAGGAGCACTGGGATCCGAACAATGTCGGCCTGCCGCTACTCGCGACCGGCCCTTCGGTCCAGGGTAAGCTCGTATCGCCGCATTTCACGGTAAAGGAGCTAGTCTCCAGCGGCGGCGATGCCTCTCATGTCGCTCGCATCTCGCCCGCACTCGTGAGCGTGCTGGAGGCGATCCGCGAGCGGGCGGAGAAGGCGGTGCAAATCACCTCGGGCTATCGCTCATGGGCTCGTAACAAGCAAGTGTACGCTAAGCGCAAGCAGAAACCCACGAACAGCCGCCACTGCTCGGGGCAGGCCGCCGACATCAAGGTCGCCGGAATGACCGGCACCGAACTCGCCAAGCTCGCGATCGATGCGGCAGGCACGGACCTCGCTCTCGGTATCGGCGCGAACTACATTCATGTCGATGTCCGTGGAACGTGGGTGCTCTGGACCTACTTTCCCAAAGGCGGTCCCGCCGACAAAGCCGCGAGGGAGGCGGTCGAGGGGCATCGCACGCGCGCGCTCCGCAGCCGCGCGCCGATACCCGTGCGGGCGGCAAGGCCGCCAGCCCCAACGGCGTCAAAACCGGCGCCGCCGCGGTCCAGCCCGGCCGCCGCCAACCGGCTCGTGGTCCCGCGTCACCCGCTCCTGCGCAGTCACCGCGGCACGGCTCCCGACCTGATCCTGCGCTGGAATCGCATCGAGAGGTCGGGCAACGTCGATGTTGTTGTCCACTTCCATGGCTTCGCCGGGCAAGGCGAGGCGATGCGCATCAATATCGACAAGGAGCCCATCAGCGGCCTCAACTTCACAGATCCGGCAGCTCCCGGTGTACCCGGCCGCGATCGGCCGACCCTCGGCATCCTGCCGCGCGGTCACTACCATGGCGGGACTCGTGGGGATGTGTACCACTTTCCAGCTCTGACGGGACCGGGGGCGCTCCAGGCGCTGGTGCAGGACTCATTGGCGCGGCTCAGTCGGCAGACCGGATACACGCTCGCCCAGGCACGGCTCATCCTGACCTGCCATTCCGGCGGCGGCGCAACGGTGTCGGCAATTCTCGCTCACACCGACCCTGACGAAGTCCACATCTTCGATGGCACCTACAGCCCGGGAGCGAACATCGTGCGGTGGGCAGAGAAGCGCATTGCCCGCGAGCTCGCCACGCCGCGTGCCTTGCCGCCGGCCATGCGCATCCTCTACAGGCCCGGCACGAAGAAGCATCCGGGTACGCAGCCGCACGCGGAGGACATAGCGCGCAGCCTGTGCCGCCCGCTCGGAGCGGCAGCCGCGCTGCGGCTGCGCCCGTTCTTCCGGGCCGATCGCACGCTGGTGGACCACAACTCGATCCCCCGCCGGTTCGGCTGGCTCCTGCTCGCGAATCCGGCGGCCGACCTTCCTGGCGTCACGACCTACGCCTGTGCGGGTGGTGCTTCGGGCGAAGCTGGCGAAGAGCAGGAGGCATCCGCCTTCTGGGAGAGCGCCGCCGAAGAGGCGATTGACATCAACCAGTCCCAGGTCAACGAGGCAGACGAGGCGCTCGCCTGGCTCGATGTCGAGGCGCCGTATATGGAGGAGGAAGAATTCGAACCGTCGATGACCGAGGCGGCAGGTTTGAGGCCGGAAGCCCTGGAAACGGAGCAGCCCGAGTCGGAGACGGGCGAGGGGCCTGACGGCGAGGAGCTGGACTCGTTCGACGAGAGCGAGATGTTCGACGAGGGTGAGGGCTTCGAGGAGGGTGAGGGCTTCGGCCAGGCGACCAGTACGGAACGGCTTGAGGAAGGAGAGGAAGGGGAAGCGGGCGAGGTCGAGCGGTTCGGCGAATTCGGCGACGAACGCGACACTGAGTGGGAAACCGATCAGTCCGAGGGTGAGGACATCTATGCCGAGGCATTGGTCGAGCCGATCGCCTTCGAGACTGATCTAGAGGGGGAAATCAGCCTGGCAGCGAGCGGCCTTACGCCGGCCGAGCGGAAGGCCATCGAGATCACCAGCACTTTCGAAACAGGAAAGCGCGGCGGCTTTTTCGGCTTGAGCGGAAACTTCGACGGACAAGGCCTGTCGTTCGGGCTGGTTAACTGGACGATGGGGACTGGAAGCCTGCAACCCCTGCTGCGTGACTTCGCCGCCGAGAACCCAGGCCGATGGAATGCAGTATTTGGGCCGGATAGCGACCGCTTTCGTCAGCTCATCGCGCGACAGGGCAAAGCCGCCGTCAAGGAGCAGCATAGCTTCGCCATCAAGGAGATGAACTCCTGCTCGATGAGGAAGGGCAAGCCCGTTTGGGCAATTCGCGAGCCTTGGTTCGGCTACTTCAAGAAACTTTCCGAGGATCCAACTTTTCAAAAAATTCAGCTGCGCTACGTCCGCAAGCTCCTGTCGCGGGCCGACCACTTTTGCCGAGAGTACAAGCTCCGCAGCGAACAGGCATTCACCTTCCTGTTCGATACGGTATCAAGCCACGGCCAGTGGTGGCCAAACAAGAAGAACCGAGACAAGCTCGTAGAACAGCGCCTGAAAGCACTCGCCGCTCGGTACGGCGAAGGCAAAATCCCAGAACGCGAGACCCTGCTCGCAATGGCCGACGTGCTGGGCGCGACGTCTGCCCAGCGTTGGGCGCAAAAGGTCCGGACACGCAAGCGCTGGTTCGTGACAGGCGAACACCCGCGTGCGCGCGAACTTGCGGATCTAAGGCCACGTCCTGACGTTGTCTATGCGGTGTCCGCGCCCTCCGCGCCACGGCAGCCTGCGGGGGTGTCCTCAGTGCCTGTGCTGAGCGCTCGGCCGTCACCTTCGCCGTCGACCACGGCGCTGTGCAGCGCGATTGTGCGGATCGCCGAGCAGGAATATCGACGCTGGCACCCGGCGAGCGGCATTTTGCGCGAGACCGATAGTGCCGCGGTGCCGATCCTGCAGCGATATTATCGCGAAGGGCTAAACAGGAACGTCAGCGCCGCCGACCTCCAGAATGCCACGTGGCAGCAGGCGCATCCGTGGAGCGCCGTGTTCATCTCCTGGGTGATGCGCACGGCCGGCGCCGGCACCGGCTTTGCCTACTCGGCCGCGCACCAGAACTACATCCGCACGGCGCGGCGCAACCGGCTGAACCGCGTGACGAGCAGCTCGTTCTGGGCTTATCGCGCGACCGAGGTCGTGCCGCAGGTCGGAGACCTCGTCTGCGCCTCGCGCTCCAACAGCGGCGCCACCTACGACAACATTGCCGATCCACAGAATCGGCCGACCCATTGCGACATCGTCGCTGAAGTTCGTGCAGGTTCGCTCAGAGTTATCGGTGGCAACGTCAGCCAGAGCGTCGACGCCAAGACGATCCGCACGCAGCCGGATGGCCGCCTCGCACTCGATGGCGCCCAAGCCCGATTTTTCGCGGTCCTGAGCTGTCGCGGCGCGCTGGCAGGCCTCGCACCGCAGCTCGGAGTAGTGCAGACGCTGCAATTTCAAGAGGGATCGCTGTCAGCTCATGAGACGTGAAAACACCGATTGAAGTTTGAGTCCGGAGCAATGGTTGCAGCCGACATGTCGGCAGATATTAGTGGCGAGCGACCCAAAGTAGCCGCTCGCCTTTCAGCGGGCGTTCACAGGCGCTTCTTGAGCTGATCCCTGGGTATTTCGATCGGTCCAGTAGTGACCATTCATCCTCTTGGGCGGCGTGCCGATAACGCGGTAGCGAAATGCGCCATAGTGGATTTCGGTCTGCGTGCCGCGGGCGAGCATGTCCGGGTCACTCTGATAGACGCCGATCACTTCGTAGACCCCGTCATTGTTGCGGATCAACCGCCCGGCAAGCTGAAAGGATCAGGAAAGAGGCGTCCGCCGAGATCGACCGGCTGATTGACTTCCTGGACGCCTCAGATCCCCACGTTATGACCGAATGCGAAAAGGTGATCGATGAGGTGCCCCGCGACACCGACGAACTTGAGGTGAGGGAGGGGGAAGATGAGGATGGCGATAGCGATCCGTCGCTCGGCGGCATTGAGCGGCACCCGAGTTGCTATGGCGTGGTGGACTGCCGAAATTGGACCGGCGATCAGACCGCGACCACGGCACCAAAGACCCGAGGACGAGCACGACGATGCCGAACCGTGGAGAGGATGCCGAGCCGTGTGCTAGCTCCTTCGATCGCCTGACTAACCAAAAGCATTCTTCGGCGGGCGATTACCTTATGGACTTGAGCAGGACGACTGCGGCCGCGAGAACGACGAGCCGTTGTTGAGTGAATGCGTCTTATCCGAGCCCTATGGGCTCTTGCAGAGGCTCAAATTTGCCAGATGGCGCGCTGAGTGCTGCTTTAGAGCTCGTAACCCACCGTCAACCACTTGTCGGTAGCGTTGCTCTATCGCGGATTGGTCAAGAGTACCGCGGTACGCAATGGTCATTGAGAACCCGTCGGCTTCCAGGCCGGCGGGTTTTTGAATGGCTAGCCGCCTGGGAGGTAATGCCGAGGCGACCGCAGGTGAGTGCGAGTCTTTCTTCTGATTTGGAATCTTCAAAGCAGAATCTGGTGCCGATTTCCGCGCGGTCGGTGCACCAGCCGACGTTGGCTGCTTGCACGATACGGGAAGCTTCGCCCCGTAACAGGTCAAGTTGTTTCCCCGCAGCACGAACAACCAGGCAATTCTCCTTCGGCATGAAACGTGCTCCAATTGCAATGGGACGCGCCAAAATTATCGATGCGAAAACGGACAACTTGGGGCGCAACAAAGCCCCTTCCTGATTAGCCGCGTCAGCAGGAAGGCCGCAGCGAAAGATCGCTGCGGCCCGCGCAAGGTCAAAAAAAACCGGGTGAAAAGATCTAAGTAAAATATGCAGCCAGCCCCGGCCCGCCCACCCTACAGCAGGGCTGACGGTTGCGGCACCTACAAATGTGAATCGAAAGTTAACGAGTGCGGGAAGGCACCGCCGGGCTGGCTGAGCTGGCGGGCCCTCTACCACAAGCACCGGCCCTTACGGAGTTGTGCTGGAGCAACACTGAGCTGCATTTCCTAACAGAGCAACCACCTGTTTCGAAAATGCACGCTATACATTTACCAAGCATCGTCACCGGCGGGTCTCGGATAACTTCGGAAATCGTCTGCCCGCCAGTTCACACTGGCGGGGCCCCTTGCTACCTGAATGGCGTGCCGCGCCGATCGTGCGGAACGTCGCGGCGCCGGCCGCAGGGGTCGTACCAGAGCGGCGCTTGCGGCCTTTCGCTTTGTCAGCAGACCTGTGTGCATTTGGACACACATCCGGGAATAATCGGCGATCAAAGAAACAGCAGGCCGGAGATCTGCTTGTGTTCCCGGTGAGAGCCGCAGTACCACGAGGCAAGAGCCGGTCCGGAAGCCCCAGCATCATCATGCCCGCCGGCCGATGCTGGGGCCGGCCCGGGAGGTCGTTTCTGTACGAGGCGCGTTTGGACGAGACTTGGAGAGTCGTTTTCGCGATTAGTGCGACGGTCATTGTCGTCGCTGGCTCGTTCTTCGCTATTCGGTTTATCATCGGTTTGCACCTCTGATATCGATCTGAATTGATCGCTCGTCCTTGCCCGAAAACGAGTCGTCCATCATCACGGTCGAAGCCGGCGCGAAGGTCAGCGCCGCGAGCACCGCAGCCTTGGCAGACGAACCGGGCACCGATATCCGAGAGCCATACATCCTCGGCCCGGCGGTGCGCTTTCGACCGACGTAATGGCCGCAGTGGCAATCGACCAGGATGCCGCGCAGTCCATCTCGCGCAGCTTGCCGAACGGATCTTGAGCGTGACGTTAGGTCCGCGGGCGTTGGCGTCGACCTGAACGAGGCATGTCGCCATCAAAGAGGCATCGTAAGTACCTGGCTATACCTAGCCGCCCCGAAAGCGAGCGAGCTACTGCCCGGTCGTGAGTTTGGGCGACCCCGACGGGGTCTTTGCCGGTTCACGCTGGCGCGCCACCGGCTTTCCAGCCTGCTTGATTGAGGTCAAAATCCGGTGTCCAGCCTACCGCACCGAACAAAAGCTGACGCTCAGCCCAGCGGCCCCGCAATCCACGCCCTCAACGAACGCCCAATCCGAGTGTCGCCGGTGTCTATGTTACGGGGGACGTGTCGCGGGATGTCCTGCTTGTCGCGGTCGCAATCTGCGAAGGCGCCAGGGCGGCCCTCGCTATTAACAAAGCATTCCTGAAGCGCGACGGACTATCCGATTAGGCTCTGCCTTGCGTAAGCTTCGATGCGGAAAACACGAGTGCCTGCAGAAAAACGTCGTCCTTGACCTCTTTGAAGTCGCCTTCCTCAACACATGAAGCATGAAAAAAAGTTTCTTAGCGCTCCGAAGGAGCAGGCCTTGCTTAAAGACATCGCCAGCCTTCCCTTCAGGAGTCAAGTTTCGGCTTCGCCGGCAAGCGAAAAACCGTCTCGTTCGGCTGGCGATACAACTTCAATAGCCGAGGGCTCAGCAAAGCAGACGACATGCCAAAGCTACTAGCAGGCCTTCGCGCGCGCGAAGAACTCCGCTCGTACTGCGCAAGGCGGCTTGCAGCAGGTCCTTGTAACGGAATACGCGGCCGGCGCAGGGATCGGCTGGCACAAGGACCGCTCCGTCTTCCGCGACGTCGTCGGCATCTCCTTGCTTTTGCGGTGGGCCGGTAGCCGCGCTGAACGCAACCAAGGTCCTGGAAACGCGTTTACTCACACGAGCCTAGCACTTGCCAGAAGGGGGCACCGGACTGGCTAGACAGTTGAGGATAAAACAATGGTCACCAAGAAGCACGGAATCGTAATTGAAACGCCTAAGGAGGCGTGGCAGGCGGAGCCCGGACCTTCCGTCTCGAGGCTTCTCTCGGCAGCCTGATTGCGGTTGCGGTCGGAATGGCCGTCGTCTGGTTTGTTTTCTTCCGCACATAGCCCGGAGCATGGTGGCGCTTCACCTGGCATGTCCGGCGAGCTCGTAATGGGAGCAGGTGCGAGCGTGTCTTTGCTGCCTGGACTAAACTACGAATGCTCAGCAAGCCAAGGCGACCGTTCCCCTCAAGAATGCAGCCTGACCTCGTCGTAGCCATGGATCTCCAACGCGAGGAAGAGCTGAAGTCTCAGCCCTCGGAGGGGTTTTCGTTGCGGCAGATCAGTTTTTCTCAGGCGACCTGAACGAACGGCCGCGAAGTACTCGTGAACTCGACCAATCTGCGGGTTGTCGCCTTCGACAAACAATCCGCAGCATCTCTTAGTCGACGTAAAGCGTTCGAAAGAGGTAGAGATCGCGCAGCATTCAGTTGTCGAGGGTAGCGCCAAGTCGCGTCCAAAATCGTTTACGCCGAGACGCTTCCCGCGGGCTTGGTGGGTGCGGGGCAACGGGCAAGGCAAGTTGGTCTTGCCTCGGGCTGGTCTTGCCGCACAAATGGGGCTTCTCAGACTCGTCAAGAACCTCAAGCATCTCGAGGATCTTCCGTCCCTGCGGAGTGATCATCCAATATCCTTGCTGCCGCTCGATCAGCTTTTGTCCAAAGACATCGAGGTTGGGCTCGCGGCTTGCGATGCGCTTCATCCGCGCCGGCCACTCGGGCCCACTGGTGTAAAAGATCGCAAGGTGCTTTTTGATGAGTTCAAGACTGGCTTGGCCGCCCGGTTGCCCAGCAAGTATCTTCAGTATGGACAGCTGAAAGCTCATAGGCGCACCTAACGATTCAATAAAGCATGACAATGCCTGGCTACCGGAGCGTCGTAGCGCACAAATCGGTTTTCAAACGGAAACCTGCTGATACGGCAACCAACGGGCCAGGGTACCGCATTTCATATGCAGCTTTCGAGCTTTCATATGCATTCGAAGCTGAAAGTTCTGCTTGCCAGAGCCGAGCTGCGCATCGCCTGGCCAGACCGGTTGATCGGAATCTATGCGTTCTTAATACGTTCTCCCGCCTTCGGCGATCAGCCGCAAGCTGATGGACCATCACCCGACACGCGCGAGATCGTCATGCGGCGATGAAACACGCCGATCTAGCTGCAAGCGCCACGGATGCCACCCCGAAACAGAAGCTCGAAATAAACGGCAAGGCGCCGATTTCAAGGAAGGCGCCGCATAGAGCCGGACAGCGGCACCATCAATTTCAACCGTGCACTGGAGGCGCTGACGAGGTCGGGAGCACCGGTGTCTCGTGCCCTTCACCAGCTTGAGCCAGCACTCTGTGATTGACGACAAATCTAGTTCGCTCCAGACAACGACCGTCCCCTGGTTGCCTGCCCCTGGGCTGTGGCAAACGGGGCAGCGTGCGCAAAGCTCAAGGAGGGGGGAGCGACCATAGTCTATGGCTCGCTACGCGCGCGTCTCGACATCTGTGATCCGCTCGCGCAAAGCGCGAGCTTCAGAGCTCGTTACGAGAAATCCTGCCAGGTCCTCATACCCGATGAGGTCGCCACTCACCTTGTGGTCAGCATCGTACCCCCGCGCGCCAAGCGTGCGATGCCGATTGTCTTGTTTGAGACATCCTGTCGCGCATCAAGTCAGCTTGGATGAAAGCGGGGATCATCCGTAATCAAGCTGTCGCAGTTGGCACGGGCCTTGAAGGTGAGATCTCATCGATTGCTCAGGAACGCAGGGATAGCTTACGGGATGATGGGCTTGCAGTGCATGGCGTGGAATCAGGTCCAAGTTCGAGCCTCCAACCTTCGGCATCAACGAAGTCCCGCACATGAATCGCCTTCTTGATCGATCTCGCTCGATCCTGATGCGCACCATTGCGCGAAGGTGATCGGGGACTTTGAGGCATCCAAGCTGTCTTTGCCACTTGCGCACCGCATCAGGCCGGCAACGAACCAGGGTGTGGGCTGACTACGAAGTGTGGATGCCTTGGTGAAGAGGCGGTGCTTCGCTCGCCGAGGCAAGCGGTAGCGTGATCACATGGACAAAATAGCGGCGACAAAGCCGGTATCGAACTTGGGCCCAGAAGTGACGAGACGGGCGACGATGCATTGTTTCGCTGTCGAGCTCGGCGAAACCGCGAAAATCGCCTGGCCAATGGTGCTGACGCAGGTTGGGCAGATCGCGATGATAACGACTGACCTTGCCTTGATCGGTCGGATCAGCGCCGAGGCGCTTGCTGCGGCCGCCCTAGCAGGCCGGTTCTATCTCATCAGCTTGACCTTAGGCGCGGGGCTACTAAGTGCCATCGCACCCATGGCAGCGCGGGCGTTTGGAGCGAATAATCTAGCCGCAGTACGGGGTGCGCTGCGCATGGGATTATGGGCCGCCATGGTCCTGTCTTTCCCAATCATTGCTGTGGCGCTGCGAGCAGAGCAAATCCTTATTGCGTTAGGCCAAGCCCCAGATGTGGCGCGGCTCGCCCAGCAATACCTCTTCGGATTAGGATTCGGCGCGGCGCCGGCACTTTCATTTTTCGGCATCCGCAATTTCATGGGCGCGGTCAACCGGCCACAGCCTATCTTCTGGATCATGCTATCAGCGACCCCCCTGAATGCCTTGCTGGTCTATATGCTGGTCTACGGAAAGCTTGGACTGCCTCGGCTGGACCTATTGGGGGCAGGTCTTGCGACCACGCTGGTAAACTGCAGCATGTTTCTAGCCGGCTTGTGGTTCGCTGCACTGCGTCGTCCGTTCCGTGACTACCATGTGCTTGCGCATTTCTGGCGCTTCGATTGGCGCGTCATGCGAAAGCTCATCGCAATCGGAGTGCCGATATCAATGGCTTCATGGATCGAGTCGGGGCTATTTTGGGCCTCGTCCCTCCTGGCAGGCTTGATCAGCACCAGTGCATTGGCCGCCCATCAGATCGCTGTCCAGATCGCCGCAATTCTGTTCATGATTTATGTGGGCGTTGGCACTGCCGCAGCCGTGCGCGTTGGCTATGCGGCCGGCCGCAACGACATTGCAGGCGCCAAGCGGGCACATTTAGCAGCGATGCTGATCGGTGTTGCCATAGCAGCATCGCTAACGCTCGCGCTGATCGCCGCGCGTTTCGAGATCGTCAAGCTGTTTCTGGGCAGATCGGCCGGTGAGGCAACGACTGGCCTTGCTGCCGAGCTGCTCGTTGTCGCCGCAACACTGTTCATCACCGACGCTGTCCAGTGCATTGCCGCAGGCGGCCTGCGCGGACTGAAGGACACGCGGATGCCGCTTCTGTTTGCGATCATTGGTTGGTGGCTGATCGGCTTCTCCCTCAGCTATTGGCTCGGTCTGAAAGCTTGTCTTGGCGCAACTGGCATATGGATTGGCTTGTCGACGGGAACGACGATCTATGCGGTGCTTCTCGTCTTGCGGTTCCGCAGTATGACAAGGCGCGCTCACTGATTTGCGCATATTACAACTGCCAAACGGCGACCATACGCCAGGACATTTACCAGGCCAAATGCGAGCCGGTCGAAACTCAAGATTGACTGCAATCAAACATCGAACCTCGCAGCGCGGCCCTCAGTGTAAGAGAGGCACGATATCGCATTTCTCGATCATTCCGTTTTAAAAATAGATGACCCAAGTGGCGGGCTCGTTCGGGAGCGGGTAGGCCTCCTCAAGACTTCTTTCGCAACTCGCCAGCTTTCCAATTTGTCACCTCCGGCAGAATGGCTCAACCGAGCCCCTCCCTCGAAATCGATTGCTGTGACAAGTCATGCGGCTTAGCCAATTGCAAAACACGCTGCCGCGATGACGTTCGACCGAAGCATGTCGATTGGCCATTGGCTGGTCGGTTGTCTGCGATCTCCGCAGCCGCCGAATTCCTGCCAAGCACACGTGGTGTATCGCAATTGCCGGAATCAAGCCGCCAAGCGATCCGCGGCAGGCACGATTCCGCGCTCAACCGCATGGTCGACCAGATCAGGATCGGCTACTGCGCCGTGCAGGTTCGATTGGACAGAGCCTTTGCTCTGTTGTTTGCGAGGCAATGCTCACATTGGCTTGCTGGGTATCCTAGGCAACCTCGTCGCTCAGAAGCCGCTAGCGCAGCAGCCGCCGCCCAATCTCCCCCGGCCCAGTCTGCGGCTGAGGAGAGCTGGTGGCGCTCTCACGGCAGTCATCCGGGCACAGTGCCGGGCTGCACGCCGGCGAAGTTCTGGTCAGCATGGCTGGGAGCTTCATACCGGCATCATTCTTCCGCAAACGATCGGCGTCGGTCCCCGCGATAAAGGCGCTGGGCAGCGGCACCAAGCCCCGGCCGCCCCCCGGTGCGCTGGTGCCAGCTAGACGAAAGCCTTACCATCATGTCCAACCGACCGGACCGGCATCGGGTCCTCATCGTCCTATTTGATGGGCTTCGGCCCGATCTCGTCAAACCATCATTGACGCCGAATCTGGTCAGGCTTCAGCGCCGCGGTGCGGTGTTGGCCCGGCAGCGGACCGTCTATCCCAGCGAAACACGAATAGCGCTCACGAGCCTCATCACCGGCGCAACGCCCGATCGGCACGGCATCGTCGGCAATCAGTATCTAGACCGGCACCTTCCGGCACCGCGCCTGGTCGACACAAGTGACGCGGGTCTGATCGAGGACCTTGATGCCGCGAGCGGTGGTCATCTACTCGGTGTGCCGTCACTTGGCGAGATCCTCGCGGCTAACGGCAAGACGCTGTCAGTCCTGGCTTCAAACTCGCCGGGAGCAACGCGCCTGCTGAACCACAAGGCCCGAAAGCTCGGCCAGTTGACGCTCTCCGGCCACTTCCCTTGCATCGCGACCTCCGCCGAGATGCTCAGACAGGTGGAGACCCTGCTCGGGCCGACGCCTGCGCCGCCCCCCCAGGGCACCCCAGATCTTGCCTCTCAATCGTTTCTAAGTTCAGCGTTCCTCGAGGTCATCTGGCCTCAAATTAGGCCCGACGTCACAATTCTCTCGTTCGGCGAGCCTGATAATTCCTCGCACGTTTGTGGAACAGGCGCGCCAAAGACCCTGGAAGCGATCAGCTTTGTCGATCGGCAGTTTGGCCGCGTGCTCGATTGGTGGGAAGCTGAAGGCGTGTGCCAAGGCGTGCACCTAATTGCAGCCTCTGACCATGGGCACGTGACGGTCCATGAGCGGGCCGACCTCTTCGAAACACTTGGGACTGCGGGGCTGCGCTGCAGCACGGCACCGGCGACCGGGATCGATGCCATCGTCATACCTGGGCAAGTCGGAGCAATTTACCTCGCTGAGCCATCGCAGAGCGTTATCCGTCGAGCCGTCGGGGCAATGATCGAAAGACCCTGGTGCGGTCCGGTGTTCACAGCGGGCGGGGCGGTCGATGGCATTGCACCCGGCAGCTTCGCCCGGCAATTGGTGTTCGCCGACCATGCCCGATCGGCGGATATCCTGTTCTCGTTTCGGTCGGACGGCGGCCTCGATCCATTTGGTCTTATCGGGCGCAGTTGGAGTGCAGATGGGCCAGTCGGCTTCGGAGTGCACGGCGGGTTGCATGCCAAAGAGATGTCGTCTGTCGGCATTTTGGCAGGACCGCTCGTCAAAGACGGCTTCGTCTCAACAGTCCCCTCAAATATCTGCGATTTTGCGCCCACAGTGCTCGGTCTTCTGGGCATCTCACGCCCGGCAATGATGACGGGGCGCGCCCTCACTGAGGTCTTCATCCACCAGGGTGGAGACGTGCCTCGGCCGATTGGAAATGTGTATGAGACCAGCAGCGGCGCATACCGCCAGCACCTTCGTCGCGTGCAGGTCGGTGGAGCAGTCTACCTTGATTCTGCCGACGTGTTGGATCATCTCAACAACCGGGCATAAATGAGTGTCGACGCAAGCCTCATCAGAGGAGGTTGCATCGCAGTGCATCTTTCTTCTTGCTCGTAAGCGCATCGCTCGAGCGTGATTCGGCAGCCATGCGCAAGGATGGCGCGAAGTGTCGCCATGTCACAGCGCGCAAACGATTGAGGCGCGCCGACGGCTGACACCTTTAGGCAGTGGCGCACCTTCCAGATGTCAGACCACCTGATCATGTGGCGACGAGCGTTGATCAAAAAGATGCTTATCTGAAGGCGTTAGCCGCTTGGGACGGCAAGTAGCATGGTCGAGCGCGCTGGGTCTCTCGTACCTTCGGGACAAGAGGGCGTCTTGTGTCCCGCTGAAAGAACTATCGCGGAAATAAGATCTTACTCGGACGCTGCTGATCGATGAATCGATATTTCCAGTTTCAGATCCGCCGGAGTTTGCTGTTGGAGGCTGTGAAGAGGTGCGTCGGTTCCGCGTGCGATAGGCGTCGCCAGTGTCGGTGCTGACCCGGCCGCACCTATTGTCAATACTGTCTTCAAAAGGAACAGCCGCCGACAGCGCGGCTATCACGTTGGACTTCATGGTCGTGCTGCTTGTGTTGGCGAGCCAGATGCGAACAGCATTCACTTAATCAATCGACCGAAGCCGTGCAGCGTGCGTTTCGTGTCCGATCTTAGACACGCCGCCCGTTTGTAAACGCACGTTGCGAAGACAACATCGCAATCGAAAGCCGCTGCGGATGCGAATTGCGTCCGCCGGCTTAGATCCTGCAAACCACAAACGCTGCGGAAGCGGCGCCAATCAGTCGGCCATTCGGTCTTCGTTGCAAGGTAACGCGCGTTCTGTGTTCGTGAGGTGAAATGCGATCCAAACTTCTTCTTGCGACGCGACAGCAGCTGCGCTCGCTGCAGGCAGCGCCATCAATTCGGCGGATAGAGCCTCGGTGTAATGTTGATAGCAAGGAAAAATTGCTGTCGGCTTACAGCCATTTCTGCAGTCCATGTGCTCCGCATAATACCGCATGCCGCTGCGGCTGGTCGCGACTAAGCTCGCGCGCCTGATGGTAACTTCGATGAGCAGCACGCTTTTGTCGACGCGGCACGCACACGTCAATCGATTGAGGGTGTAGATGTCCGACGATGTTGGACATGCGACATCGCTGTCTGGGCTGCTCCCGCTGATTTGAAGGAGCTTCTTTGGCACGAATAATGCTCAAGGTATGCGCAAACACATCGGACCGACAACAGTATCGCGTAAGGAACCTTCGATTGAGTTGTCGGACAGCCAGAGTTCGATTGAGTTGTCGGACAGCCAGAGAAAGACATCGATCGCGACTCACTCCTTGTGCCAACGAATTTTTATGGAGCTCTCAAACGACCATGCCAAGCCAGCAGCTGACGAACATTATCAATGACGCCGGGGCTAAAGGCCCACCGACCTCTCGTACTTTCTTCCCGAACTTTCGGGTTCGAGCCTCTACAAGGATTGTGATGTCTTCATATCGATGGGCGGCTCGCCTTGTTGCCGCACTGCTCACGACTTGCGCGCTCTCCACTGGCGGCCTGTTCGCCCAAACCACGGCCTCATCGGCTCCGCCCACCAGCTTCATGCTGAGTAACGGACTTCAGGTGGTCGTGATCCCAGACCATCGCACACCGGTGGTGACGGAGATGATCTGGTACAAGGTAGGCTCCTCCGACGAGCCAGCCGGCAAGTCCGGACTCGCGCATTTCCTCGAACATCTCATGTTCAAGGGCACCGACAAACATCCACTGGACGAATTCATCCAGACGGTGGCTCGCGTCGGGGGCAATCAAAACGCTTTCACGGGTGAGGATTATACCGCCTACGTCCAGCGCGTCCCGCGCGAACAATTGCCGACAATGCTGGCGTTCGAGGCCGATCGTATGACTGGCTTGGTTCTTAACGACGAGAATGTGCTGCCTGAGCGCGAGGTGGTGCTCGAAGAGTACAACACGGGCGCGAACGATCCCAACGAGCGCCTGAGCGAACAGATCATGGCCGCGCTTTACCTCAATCACCCCTATGGTCGGCCGATAATCGGCTGGCACCATGAGCTCGAACAGCTCGATCGTAAGGATGCGCTGGCGCTTTACCGCCGCTTTTATGCACCGAATAATGCGATCCTGGTGATTGCCGGGGACGTCGAGGCCGCTGACATCCGCCCGCTGGTCGAACGCAATTTCGCCTCCATCCCGGCCCAGCCCGCGATCCCGGCGCGGCGCGTCCGTACGCAGGAGCCGGAAACGGCCGCGTCGCGCGCCGTCACGTTGTCCGATCCCCGCGTCGAGCAGCCAAGCGTCACGCGCGCTTATGTGGTCCCCTCGGCAACAACTGCGGATCCCGGCGAGAGCGCCGCGATCGAAGTGCTCGCGCAATTGATGGGCGGCGGCAGCAATTCCTATCTCTACCGCGCCCTCGTCGTCGACAAGCCGCTCGCAGTCTCCGCCAGCGCCCGCTATTCGCGCATCTCGCTCGACCCAACCCAGTTCGCGATCACGGCCTCGCCGAAACCCGGCGTCAGCTTCGCCGAAATCGAGCAGGTGATCGACAGCGTCATCGCTGACATAGCGCGGAACCAGATCCGGGCCGAAGATCTGGAACGGGTCAAGACCAAGCTGATCGCGGAGGCGATCTATGCCCAAGACAACCAGATGGTTCTCGCGTACCAATATGGAGAAGCGCTCAGCACGGGACTGTCCATCGAGGATATCCAAAGCCGACCGGACCGCATCCGTGCCGTCACTGCGGAACAAGTCCGCACCGTCGCGCAAAAATGGCTCGACAAGGCGCGCTCGGTCACCGGTTATCTGATCAAGGACACCACCACCCCCAAGCACGAGGAGAAGCGTTCGTGAGCTATTCTTTTCTTCGAGTTGCATTCTTCCTTGCCACCGGCGCCGCCCTTGCGCTCGCGACCATCTCGCCATCGCAGGCGGCGGCAAAGATCCAACGCGTCGTCTCGCCGGGCGGCATCGAGGCCTGGTTCGTCCAGGACGCCACAGTGCCGCTGATTGCAATGGAATATTCCTTTGCCGGCGGAGCGGCGCAGGACCCTGCTGACAAACCGGGTGTCGCCAATCTCGTAGGCAATCTGCTCGCCGAGGGCTCCGGCGATCTCGACTCCAAGACGTTCCATGAACGGCTCGACCGCCGCGCCATCAAACTCTCCTTCAGCGCGACCCCCGATACGTTCCGCGGCAGCCTCCGCATGCTGCGCGACAACAAGGACGAGGCCTTTGACCTGCTCAGGAGCGCGCTGACCTCGCCGAGTTTCGAAGCGGCCGATGTCGAACGGATCCGTTCGCAGGTCATCTCGGGCCTGCGCCATGAGTCCACCGACCCGAACGCGCTGGCGAACCGCAAATTCCTGCAGGTCGCCTTCGGCGATCATCCCTATGGCCGGCAGACGAACGGTACCCTCGACAGCGTACCGACCGTCAAGGTCACCGACATGAAGGACTATGTCGGCCGTGTGCTTGCCAAGGACACGCTGAAGATCGCGGTGGTCGGCGACATTGATCCGGCAACGCTGGGTAAACTGCTCGACCAAACCTTTGGCGCGCTACCAGCTAAAGCGGAGCTCAAGCCGGTCGCCGACGTCGAAGCGGCCGCGCCGCCGCGTTTGGCCTACGTTCCCCTTGACGTCCATCAGACGGCGATCAGCTTCGGCGGGCCCGGCGTGAAGCGCAGTGATCCGGACTTCATGGCTGCCTATATCGTCAACCACATTCTCGGTGGTGGTTTGTCTTCCCGGCTCTTCCGCGAAGTGCGCGAGAAGCGGGGGCTGGTCTATTCGGCATCCGAGTGGCTCTTATGGATGGAGCATTCGGCCGTGTACATCGGCAGTAGCGCCACGCGCGGCGATCGCGCCGGCGAGACCATCGATGCCATTGCGCGGGAGGTGTGCCACATCGCCGAGGAAGGTCCGACCCAGAAAGAGCTCGACGATGCCAAGTCCTATCTCAAGGGCTCGCAAATGCTCGGACTCGACACCTCGTCCAAGCTGGCCCGCGAGCTGCTGCAATATCAGATAGATAAGTTGCCCATCGACTATATTGCGAAACGCGACGCGATCATCGATGCGGTCACGCTGGAAGATGCCGGAAAGGCTGCGAGGCGCCTGTGGGGCCAAGGGCTTCTTACCGTCCTGGTCGGGCGCGCCCCGCAAGCCGCAGCGCAGCCCGCTACCCCGCCGGCACCAGAGTTGAAGTGACTACCTCGTCCCTTCATGGCCGGGCTCGTCCCGGCCATCGATCTCTTCATGAACTTGCACCGTGATGATCAGCAGCCGGTACTCTAAGCGCGCTCGTGCCAAGTGGCTGGTGTAGCTGACGATCCTGCTGGCTTGATCCAGTTGCCGCCACTCAGTGGAACTCTGCTTCCCGCGAGCCTAGCTCCCAAGACGTCCACAGATCGATATTTAGATCCTATAGCTTAGTCGGCACGGTCAAAAACTGCTGATGAACCAGGGTTGACGCCAGAGCTAAAGCCAGAAGACACAGGCGCTAAATCATAGAAAGTGTGTAGCACCGGCACGCCATGAGCACGACGCTCAAAAGCACATAATTCGGGATAGTTCTTCATCGCCGGCTCGGCGTTAGCCATTTCTTGTCTCTCCCGAACAGAGAAATAATCATAAGACGTTGCAGCCAGCTCCGCCGAGAAATGGCCTGACTTGCGAAAGCGCGCTATTGATGCGCAACCGCAGGCAGAATGAAGACCTATCATCAGGGTAGCAAGGAAAGTATAACAAGGAAGACATGAGAGGACTCGATGCCTTGCGTCACCCCCGCGCAGACGGCCCGGTCGCTGAGCTGGAGACCTTCCTGGACTCGACCTCGATCAGTAGCGTAGTTCGAAGCCGAATAGTTCGTCATCCAGCTTTACTGCGAGGTCTCCCTCGGTTGTTCCTGGCAGTCTTCTGCTAAGCCGCTTCCAGCTCGACATGACCGGCGAGGATGGGAAGTGTGGTCCTTTGTCGGAGGGTTCTCGACCTGAACCGACTTGGCTTTCGGCACTGGAAGGGAAGTGAGAACGGTCCGGTGAAGCCGTTGCTGGCAGGAGGTGAAGCTGCCGATCGTCGCTGTTGCGGCGGTAAAGAACGAGGCGGAGCTCGAAGGGACGACGCCCTTCGCTTGCCGATCAAGTACGAGAAGGGTTTGAGAAGAAACCGCCGAAGAACACAAAGAGACTAGATTACCGCTCGTCGCCGATCGACAATTCCACAAAGGCTCGCAAAAAAGGAGGCCCGAACCAGGAGCGTAGTCGGCTGCCTCGCCGAACGCGTCTGCGTCGTCCTTACCGTCTGCGAGCTTATCGCCCGCGCTAATGAGGCCTCATCGGCCCAAGCCGTACGACAGCCGAGGAGCGTGGAGCAAGAGAAGGACTCTTGCGAGAGATTATTCAAGCAATCAATCGGTCCGAGCCGGCATGCAGCGTGCGTCGCGTGTCGGACTTTAGACGAGCGGCCAGTTTCAAACGCACCAATCTTGTAGGGAAGACAACATCGCCATTGAAAGCCGCTGTGCGTCCGCTGGTCCGAATCCTGCACACCACAAGCGCCGTGGAAGCGAGCCAACAACGCCAGCCATTGAGTTGGCGTTGCAAGTTTGGCGCGCGTTTTGTCTACGTGAGGAAGAATGCGACCCCAACTTCTTTTTTGTGGCGTCACAACAGCTGCGCTCGTTGCAGGCGGTGCCGTCAATTCGACCGATCTTAAGCGGGCGGTAAATGTCCCCACCGCCGTCTGGAGATGGACCGGAGGATATATCGGTGGGCACGTCGGCGGGGGTTACGGGCAAACATCATTCAGCGATCCCTATGGCAAGTCGCTCTATGGAGACGTTGTCCAAACCCCCGTGTTTCTGGCGGGAGGTCAGATCGGTTACAACTGGCAGAACGAACGATGGGTATTCGGCGTTGAACTGGATGCTAGTCGCGCTGCCTCAGACGGTACAAACACCTGTCTTGCAGCCTCCAGCTCTGTCATCAGCGCAAACTGCAGCGCCGGTCCAAGCGTGTTTGCTACCGGAACGGGTCGCCTCGGGTATGCGTTCGGCCCGCATGGCCAAACACTTGTTTATCTCAAGGGAGGCTTGGCGTGGCAGAACAATAGCGGCGTTGTCGCCAACAACAACGAATTCGCTGAGGACAGCACTTACCGATCTGGCCGGGCGCCACAGAATTCCACCCGTTTCGCCTATGGTCGTGTCGGTGGCACAATCGGCGTAGGCGTCGAGCAAGCACTTACGAACGCATGGTCCCTGAGCCTAGAGTACGACTATCTGAAGTTCAACGGACCAAGTGTTGCGACTCCTCCGACCCTGCAATATCCGCCGTTCGCAACCGTCCCCGCCAACACGACCGGCCTGTCCAGCAGCTATCACATCGGAAAGCTTGGACTGAACTACCATTTTGACGCACTCCCACAGGCGCCAGAGCCAGATACGCCGCTATACGCAAAGAAGCCGACCGTCAGCGCCTCGCCCAGTGGCCTTGCTGGCGGGTGGTCGCTGGAAGGCGGCACACGGCTGTGGTTGAGCCGGGGGAGGTTTCAATGGGATGTCGGGAGTACTGATCTAATATCAAGGCTCACTTATCATGGGCTTGATGGGATTTCCGGTGAGTTGTTCGAGCGGCTGGACAGCCCTTGGGGAATCTTCCTGAAGGGAAATATCGGATTCGGGCGCTTCAACGACGGAAAAATCAACAATGAAGATTGGGGCGTGGACCCGCTCGCTTATCAAAACCACCTATCAGGCCAGGGCAACGGAAGGTTCACGTATTATACCGCCGATGCCGGTTACGATGTCCTGCGCGGCAGCACCTACAAGGCTGGCGGGTTCATGGGCTGGAGCTACTACGGCCAGAAGTCTGACTCGATCGGATGTGTGCAGACGGTCTCCTCCAAGGCACCTTGCCTCGCTCCGGGCGATAGAAGGATTATCGGCAGCCAAGACACTGACTGGAATGCGCTGCGCGTCGGCATCAGCGCCGAGACCACATTGCTAGACCGCTGGCGCATAAATGCCGACATCGCTTACTTGCCATGGACGGATTTTCGCGGGCGCGACAACCATCTGCTGCGCCATTCAACGACCTTCGACGATCAACGCGGGAGTGGTGGCGGCGGTGGTGTGCAGCTCGAGGCAGCCCTATCCTACTCTATCACCAAGAACGTCAGCGTTGGCATCGGTGGCCGGTATTGGGCGATGTGGACTCCAAACCAAAGGAAGCTGCTCCAGACCACGGCCGAGGCGGAGAACTCCTATCCTGTAACCTATGGGCCTTCTTCTTCGAACTATCGCATGGAACGATGGGGCACATTTTTCCAGGCCTCCTACAAATTTGACTGAACTGCTTGCTCCTCGTTCCAAGCTTCAAGCGCTCGACGTTATCTGGTCCAACGTCGAGCGTGCGAAGATCTGGTAATTGCTTTGGCTCCCTGCAGCGGCATCCTGGGTCTCCCTATTCCGTTCGCCATGGTATCTGCGCGGGCAATTTACGTTGCGTCATTTGTTTGGCTGTCTAGTACAAGCCGTGCTCGGCTATTTCCGTCGGCGTTGATGTAGACCGCGCGAGAAACAGACGTCCCGCTTGCCGCCGACGGCCGTGATGCGACTGGGCTAGGCTTCCGTGTTCTTCCGATACATGACGCAAACACCGATCTAAAATCCAAACGCGTGTCCGATTCCTTGAAGCGCCTTCGAAGTCGGATGCGCCATACCAAGTGCCGTCGCGGCGACCTGACGCTTCGTAAGCTAGAATAACTCCAGAGCTCAGTTTGCGAGGCCCAGAGCATGCCGCATCTCGCTGGCGGCTGAAGAAGCCGCAACTCGCTCGCCCGCGCTTCCCCGAGATCGACATGCGAACGCAAGGTACGAGTACCCGACATCCAGACAAGCCAGTGTCAAGTGTTAGCTGCGCTTGTAGGTTGACTTTAACGGCATGTCAGTCTTTGAAGCACCAGTCGCGAGTTCTTTAATGTGACGTCGTCATTGCGCATGAAATCGTCCTCCTAAAATTTATCAGATCGTGGAGTTGGGTTGATGGCGTGAATGTCACGAGCTCTACAAAGTGTAGTAGCCATTCGATGAGACATTTCTGTCTCACAAGCATTTAAGCAGGCGAGAATCAAAGCTACACGTGGCACACCGATTGCCTAAGGATCTGTGAGCCGTCTTGGGCAAACCGGTCCTGGCGGCCTTGCCCAAGACCCGCTTTGGAGAGTGAGCCCGCCCATGTTGTCCGATTTTGAAAATCAATCCATAAACCGAGAGGTCGATAGGCTGAACCTTCCGAACTCTCGGATCAAGCACTTCGCTCCCGTCAGCTACGCACAAGGCGGAGAAGACGTGATTGTTGAAGGGATCATGGCTGCAAGGCTCTGCAAAAGCCAGAGAACCTGGGACAGTGTGTTCTATGTCGAGATCGGCGCTAATCACCCCATTTCTACCTCGAGTACGTATCTTATGTACCAAAGAGGCGCGCGAGGTGTTTTGGTCGAACCCAATCCTGAATTGGCTGCACTGATCAGGACAGCGCGACCGAAAGACATTCTCGTGCCATCAGTTGTCTTGCCGTCGCCGAGGCCGTCTGCGACGCTTATCATTGGAAACGCGCATGAGCTTTCCTCAGTGGATGAAGCGCATATTGCGAGTTTCGGGGATTTCGACGGCTTGGGAGGCATCCGAGAACAGATCGAGGTAAGCGCTCTTGGAATCAATGAGCTCTTGAATGCCTATGCCAACAGAATTGATTTCTTGTCGATCGATTGTGAAGGACTGGATCACGATCTCGTCAAGGCCATTGACTACGAGCGCATCAGGCCGAGCATTATTCAGTGCGAGCCGAGTGAGCATTTTTTGAAGGGTAACAGAGGTCGAATTATCAATCTGATGGAATGCAGATCATATCGGCTTGCTGCAATGACTGATATCAACGTTATCTTCGAGCGAGTGACGTAGAGCGGCCGCGCGATTCAAGCGGATGTCATCAACATCTTTGAAAGTTCCATCTGCAGCGCAGATCATCGCGAATGTACCGCGGGAAAATACGCAGCAGAGTTGAGCCAAACTGTGCGGGCGTGGCGCATGCGCACCTAATGTTTCCGATCTTGACCGCCTCGCCAACGCCCCGATGCGACAAATCGATCATCAAGCGCGACATGGGCTGACGCCACAGGAGCGGCTACGTATGCGCAACGAACGCAGTCGTCCGCTCATGGTGGCAAGAAAGCTTAGGCTGCGCGGCGATGTGCAAAGATCTTCGGCCAGAGTTAAGGCCGCAAATCCATTGTCTATCGCCTAACCCGATGAGGCGGTCTGACGGGCGACCCTGACGGGGGACGGTTCTTGTCGTGCAACCCTGCTGAGCGCAAGATCCGGGCCGGGGCAGTCGTCCGCCACAACTGGAGGTTTGCGGGTTTGTTGCCGGGCTTGGCGCCTAGTCCCCCCGGGATCACTGATGCCGATCCTCACGCTTGGCCCACCGAAGTCCTCACCCGCCTAAGGACAACCCCGCCAAGCGCCTCCCTCGCGTCTGATATCTTAGCCCGCCGGCCTCATCAGTTGCCGTTGATGGATTTTGATCAGCGCGGAACGCGATTGTAAGCCGCTGCTTCTGTATCACAAAAAGCTGGCGCTTCCGATCTTCGGAAGAGCCGAGACGACTAAAACAAGGAAAGGGGAGGGCAGACGACAGGCGCGAACGCCGTGCGGGAGCGATCGATGTTCGAGCGAGGAGTCCTGCTCCCCATTCACCCGATTTGCTGCTGAATAGGTGCGAGACGGCAGGTCTTGGAGCGGGGGAGGCGCTGTGCGCCGGCGCTGACCTGTCGCCCACGATGTCGCTTGCTCGGCTTGCAAACCACCAGGCGCAGGATCTGGAGGAGGTCTGGAGATGAGTGTTGAGCTTACGATAAAGGAGAGATCATACACCGTCGACGTGGCCTCGGATAGGCCGCTGCTGTGGGAGTTTCGCTGCGTGATCGGGCTCACCGGCGCGAAATATGGCTGCGGAATGCTCAGTACGGCGCCTGCACGGTCCACGTGGGCGGTGACGCAGTCGCGTCGTGCATCACGGCCGTCGGTGACGTTACGCAACCAGTCATCACAATTGAAGGATTGGATGCAGAGGGTAATCACGCCGTTCAAAGGGCATGGCGAGAGGAGCTCGTCCCGCAATGCGGTTATTGCCAGGCAGGACTGATCATGCAGGCCGCTGCACTCCTTGCTGAGATCAGCGATCCCTCCAATCAGCAGGTCAGCCATGCAATGGCGGGAAATATCTGCCGCTGTGGTTGCTACCAGCGGATCCAGTCTGGGGTGCGCCCTAGAGCGGCGATTGAGCTCGAGCACAATCATCAAAAATTGTTGGCCACTAGAGGAGTGAAGGGATGTCCAAGGTAAGCAGGGCGCGCGCTGGAGTATGGGAGACCTTTAGCGTGATCGTCGGAATTGGCCTAATGGCAGGGGTCCTCGGCAGTGCGGCGGCCGCTGCCGATGAGACGACCGAAAAGCGGCTTCTCAATGCGACGCAGGAAACGAGCAACTGGCTGCATCACCACCGCGACTACACGGCACAGCGTTACTCACCTCTGAGCCAGATCAATCGGAATACCGTCAAGGGGCTGCACGTTGCTTGGACAATGGCGCTGGGCGGTATCGAAGGTGGCGGCATTTGGAGTCACGGCGGCCTCGAAGGAACTCCGATTGTCGAGAACGGATTCATGTATGTCACCGACGGATGGGGATCTGTCTACAAGATCGATCTTCACGGCGGAAACGGAAATCTGGTCTGGAAAATGGACCCGAAGACCGACCACGACTGGGCCGGCGCAATTGCTTGTTGCGGCGTCAACAATCGAGGCGCTGCGCTATGGGACAATTTTGTGATCTCCCATACCCTTGATGGGCGTTTGGTTGTGACCAATAAGGACGATGGCAAAATCGCCTGGGAGCGTGAAGTGGCCGATCCCGACAAGGGCGAGGTGATCACTGGCGCGCCTTTGATCGTCAAGAACATGGCCATCACTGGTGTGGCGGGTGCCGAGTACGGTATCCGAGGTTGGGTTGCTGCCACCGACCTGAAGTCTCAAAAGGAAGTGTGGCGAACCTATACGATCCCGGCAAAGGGTGAACCGGGGAACGAAACCTGGAAGGATGGTCATGATGCGTGGAAGACGGGCGGCGGATCGACTTGGGTGACTGGGTCGTACGATCCGCAAACTCACTTGATCTACTGGGGCGTCGGAAATCCTGGACCGGATTTCGATTCCGAATACCGTCAAGGCGATAACCTTTATACTGATAGTACCCTTGCGCTGGATCCAGACACCGGCAAGATCAAATGGCACTTTCAGCACACACCCAATGATCCATTTGATTATGATAGTGTTGCGGAGAGAGTTCTCGTCGACCTCACGTTCAATGGAAAGACGCGCAAAGTCGTCCTTGAAGCCGACCGCAACGGCTTCGGTTATGCGCTCGACCGTACCGACGGCTCCTTCCTTTGGGCCACCCCGTTCGTGAAGAAGGTAACCTGGACCAAGGGCATCAACCCTGAGACTGGGAAACCGATTGAGTATGATCCCGGCAAACCCGTGCAGACCTACGATCCTCAGGCTACGCTGAACCGGAAGAACACGCATGTCACCATTTGTCCGGGACATAACGGTGGCAAGAACTGGCCGCCAACCGCATACCATCCGGACCTGAACACCTGGTACATCCCGGTCATCGAGAGCTGCGACGAGTTGGATAACAAGGAGACCAAACCTGGCGACTGGAAGGCTCGTGAATTCTTCACAGGGGGCGGTCCAGTCGTGAAGATGCCCATAACAGGAAGCGTGACAGCTATCGACGCGACCACAGGTAGGGTCACGGGAAAGTATGAGACCAAGTATCCAATGCTGGGCGGGCTTCTTGCAACTCCTGAGTTGATATTCGCTGGCCATCCCTCCGGAGAGCTTTACGCTCTCGATGCCAAGACTCTCAACAAGCTATGGGAGTTCAACACGGGCGGCGGGGTCAACGCTCCACCCATGACGTTCTCGGTCGACGGAAAGCAATATATCGCGATTCTCGTGGGGCTGGGCGGCGCATGGGACAAGTGGAACCTTGATTCCACAAAGGGCCTGGAGAAGGTCCCCCCGGGCTCCATGCTTTACGTTTTCGCATTGTGATCCGCTGGTTGGCGAAGTGGGCGCTTCAGTGCGCCCCACTTCGTCGATAGTTCAAAAGAAAAGGAATGGAATTGACAGTTGTGCGCGCGAATCAGAGGGCTAAGAGCGCGCTGCGCCTTGGCGCAATTAGCTTGATCGCAGGCATTTGCTTGGCGCTTCTCGCGCTATCAAACTTGGCTCGGGGCGAAGGTGGCACACCCGTACCGGGGCCGGTTGTCAACGGAGTGCACCGTGCGCTCGATGAAGGGCAGCGCATCTACGAAAAAGCAAATTGCGTCGGCTGCCACAAATGGCATGGCGATGGAGGCGGCGGTTATGGTGGCGCAGCGCTCTCGTTGCGAGCAACACAGCTCACCCGCGATGAAATCGTCGAGGTCGTCCATTGTGGACGGCCAGGAACGGGAATGCCGCACTTTGATCGTGACGCCTACAAGGAGTACCGCTGCTATTTAGGCATCACGGCTCAAGACCTCGGCAAGGATCTGCCTCCGGATGCAGCGACATCTCTCCGGGCGATGGAGATCGAGAAAGTCGTTGACTATGTTCTCAAGCGTATCAAGGGGAAGGGGCCGCCAAGGTATCAAGACTGCACTGACTTCTATGGAGAGGGCTCACGGGCCTGCGAAGTCTACAAGAACATCTCGATCAACTCGCAGGCGACCGAGACGGAAAAGAAGCCATGACCCGAACACCATCGGTCTGGGTGCTACCACTGTTACTCCTATTAACCGCGCGCGGTAGCGCCAATGCGGGGGAGGCCGCCGATTTGCGCGACCTCAGTATTGGGATGTCGGTCGCCAGCATCCCGCCTGAGGAGTATATCAATCTTGCTTGTGCCGGCAAAGAAGGAGCCAAGCTGGCTGGCTGGAACGACTTCCAAGCGTGTCCCGCTGATCAAACGGGTTTGCACAGTCTCTCGTTTCGCTTCAATGACGACCTCAATCCACTGGCGGTGCTCAGCGATAATTATCGGGGTACGAAGCTCGGCGGTCATCCCGTGCTGCTGACGGGCCTCGTCGACGGCACTGGCGCGTTGCAAGGTATTCGGATCGACACGGATCCGAACGCTCGTCCCTTCTGGCGAAAGAAAGCATATCTGTTGGCACTCATAGTAAGAGCTCGATATGGGGAAGCCGGGTGGAGTTGCCGAGAGACAGAACCCCACGAAGGAGAAGTCCCGGTGGGCGGTTTGCTTATCAAGGAGCACTGCGAGAAGCGCGCAGGGCGCCGTCGACTGGTTTTAGATCGGGAAGTCTACCGCCGTGCCGGCCAGCCTCTGTCCGACTTTGTCAATGCGACCCGATTTATCATCGAACAGACGAAAGGCCCATGAACAGGGTATTGCGAAGGACCAGGTTAAGAGTACCTGGCGATCTGCGGTACCTCCGTCAGACCAAGACTTTGCAGTGGAATGATGAGCGGCATAGGTCATGAGCCAGCATCGCTACGAGGAGCCTAACTGGCGGCTTATAAAGCGTCGACGCCGGAGCGTATCGCGTCCGATCGCAACTATCCGCTGGCAGACCGGCCTCGTCTGCTCCTCCTGCACTTAAGCCGCTGTTGGAGCAGTCCAGCAGCGGCCTCTTTTTGTCCTCCCGGTAGGGCGTACGAGAGCCAGCCTTCGGCCGCACGACAGCCTCTCCTCTTGCGCGCGGAGCAAGTCGTTGAAGCGATCAAATGCTGATCGAGAGATTCTGCGCGGTGATGGTGAGAAACTCAACAGGAGCGTTGCTCACATCGACATCGATTAGCCCGAGACGGCGAAGCACAGTATCCAGCGAGCGGCGCGCCTGGGTCGCCGGCGCACCATCGATGCAGATATCCATCAAACCGGACCGAAGACATTTTGCGGTGCCGTGACTGAGAGCGTGGCCAATCCAGAATACCTTGGCAGGATGCGTGTCTAAAGCAGCCGCGATTCCCTCTCTACCGGCACCTACGGTGTAAAGTCCGATAACGCGATTGTCGTCCTGCAACGCCTCGGCGAGCCGTTCTGCCGAAAGCAAATTGTCGTCATGTCCGAAAATGACAAGGTAGAAATGGTGATCACCATTCCTATGCTGTGTGAGATAGTCGGAGAAGCCGCGTATTCGCTCCCTATGTGCCCGGTAAGCTCCGCTGTGGCACATGGCGAGGAAACTGCCGCTACGTCCTTGTAGCATGTGCGACATATAGTAGGCGGCAGTCCTTCCCGCCGCATAATTGTCGATGCCAATATACGGCACATCCTCGCCGGCGCTTCCCGTCAGCAACTGCACAACTTCCACGCCCGACATGCGGACTTGGCGGATGCTCTCTGTAATTTTCGGATGGTCTGGAGCCAGAACGATAAGACCGGCTCGGCGAACTGGGGGCTTTGCAATATGTTGGGCAATAGCGGCGATATCGTCCTCTCGAACGAACGTTCGGTGCACTAAAATTGATGGGTCCAGCGAGGCAGAAATTCGCTGGAAAGTAGCGTTGAGGTCGGCATAAAACATCTCAGCCTCCGGCTGAACCAGAAGCACCTCGATCCGAATGATGCCGCTGTGAGGCCTAAATCGCCGATCGCCATATTTTAGTTTCTTCGCGGCCTTGATGACTCTTTCGGCTAGCTCGGTCCTCACGCCGCCGCGGTCGTTGAGAACCCGCTCGACGGTTGCAGTCCCAACATTCGCTTCGCGCGCAATGTCTCTGATCGTCGGACTACTCAAATGCCTGCCTCCGGCGTGACTTTGGTCAAATCGGAATCGGAACCTGCCGCTTAACTCGCTTACTCGCTCCAGTTGTCCTTGTGACCGTTGCTGTCTCGTATGCGGTCTTCACCGTTGTGTAGAATTCTTGCGCGCAGCGGCCTTGCTTGCGGGATACATAATTTGACGCTTTGCGGCCGCCGAACGGTACGTGATAGTCCACGCCAGCGGTCGACAGATTGACCATCACCATGCCGGCCTCTGCGTTGCGATTGAAGTGACTGGCGTATTTTAGCTCGGGGTGCAGATCCCCGACGAGAGGCCGGACGGGGTGTCGTTGGCGAGTTCAAGCGCCTCATCATAGTCCTTGGCCCAGATCACGGTGGCAAAAGGCCCGAAAATCTCCTTGCGCGCCACACGAATCTTGTTGCTCACGCTCCGCGAGCAGCGCGGGTGCGAGATAGAATCCGGGCGCCTCGCGTTTCAATAGCTTGCCCCCGGCAATAAGTTTGGCGCCTTCCGCCTGGCCAATGCTGATGGACTGGAGGTCCTGCTCGAGTTGGCTCTCATCGGCGACCGGCCCGACATTTGTCCCGGCTTTCACGGCATCGTCAATGACAAGCCCCTGCAGCTTGTGCAGAGCAGCCGCCTCTGGGATGTCATGCCGAGCCTGAATAGCGGAGTGTGACCGAGCGGGAAAGGCATCAGAAGCGGCGCCAATCGCGCGCTCAGTCTCGATGGCCGAGGCGCGGGCATACTCGCCCACAACGGCGCTGGTGTTCGAGGGGCTGATGTTTGGAGAGGCCTTCGCCGCAGCAAGCCACTCGCCAGCAATATGATTCTTTGTCATCGATAAGCTGCTCTAAACTCGGATCCGATCTGTATGTGCATAAACGTCGGTCTTGCAGATCACGTCGCCCGGTAAGTGACTTCAGCAGAGCTATTCAGCGTCCCCAGTGGAGAGCCAACGGGTTGACCCCGCGGGCAAGCTCAATCAGCCCGGCTTTCGTTTTTGGATGAATTTGCGCCAAGGGATGCCGCACAGCGTCACACCTGATGACGTTGCCTTCCCTCATCACGCTCTTGGCCGCGCGAAGGCCACATTGACGGTTCTCGTAGTTGATCAACGGCAGCACTTTTGCATACGCAGCCGCCGCGTCCGCGCTCCGACCCGCCTTATGATGATCGAAAACAGGGCGCAACAAATCGGGACAGAGCGCGCTCGACATCGTTCCGCTCGCGCCAGCTTCGAGATCTGCCATCATGGTAATGGCTTCTTCTCCGTCAAACGGACCAGCTATGGCAGCGTCTCCCGCTTCAATAAGGTCTCGCAGCTTCGCTGCAGCAAACGGAACTTCGATCTTGAAATAGTCAACGAGCTGCACCTCTCGCGCTAGCCGCACGAGAAAAGGTACCGAAAGCGTTACCCCGCTGAGAGGCGCATCCTGAACCATGATCGGGATTCTTGCCGCATCAGCAACGCGAGCGAAATGCTCGATCATGTGGGATTCGTCAGCCTTGAGACCTGAACCGTGATAAGGCGGCATCAGCATGAGAAGGCTTGCGCCTCTTTCCGCTGCATAGCGCGCGCGCGCCACCGCGATACGAGTGCTGAAATGACTGCAGGTCACCATCACCGGCTTGCGGCCGGCCACATGAGACAAGGAGAGGTCAACGAGCAATCTGCGTTCCTCGTCGGACAACAGGAATTGCTCGGAATAGTTGGCCAGGATGCAAATTCCGTCGACCTTCTGATCGATCATGCAATCCAGGACACGCCGTTGCCCCTCAATATCAAGATCGCCAGAGTCCGTGAATGGCGTTGGCGCGACGGGAAACAGGCCACCATAGATCGCACTTTTTGGTGATTGCATGAGCAAAGATCTCTCTCCGGGAAATGAGTAGCATTGAAACGAGCAGCTGGTGTAGGACGCATCGATCCGGTATCACGAACGTTCTATGGCTCGAGCAGTATGTGAGAAATGGCCCCATCCTTGGGCCCGAGCAATCTGCCAGGCATTACGATGGGCGATAGCGGTCAGCCCTCCTGCTATTCGGCCGCAATCGGCCGCAGGTGGCGCGAACACCGTTGAGGAGGCTTGGAAGCGCAACGAACGACTGTCGTTCGGCCTGTAAGTTTAGTGGCACCAGACAACACGCGGGTTCGTCTTCTGTCATTGGCGATCTCGCGCAGGTGCAGTTGATCCTCGAACGATCAACCGTGTTTCGAGCTCCACTCGGGAATGTATGTCCAGCGAAGTGTGATCTGCCAAAAAGTAGTTTGCTGCCTGTTCGCCCATCACTCGAGCTGGGACGTCTACCGTCGTAAGGCCGGGCGTGAGGTATTCGGCAATATCGAGATTATCAAAACCAATTATCGATATGTCTTCAGGTACGCGTAATCCAGCTTCCTTGCAGCCGCGCAAAACTCCGACAGCAAGCACGTCGCTTCCGCAAAATATCGCCGATACATCTCTATTTTGATTGAGAATGATCTTAGCTGCGGCTCGGCCACGGCTGAAATCGTACGGCGATTCCACAACGACAATGCTGGAGCGGTCTATTCCACGACGTTCAGCCATGGCCAGGAAACCCTCGAGGCGACCGGATGCACGATCGTTCTCGCGCGTTACGCCGGCTATGACTGCAAGATTCTTGTGACCCAGATCTGCAAGGTAGTTTGCTGCCAGAGCCCCGCCACTGCGATTGTCAAAACCCATGCTAGGAATCGAAACGTCTTCCGAGAGGGCATAGGTGACAGCAAATCTTACCTTGTGTTCGCGCAGCAGCTTCAGGGTTTCCTTTCGATGACAAGTGCCCACGAGAACAATGCCATCGACGCCCTTTTCAATGAGATTGCGTACAACGCGAATCTCTCGGTCCAAATCGTAAGCTGTTGCAGAGTACACCAGCGACGCACCCGCCGGCGCTAGCCGGCTCTCCAGGCCTTCCAGCATTCGAGTGAAAATCGCACTGTCTAGCGTCGGAACTATCACGCCGATCAGTCGGGAGCGCGAGGATCGTAGCGCGCGTGCTGATCCGTTGGGAACGTAGCCGAGCTCATCAACGATCCGCAGAATGCGCTCCCTCAAACCGATTGCGACGGTTTCCGGTCGGTTCAACACGCGGGAAACAGTGGCGATAGAACAGCCGGCCCGCTGAGCTATCTCCACGACAGTCGGCGATTGCCTATGGTTCGCACGAGCCACTTTTTCCAAAGCCATGAGCCTATTTCTTCCTCAACGAGCCCTGAAAGGCTGCGCGCCTGAGCATCCTGTGAAATCGTTATCATATCACGTTGTGGTCGGGAACTGAAATATGGGGCGAAAAAGGTCTCGTAACCGTCAAAGGAGGCGGCATTCCGAGCCAAACAACTTTTCCTCTTGCGTAGGGAAAGGGCGCCATGTAAACCTTTTCATAGATCGACCTCCATTGCGGCAGGTGCACTGGGCATCCCCGTTGTGATTGAGGCAAAGCTTGGTGGTCAGACGTAATGAGCCGGCGATTGGGCAGTGGAGAGGGCATGCGAGCGAAGGACAAGCGGACGGGCGAGGTGCCAGTTGTTACGGCTGAGCAAGCCGTATCGCTGATCTCCGATGGCGATTGCGTCTATTTCGGTGGTTCGGCTGGAGTCGCCATCCCTGAGTTAATCATCGACGCGCTGCGCGACCTTCATGCCGAGCGGGCATCTCCTAAGAACTTGATGCTGGTTGGCACGGTGGCCATAGGTGATTGGGCCACGACCGGGTTCAACAAATTGGCGGCCCCAGGACTGGTTCGTCGAGTCGTGGCGAGCGGTTTGAACAATTGCCCAGCGCTTGGACGCCGGGCGCTGGCCAATGAAATTGAAGCGTACACTATTCCCCAGGGCGTCTTGGCGCAGCTTGCTCGTGAAAACGCAGCCGGGCGCCCCGGTGTGATTACGAAAGTTGGGCTCCGGACATTCGCCGATCCTCGCATCGGCGGCTGCAGGCAGAGCGAGTGCAGCAAAGAGGATATGGTTGCTGTTGTGGATATCGAAGGAGAAGAGCACCTGCTCTACAAGACCTTCCCAATCCAGGTCGCGATCCTCAGGGGCAGCGTTGCGGACGAGAAGGGAAATATTTCGCTCGAGGACGAGGCCTATATTGGCGAAAGCATGTCGATCGCGGCTGCAACACGCCGCTCAGGTGGAATAGTCATTGTCCAGGTCAAACGGGTCGCCGCTTCCAATACGCTAAACCAGCGAGAAGTGAGAATACCTGGTGTTCTGGTCGACTACCTCGTCGTCGATCCCAATCAGCGACAGACTTATGCCACGGAGTACAGCCCGGCCTATGCGGGAAAAATGCGCGTGCCGGACGGCAAAATCGCTGCTCTGCCATTCGATGTGAGAAAGGTGATCGCGCGCCGCGCGGCGCTTGAATTGACCCCCGGAGCGACTGTCAACATCGGCTACGGTATCTCGAACGGAATTGCGGTCGTCGCTGCCGAAGAAGGCATATACCGATCAGTCACATTGACGGCAGAGCAGGGGGTGATCGGCGGTATCCCTGCGCCCGGTCAGGATGCCGGAGCTGGCACGAACTACGACATGATAGCGCCGCAACCGGATCAGTTCGATTTCTACGATGGCGGCGGGCTCGACATCGCATTCCTGTCTTCCGCCGAAGTTGATCGGCACGGCAACGTCAATGTGAGCCGCTTCGGCGACAAGATCATAGGACCTGGCGGGTTCATAAACATCAGTCAGGGCGCTCGAAAAGTCGTCTTCTCCGGCACCTTCACGGCGTCGGGATTGAAGGTGTTCCCTGACAGCGGTTCTCTCGTCATTGCGAGCGAGGGGACGGTCAAAAAATGGGTGAAGGACGTCTGCCAGATCACGTTCAGTGGCGTTTTTGCGAACGAGCGTCAGCAAGAGGTCGTATTCATTACCGAGCGAGCCGTGTTCAAGCTTACGCGCGATGGCCTGATGCTGACCGAAGTCGCGCCTGGCATATCAGTCGAAAAGCACGTGCTGCCGAACATCGAATTCGAGGTAGCCGTGTCGCCGGAACTGAAGATGATGGATGCCAGGATCTTCAAGAATGAGCCAATGAATTTGGCCGTCCGCTTCCTCGATAGCGCCGGACAGGCGTAAGGGAGGGCCGACGTGAAGTTCGTTACAAGAGACTACGTGGACAAGGTCGAGATCCTCGCAATGAATAGGCCAGAGCGGCGAAATGCTCTGGGCCAAGATATCTTGGAAGATCTGCTTGAATCGGTAGACAGGGCGGCCAACGATAAAGACGTCAACGTGATATTGCTGGCCGGAAACGGTCCCGGTTTTTCAGCCGGTGCAGACCTCAAGGATTTTTCGGCCGGCGACATCAACGACACCTTTGATCTGAATCGCCGACTGGGCGCGTTTGTACGCTCCCTCCCTCTTGTCAGAAAGCCTGTCGTCTGTGCTGTCGATGGGTTTGCCTTGGGTGGCGGCTTCATGCTCGCAGCTTCGTGCGACGTTGTCGTAACGGCTCCAGTAACGCGCTGGCATTTGCCGGAGGTTTCTCTAGGCTGGTTGCCCGGCTTCGGGCTGGATACCTTAGCTGCACGCGTTGGACCGTTTGCAGCTCGCTCCTTGAGCTGGAGCCCGTCTGCGATCGATGGCGTTGAGGCTCACAGGTTGAGGCTGGCTGACATCCTGTCGCTTCCAAGTGAAACTGCTCGCGAGGCAGCGCTCCACTACGCCAAGAGCTTGGCGGCAATGCCGGCTCACGCGGTGCTGACCACGAAGCAATTTTTTTCAACGTCGGTGACCGCGAGAGCAGAAGTCATGGATGACTTGGCGAATCGCTACTTCGCTCAGGACATCCTGCACGAGACCGCGCGAACGAGTATGCAACGCTTTCTTCCGAAGAAGACCGCCGGCACCTAGGTTCTTTGCAGGGAATGAAATGAACCACCTTACCCAGTCCCTCATCTTCGCCGAGCTGCCTGACCCGGCCATACTCCTGCTGCGCCTCAATCGCCCAAGGCAAAGAAACGCACTGAGTGCGGCCCTCCTGGGCCAGCTTGCCAATGCGCTTCGCGCGGCTCGTTCCGATGAGTCTGTGCGATGCGTAGTTCTCAGCGGTGATGAACGCGCCTTCTCCGCTGGTGCTGACATCAAGGAGATGCAGCAGCACGGCTTCGAGGCACTGAGCGATCCGTCACGGCAGGATGCATGGGAAATCATCGCCGGTTTCCCCAAGCCGCTCATTGCAGCCGTTCGAGGCGTGTGCCTGGGCGGAGGCCTCGAGCTCGCGATGCTCGCTGACATCCTACTGGTGGCGGAAGACAGCGTGCTCGCGCAGCCGGAAATCACGATCGGGATCATTCCCGGTGATGGCGCTACGCAGCGGTTGACGCGGATAGTCGGCAAGTCGCTCGCCATGCAGATGGTATTGACAGGTGAGCCAATCAGCGCGCAACAGGCGGTGGCTGCGGGGCTCGCGTCCGAAATGCTGCCAGCATCCGAGCTGCTCGGACGCGCGCTCGCGATCGCGCGTGTCATCTCCAATCGTGCGCCGATCGCCGCCCGTTTGGCCAAAGAATCGATTCAGGCAGCCTACGAAACCCCGCTGTCGGCGGGCTTGGCGATCGAACGGCGCGCGATCCGATATGCGTTCACCACCGATGATCAAAAGGAGGGCATGGCTGCCTTCGTTGAAAAGCGGCCACCGCTATTCTCCGGACGTTGACGAGCGGGCAGTCTTCGGATCGCCCATGACTTAGCAGTCGTCCGCACGGCAACACTCAACGGCGGTTCTTTGCGCCAAAATGTAAACGTTTTCATAATAGAAACGGAGGGAATGAATGACCACTATCGTTGAGCCCATTGGTCCAGCCACCCAACAAGCCATGGCGCCGGGCGCCTCGCATGAAAAACAAGTTGCTACCAGGAGCATGACCATTGCTCTGGGCGGTGGCGTAGCCCTGGAGTGGTACGACTGGACCGTCTATGGGATGATGGCGTCTTTTCTGTCGCCGCTCTTCTTCCCCTCCAGTGATCCCACGACTTCGCTGCTCGCAGCACTTGCCGTGTACGGCGCGGGCTTCTTCGCGCGACCGGTGGGAGCAGCGATACTCGGTCCCATTGCCGACCGCATCAGCCATAAGCGGGTGATGATGATCTCCATCACCGCCATGGCGTTGTGCTCGCTGCTGATTTCCGTCTTGCCCGGCTATAACGAGCTTGGCGTCGCAGCGGCGGTGATATTGCTACTCGTCCGGCTCATCCAAGGACTCGCCACCGGCGCTGAAGCGGGCGTTGCCAACTCCATTGCGATCGAACTTGCACCGCCCGGCAAAGAGGGACGGTATCTTGGCTTGATCAGTGGCTCATTCATCCAGCTCGGCGTCTTCGCATCCAGCTTGGTCGCCTTTCTCGTGAGTGCCTCTGTAGCTCCCGAGACAATGCACGAATGGGCTTGGCGGCTGCCCTTTGCGTTCGGCGGAGCACTCGGCCTGCTGATCATCTATTTGCGTAGCAAACTGCCCGAGACCTTAATCAAGCACGTCATGCACCGCGATGAACTGTCGCGCACTCGGGAAACTACAGGCGACGTGTGGAAGACACTCTGGAGCGTACGGCTTTCGCTGCTCGCCGTCATCCTGGTCGTCGGAGCGGTGCAGATCGCAAACTATGCCTGGAATGCCGGTTTGCCGAACCTGGCCAACGGAGTGTTCAAGGAGAACAGCACCTGGGTGTACGGCATCACGACTCTCATGGGCCTGATCTGGATCGTCACAGCGCCCTTCGTAGGCGCCTTCGCAGACAAGATCAGACCCTCGCGCGCATTTACGTTGCTGCGGCTGCTGCTCGTTGCGTGCTTCTTCCTCACGTTGGTCTATTCTGAGAAGAGCATTTCCACGTTCTTCTTCGTGATGGTGTTTGGCGGCGCAGTCGTTGGCTTCAATATGGCCCTCTACAACTTCATCGCAACGACCCTGATGCCTCGTGCGGTGCGTACGACCGGCATCGCTGTTGGATATGCGCTCGGCGTGTCACTGTTTGGCGGAACCTCACCCTATTTGCTGGTGTGGTTGCAGCATGCGCAGATGGCCTGGATGTTTCCCGTCTATGGATCAGTGGTCGCGGTGTTGAGCGTGGTTGTTTATCACGTCGCGAAAAGGCGCGGCCACGTCTACATCGGCGAGTGATAGCCCTCCGTACAGCGAGAGAGTTTTCTTGGGAGAAACCATGTCAAGAAGCGATTTCTTATCCGCCCGCGAGCGGATGTTGATGCGCATCGCGCAAACGCGTGATGTTTCCACAGCGGGTCTGCCGCATTGGGCCCGCACGGAGGATGGAAAATGGACGTTCACGTCCGATGGTGATTGGACCGGCGGAGCCTTCGTCGGCCAACTCTGGCTCGCCCATTTGGCCGATCCGCTACGCTTCCCGATATCTGACGCCCATTCTGCGCTGGCCCGGATGCTGCCTCGCGCCGAACGCCGGACGGCATTCAAGGGGTTCGGCTTCTATCACGGTGCTGCGCTTGGAAGTATCCTCTTCGGGGATGAAACGGCCCGTGATGCTGCGTTCACGGCAGCTAGGTCTCTGCAGCAGATGTTCGACCCGACACTGGGTTTGATCCCGCTAGGACAGGACGCTGAGGAGGCTAGCGCCGTGGGGATAGCCGAAAGCAGCATCGATACCCTCCAGGCGACGGGCCTGCTTTACTGGGCCGCGGATCAGCTGGGTGACGCGCACATGGAAGACGTCGCCAACGCCCACATGCGAAGAGTATTGGAGATCCATGTGCGCCCGGATAATTCGGTGATTCAATCGTCAACGCTCGACCCCCAAACAGGGAAGGTGCTGAGAACGCATACGCATAAGGGATATAGTGATGTGAGCACCTGGGGACGAGCGCAGGGTTGGGCGATGCTCTATGCCGCTCACGCTGCCATGGTTCGTCCAAAGCAGCCTTTGTGGCGCCAATATGCCGTGCGCGTGCTAGACTGGTGGATCCACCACGTTCCCGGGGACCTCGTTGCGTACTGGGACTTTGATGACCCGGCAATTCCAACTACCAGCAGGGATACTGCGGCGACCGCTATCGCAGCGGCAGCATCCTTGCGACTTGCGTCCGCGCTCGGACCGGTTGATGGTGCCAAGTACCAGGAGTTCGCGGAACGTACCGTGGCTCAGCTAGCTTCCAGCTATCTCACGCCTATCGCCCCCGGCGACCAGCGCCCGCTTGGAATGCTCACTGGGGGATGCTTCACCCACAAAGCCGCACGCGATATCGACACAGCGCCTGACGCAGAACTGATATTCGGTAGCTACTTCCTGTTTGAGTCTCTTGTAATCCTAACCGGCCTCGTTCCTACGGGCCGGATCTAGAGGGACCGACTAGGCCAAAAGCGAGGTCATGCGTGTGGCAAAGGCCACGGTGCTTAACGCAAAGAACTCATTCTTGACCAACGTGTCTTCTGAATGGGCTCGATTGTTGGCGGACTTGGTTCTCGGCGCTGTCAAGCCTCGAGCGGATTCAAAGAAGCCGCACACTTTCCGCCGTTTGGATAGATGTCGACCACATAACACGTTTCGGAAGCATTCGCCTCCTTCGTCGGTCTCTATGTGGTGGTGATACCGACGGGAGCGACCCTGTCCGCCAACTTCGCGTTCTACAGAAGGCGCCGCACTTGAGATCGTCTGGTACGGGGTGCTGCCTCGCTGCTCTTGACCGCACCTCCATTGCGACGCTGCCCGAACAAAAGATCGATCAACAGCTATGAACAGGAGAGGTGCGGTAACCGACCATTCCGACCAAAGGGCGTCATCAAACAGGGGCCGTGTGGAAAGAGTTTCGTCGACCAACTTGAACTATGACAGGCTGTTCGACGCAAGCCGGCCGGGGCATAAACACGGAGTGTGCGAGCCGGACGCTAGAAGTCGCAAGATAAGAGTGGAGCCTTTCAGCGCGCCAGCGCGCACATTGTGAGCTGAAGACGTACATTCGTAAGGTGCTCGGGAGGAGGTTTTAAATTGGCAGGCTCTCACAACGGAACGACGTCTTACGCTTGGACCAGGCGGTCGCACTCCATGGTCCGCAATGCCGCCATGAAGATCGACAAAATCGATGCGCGTCTTCTTGATCTGGTCCAACGCAATAACCGCCTGAGCAGTGAAGAACTCGGCGCGAAGGTGGGCCTATCTGCATCCGGAGTTCAGCGCCGACTGAAGCGGTTACGAAAAGAAGGCGTGATAGAATCTGACGTTTCAATCGTTTCTCCGAAAGCGATCGGCCGAAACGTGACTATGCTGGTAGCCATTTTCTTTGAGCGCGATCGCGCAGACATCATCGATCGCTTTAAGCGCGGGGTCCGCAGGATGACTGAGGTCATGAGCGGCTTCTACGTCACAGGCCAAGCCGATTTCATCCTTTTAGTAACTGCAAACAATATGGAAGAATACGAGCAGTTCACCCGACGCTTGATAAGCGAAAATCCCGACATAAAGCGCCTTGAAACTGTCGTGGTCCTGGATCGAATCAAAGCCGGATTCACCCTACCAATGGGATGTCTGGCATGCTGGTGATCGAGCTTGTCATGGCCGTGACCGACTGATCTTGCATCAAGCATGAATAGTTTTTGTGCTCTGGTAGCAGTCTAACGAGATCTCGGAACGCTTGGTCCGATGTCCATGCGGCCTCATTGGAGTAGGTATTGTTCCTGTATATCTGGCTCGACGCATGCTCCTCAACGTCGATGCCCCGGCAATGACCCCACGCTCTCTGCGATCTGGAGCTGGCACAGAAGTTAGGTCATTCAAAACACTTGGCGTGATCGATAGGTCACTACGTTTCGGGCGATCGACCGGTCCGTTGTTCGCGGTTGGCTCGGGGAATCTTCCGAGTATCAACAATCTTGCTCTGATTAACGCGCGTCGTGTATGCGGCGCGCTCAATGCGCTGGCGCAGCGTCAATTCGCGCCGGCTTTCAATTTTCTTGACCGCGACGGCGAAGGAATTTCGCTGCGAAGTCGTGCGCCAATTCGGTATGCTCTCTTCGCGCGACTGGCCGCGCCTTTACTCGGTCTCTCGTGCCTCAAATGGAAAGGAAAGCGTCATGAAAAAGAAGATCGCTGAAATCGGGACCACCATCCGCACGACCACTCCTTACATTGGCTGGTGAGGGTGCCGTGAACGCCATCGACCTGATGAGAGCATAGCGGCATCGGAGGGTGGTTCTTTCGACCACCCTCCCTTGTTCCGGGAGAGTAGAATGATTGAGTTGATCCAGCATCGCATTGCTCCGGTCATAACGTCGTCCGTCGAGGTCAATCCAATCACGATTGTGAAAGCGGAAGCCGGCATGGCACCCGTGCCGACGATCAAGTCGGCACTCGCGAGCTCTAGTTCGGACTTTTCAGTCACTGACGGCGACTGGCGGACGGGCGGTTATCTCGCCGGCCTGCAAAAGCTCATCGACGCCGAACTGAGGTGGGCTGCTGAAAATAGACCGAAACTTGTTGAGGCGGCACAACAATCCTTGAAGCGGCTGTTTCCGCTCCTGGAGTGCGATGCCTTTACCGTGCCGAAGGATCTGACCAACACCTCGAGCAGAGAGGAACGTACACGCTTCTATCATCACGAATATCAGAACAAGCTCCTCGTCGGACTAGCCGAATTCTTACTGAAGTGTGCCCGGGAGCGCAACGAACGTCACATCATCGTCATCGATCACGCGGATGCCCTGTCCAATTCGACCAAAAATCTTATCAAGCTCCTCGTCAGGCTGGACGACGATGCGCGCTTGTTTCGTTTTGTCCTGATCGATTACGAACAACGCCTCTATTTTCCGAACGCCAACGAAGTCCATTTCGGCAGATATAGCTGGCAGGAGCTGGCGCCCATTCTTGGCCGGGATCCCGCTGTAGAGAAACAACGGCAGATCTATGAGGCAAGCGGCGGAAATCCGCTAATTGCAGAGGCCTTAAGCACATGTGAGGCGGCCGGATTGCCGGTCATCGGCTATCTCGACCCGATTGCGATCGTAGACCTCTATCTAGCCAGCCTCAACATCGGCGAACGGCACAGTCTTCTCAAATCGTACATCGAGTCAGATTGCACGACGCCTGATTTGATTGCGCAACGGAACTATGCAGTATTCGAGCACGCGACGGCAGATCACCTTCATGAGCAACTGCACCGCGCTTGCCTGGATCGTTATAAGGCGGGCGAAGCGCCGCTCGTCATGATTCATGCGCTCGCAGTACGAGACAAGTACAAGCGGCTGGAATTGCTCGCAGAACCGAGTGGGATCCTCCAGAGCATTGGCCTGTATGATCTCTGGTTTGCCTACTTCGGCGAAAGTCTGGCTGATCCTGAGCTTCGTGCCTACGGATCGGGAGACGCTCCGGTGAACGCCGCCTTCATCGGTGCGGCCTTTGTGCTGTACTCGCTCGGGTGCGGGCGAGTGTCGGTTCCTTATCTGGATGAATTCCACAAGATTTTCCCAAAGAGCCAATATACACCGACCGTCCTCTATGCCCAATCAATGACGTATGGACGGTATCAGCAGCCGGTCAACCTTACGGTGGCCGAACAGTATGCGGTGCGCAATCTGGAGACAATCGAACGGGATTTCAAAGATCAGGACAAATATCATTATATCAAAGTGTTTGCAGAAAACGCGTATGCCTACATCAAAGCCAAGCAGAAAAGGTACGACGAGGCGCTTGCCCTATGCGCGGATGGCCATGGCAAGATGCTGGAGGTTTATGGCGAAAAGCGCTTCAAGCTTCACAAGTCAATTCTTATCTACAATACCAGTCAGGTCTATGAACTCGTCGATGATCTTTCTCGTGCCGAAAAGCAACTGCGCGAGGCTATCGCGTACGATCCTTATTACGGAGAGTATCATAATGACCTAGGAAACCTGCTTTCGAAAGTACCGGGAAGGGAAGCTGATGCTCTAGAGGCATATGCGCGCGCCATTGAGCTTTGCCCACCCTATTATGAGGCCTATCTTAACAGGGCCGCACTCCGCAACAGAATGGGAGATGCCGCTTGGGCTATGGCCGATCTCGAAAGAACGCTTGTTATCAAGCCAAAGGAATGGCGAGCTCACTTCGAGAAGGGCAACATCTTGATGCGGCAAGACAGCCCGAAAGCGGCTCTGGCGTCATATCTAGCAGCAGCCGAGATCAATTACAAAAGCGCTGATCTGCTAAGTAATCTTGGCCTCGTCTATTCGGAGCTCGGCAAGGCGAACGAGAGCATCGCGCACTATCTTCGAGCCCTCGAAATAGACCCTAGGCATGCGCTCACACACAACAACCTCGCCATAGAGTACTTCAACGATGGCCAGCTAGACATGTCACTGAACCACGCGACGGTCGCTGTTGAGATCGGGGGAGATCCAGACTACCTCCTCACCCGTGAGCATATTCAGGCGAGGCTGCAAGCGGATCTGGCTTCGCGGCGGGACAAAGCGCCTGCGTCCTCCCCTTGAGCATCATGAGCGTGCTGCTCACAGCCTGCTTGCCGTCGCACTAAGGCGGCGTGCAACACGGTTCGACAGGGATGTAGCTATTCGTCAAGGAGGCTCTGGGCCAATGTCTGGCGAAACTCGCAGACCGCTCGCGATGCTCTCGCGGGCTTGTCGCGGCGATCCTCGAGCACAAGGACCTGCGTCATCCTCGCTTCTGTATCAAGCGATATCCACTCGCGTTTATCGGCTGAGCTAGGTCATAATGAGTGAGGCGAGCGCACGGCAGCTGGTCTATCTGTCGCATCTGATGATTCAGATCGGCAGCTGGGCTTTCCGAATAGGCATCCTGATCGACCTCGTTCAATCCGGTATGAGTGCCGCCGGTGCTGGCGTTGCGGTCATGTTTGCTCCTATCATCTTTGGGAGCCTCTTCTTATCCCCGCTAGTCGACAGAAGTGATCCGATCACCGCCATGATGATCGTCAATGCAGTGCGAATATGCGCGCTGCTGTCCATCTTCTACGTGGACGGGCCCGATGCCATTTTGAGCTATGCTTGCATGGCCGTCCTGAGCTTGGTCCAGCCCGTCCACCTCTCCGCAGAAGTATCGTTCTTCCGTCGAACCATGTCAGAAGGCCGCATGATTTCAGTGCTGCGCAACATCGCCAATATCGATTGGCTTACCTATCTGCTCGGAATGTTTGCAGGTGCCGCATTAGCTGAGAAGTTGCATTTGCGAGGCGTTCTAGCGCTCAACTTATTGGCGGTCTGCCTATCCCTGATGATGCTCTTTGCCGTCAAGCAGCATTTCAAAAGGCTTCGGTCAGCGTCTGAAACGTCGTCGTCGTCCGGAACCATCCTGGATTTGGCACCGCTCTATCCCGCATTCTTTGCGGTCGTTCTTCTCAATCTCGGCGCGGGCATCATCAATGTTTATCCGGCAATACGCGCCACAGCCGGAGGAGTTCTGGACAAAGGTGTTCTACTGAGTATCGTGTTGATCAATGGCGTTTTGGCCCTGCTGGGAACCCTAGCCGCCAAGCCGATCTTCAACTGGATGGGGGCTTTGCCAACCATCGCAGGGGCCGCATTGCTGCTCGCCACATGCCTTGCGGTCATGTCACTCGATGCTGGGCTGTCGGTGGTGATCGCGTCAAGCAGCGCAATGCTTGGCTTCGGCCAAATATTTGCGGTTGCCGCTCACACGCACATGGTTTCGACGGTGTCTCTGGATCGAGCCGGTCGCCTTTCCGGTCTATTTCAATGTTGTACCTGTAGCGGTGCCATGGGAAATGGCATCGTTGTGTCTCTTTTGGGTGATCGGCTCCCTTTCGGCATTATCGTGCTGATATGCGCGGCTAGCGCATTTCTCGCTTTTGCCGTTGCGATCTTCGCCATCGTCAGATCTGGGCATCCTCAAGTTTCGTGTCCTGTCGATCGATAGATCCGAGATCAACATGATGCCAAAAGATCAGCTGTTTCTTTTAGAACAACCTTTTTCAGATCCTGCATTTCCCGGACAGCAATTCTGTTGCTGGCAATGCTCGCTGCTGGAAGGGGTGCTGTCCGCGTTTCCAAGCTGCGCTACGAGACTCGATGTTTTTCGAATTGCGTGGGCCAAGCCACGAGCCGCTCTCATCGAGAGGCTCGGCCAGGATCATCAGTCAGCGCCGGTTCTCATTTTCGATAAGGGAAGTCCTACGCCGAAGAGCGCGAAGTACGCGAACGGGTTCGCCTATGTCACCGATCCGTGTTCGATCCTCCAGCTTTTAGCCATGCGCCACGGATTTCCGGTCCCTCATCCGTGAAAGGTCTGCCTTGTTGCCCTGACTATCAACGGACTGACGCCAACAGTGACTGCTCGGCCTCTCGAGTTGCGCCTTTAGAATGCGAAACCAGATCATCCCGGGTGAGTATTTCTGAGAGTACCCAGCTCCGAAACTCTTTAACAGCGGTCACATTTCGCGCGTGTTCATTGATGAACATGTGGATCGAGCGATCGATCGGCACAAACCCAAATGGAGCCACAAGCTCTCCCTTTTCAATATTGTTTTTGACCAGGATCTGCGAGGTTATCGCGGCCCCAAGGCCACTTTTAGCCGCCTCGAGGGCCAGAAAAAATGTATCGAACACGACGTGGCGCGATCCCCGCAAGCATATTGCAGCTGCTTCGGCCCATTCGTTCCAAGCATCCGGCTTGGCGGACTCGCGCAGCAGAGGGATAGAGATAATGTTTTCGGGGCTTTTGATCGCCTCGAGCGCGACGGGCGCACACACAGGCCCAATCGTCTCGTTCGATACGTGCACCTCACGGAAGGGAAGCGGCCGCTTAAACAGGCCTGAAATGAACAATACGTCCACCGCGCCAACAGACAGCGAGTCTAGATCGGAATCGGTCTTAAAAACAAAATCAATATCCGAATGGAGTTGACGGAACGCACCAATGCGGGGCAAGAGACTGTGCGCCAAAAATGTCGGTGAGCACCCCACGACCACTGATTGCCCCGCATCGCGCCTTCGTAGTGCGTAGCATCCTTTCTCGAGCATTGTGAACGCGCTCGCACAGCTGCGCTTCAGCTGTTCCCCGTCGGATGTCAGCCGCACACCCGAGTTGCGGCGAAGGAACAGTCTCCTTCCAAACCAATCCTCAAGGAGGCGCATCTGATAACTTACCGCTCCGGTTGTTATGTTCAAGTGCTCAGCCGCCTTCGAGAAGCTTGAAAACTCGCTCACTGCCTCAAACAGATGAAGGCTTTTTAGAATAGGTAGCTTGCGCATCTGACTTATTTCTTTCTCGATTCTGGCTGCGGTGGTTGTTGGCATAAGCATTGTGCTCCGATTGTCTCCGGAACGGACAAGTTCTAGTGATGCGGAAACGCCTGACAGCTGATATCTCTTCAGCGCCGGCACGTCCCGCCGAACTCGCCGGCCTGGCTCCCTGACGCGCTTTCGGCCAAATCTCGATTGAGGCGCTACAGGCGCTTCGGATCTTGTCGGCGTTAGAAGCGCCTGCTCAGAAGCGTGACTGCGCGATCTCTTCAAGAAGATGGAACGGAGCTTGAGGTTGGAATAGCAATTCGCGGGCCAAGAGGCTCTGCGAACCGCCGGGAGTCCAACGAGAGGACGCCGGGCGAGCCATGCTCTATGACGACGGGGTGATCGGGGGAGGGCCTCTGTTCGAGCAGCTCCGTAACAGCGGTGCGAATTACTCGAGTCGACGTCAAGATCCGGTGTCAATCACAGCGTGGATCAGATCAGCGTTATATCGGTTTAGGATGCTTTCAATTGCCGGCAGCGTCCGCTTGAGGATACGGCCGCCCCGGTTGATGTTCGGTCCGAGATGCCGCGCTGCCGGCACAGCCACTCCTGGACAAGAACTCGAAAAAAGCAAGGCGACTGAGTCACAAACGTCACGCGGTAAGCCTCGAATTGTGCCGAATCAGACCCCTCCGGCTCGGTGTAAGCGTTTGGTAACAAGAAAACTTTGCAGTAGGTTACAGCCAACTCTGCAGTCTATGTGCTCGGCATAATGCCGCGTGTCGGTGCTGATTGCCCTACGCTCACGCGCCCGATTGTTCACTTCGATGAGCAGCACGCCTTTGTCGAGGTGGTAGGTCAAAATTCGATTGAGAGTGTACGATATCCGACGAATGTTGGACATGCGACATCGCTGTTCTCGCTGCTCTCACTACAGATGAAGGGCTTTTTGGCACGAATAATGCTCTGGCTTATGCGTATATGCATCGGACCGACAACGGTCTCGCGTAGGGAGCCTTCGATTAGATTGCCGGACAGCTAGAAATGAACGTCAATCACGACCTCACTCCCTGTGCCCAACGAACTGCTACGGAGCCCTTAAACGAGCATGCCAAGTCAGGAGCGGACGAACATTCTCGATGAGTACGCCGGGGCCAAATGCCCGCCGACTTCTCGTACTTTCTTCACGGGCGTTTGGCGTCGAGCCTCTTCAGGGATTGCGATGTTCCCAGGCCGTTTGCCGGCTCGCGTTCCTGCTGGACTGATCTTAACCTGCGCGCTCTCCACCGGCGGCCCGGCCGTCCAAACCACGTCCACTTCGGCTCCGCCCACCAGCTTCGTTCTGAGTAACGGACTTCAGGTGGTCGTGATCCCCGACCATCGCACGCCAGTGGCGACGGAGATGATCTGGTACAAGGTTGGCTCCTCCGATGAGCCAGCCGGCAAGTCCGGTCTCGCGCATTTCCTCGAACATCTCATGTTCAAGGGCACCGACAAGCATCCACTCGACGAATTCAGTCAGACCGTGGATCGGGTTGGGGGTGACCAAAACGCTTTCACCGATGTTGACTACACCGCCTACGTCCAGCGCCTCCCGCGCGAACAATTGCCGACAATGCTGGCCTTCGAGGCCGATCGCATGACCGGCTTGGTTCTTAAGGACGAGCACGTGCTGCCCGAGCGCGACGTGGTGCTCGAGGAGTACAACATGCGAGTGGCCAACAATCCCCACGCGCGCCTCGGCGCGCAGATCATGGCCGCGCTTTACCTCAATCATCCCTATGGTCGGCCAATAATTGGCTGGCGAGAGGAGATCGAGAAACTCGATCGCGAGGATGCGCTCGCCTTCTACCGCCGCTTCTATGCACCCAATAATGCGATCCTCGTGATCGCCGGAGACGTCGAGGCAGCCGATGTGCGTCCGCTGGCCGAGCGCGAGTTCGGTGCGATCCCAGCGCAGCCCGCGATTCCGGCGCGGCGCGTTCGTCCGCAGGAGCCGGAAATGGCCGCAGCGCGCGCCGTCACGTTGTCCGATCCCCGCGTCGAGCAGCCAAGCGTCACGCGCGCTTATGTGGTGCCCTCGGCAACAACTGCGGCTCCCGGCGAGAGCGCCGCGATCGAAGTGCTCGCGCAATTGATGGGCGGCGGCAGCAATTCCTGTCTCTACCGAGCTCTTGTCGTCGACGGACCGCTCGCGGTTTCGGCGAGCGCCCACTATTCCAGCTACTCGCTCGACCCGACGCAGTTCGTGGTCACGGCCTGGCCCCAGCCCGGCGTCAGCTTCGCTGAAATCGAGCAGGTGATCGACAGAGTCATCGCTGACATGGCGCGGAACCAGATCCGCGACGAAGATCAGGAACGGGTCAAGACCAAGCTGATTGCGGACGCGATCTATGCCCAAGACAACCAGCTGGTTCTCGCGTACCAGTACGGACAAGCGCTGAGCACGGGACTGTCCATCGAGGATATCCGAAGCCGACCGGACCGCATCCGTGCCGTCACTGCGGAACAAGTCCGCACCGTCGCGCAAAAATGGCTCGACAAGACGCGCTCGGTCACCGGTTATCTGATCAAGGACACCACCGCCGCCAAGCGCGAGGAGCAGCGTTCGTGACCTATTCTTTCATTCGCGACAAACGTCTGCCGCTTATATCTGCGAGGTGCGCCGCAGCCACTGCATCAACGGCTTCATCGCAGGCTGCCGCAAGAATCCAGCATTTGATCTCGCCAGACGGGATCGAGGCCTGGTTCGTGCAGGATGCGACCGTGCCGCTGATCGCAATGGAATATGCGTTTGCCGGCGGAGCGGCGCAGGACCCTGCTGGCAAACCGGGTGTCGCCAATCTCGTGGCCAATCTGCTTGACGAAGGCTCCGGCGATCTCGACGCCAAGACCTTTCAGGGGCGCCTCGAGCGACGTGCCATCCAGCTCTCTTTCAGCGCCGGCCACGATGAGGTCCGCGGTAGCTTGCGGATGCTTCGCGACAACAAGGACGAGGCTTTCGACCTGTTGCGAATGGCACTGATCTCGCCGCATTTCGAAGCGGCCGATGTCGAGCGCATCCGTTCGCAGGTTATCTCTTGCCTGCATCATGAGACCACGGATCCCACCGCGCTTGCGAGCCGCAAATTGTGGGAAATCGCCTTCGGGGATCACCCTTACGGACGTCAGGTTAACGGCACTATCGAGAGTGTTCCCACCATCACAGTGGCAGACCTGAAAGACTATGTCGGCCGTGTGCTTGCCAAGGACACGCTGAAGATCGCGGTGGTCGGCGACGTTGATCCGGCAACACTGGGTAAGTTGCTTGACCAGTCCTTTGGCGCCTTACCAGCTAAAGCGCAGCTCAAGCCGGTCGCCGACGTCGAAGCGGCCGCGCCGCCACGTTTGGCTTACGTTCCCCTCGACGTTCCTCAGACGGCGATCAGCTTCGGCGGGCCCGGTGTGAAGCGCAGTGATCCGGACTTCATGGCCGCCTATATCGTCAACCACATTGTCGGCGGCGCAGGTTTGTCTTCCCGGCTCCATCGCGAAGTGCGCGAGAAGCGGGGGCTGGCCTATTCGGCATCCGAATGGCTCGTATGGATGGAGCATTCGGCCTTGTACATCGGCAGTACCGGCACGCGCGGCGATCGCGCCGGCGAGACCATCGATGCAATTGAGAGCGAGTTGTGCCGCATTGCCCAGGAGGGTCCGACCCAAAAGGAGCTCGATGATGCCAAGTCCTATCTCAAGGGCTCGCAGATGCTCGAACTCGACACGTCGTCCAAGCTGGCCCACGTGCTGCTGCACTATCAGATAGATAAGTTGCCGATCGACTATACCGCGAAGCGCAACGCTATCATCGACGCGGTCACGCTGGAAGATGCAAGCAAGGCTGCGAGGCGCTTGTGGGGCCAGGGGCTTCTTACCGCTATGGTCGGGCGCGCCACCCGAGCCGCAGCGTAGCCCGTTACCCCGCCGGCACCAAATTTGAAGTGACTACTCGTCCCTTCCCGGTTGGCCGGGCTCGTCCCGGCCATCGATCTCTTTCGTGATGCCGCACCTTTGAGAAGCAGGGTACCTTAAGTCCGATCGCGCCCAGTTGCGATGTGTAGCTGATAACCTTACCACGCGGGCTTGATCCAATTCCCACCACAACGAGCTCTGTTTACGGCGAACCTAGCCTCCAACATGTCCAAAAGAAGCGAGAATCTCCGAGGGACGGAACTTTCGGAACGGCTGATGGACCAGGGCTGACGCCAGCGATCAAGGCAGAAGGCGTCTCACCTGGAAGTATGCAGATCGGCAGCGATCGGACAGTTTCGTCATCACTTGCTTGATTAGTGTCGCTCCCGAACGGAGATATAATGACTTGGCAGCCTCGGCTGGGAAAAGGCATGGCTCGCGAAAAAAAAGGCGCTTTTGATCACGAGTGCAGTCAAAATGAATGACCGACGGATAGCGCAGCAAGAGAGTAGAACAAGTAAGAGATGAAAGAACTCGGTGATGCCTTGGTCGCGTCAAGCTAGCGCGATCTCGGTCCGAGCAGCGTAGACGGTTGGTCACAAGGCGCGCGCTTCCATCACAAGGGCCGGTCATTAAGATGATGGATCTTGTCGCTCCGATTTTGCACTTCGATCGCACGACGTTTCAGCTGGCCGCTTGTTTGTTTTTATAGACCGGGTGCTTTGGAGGCGGGGCCGGCGGTGCTCGATCGTTGCTCCGCCTTCATGTGCTTCATAGAATTGGCCGCTTGGACTTTAACTAGCATGAGCTGAGGCGAGCTAGGCAAGCGGCAACTCTCATGGGGAGCCGCTCGCGGCCCGGGCCGGTGTGGCGAACTGCCCGGTGCGCCCAGCAGCAAAAACAGGGCCCTGTTTGCTTCATAACTGGCGGCTGCTCGATTGCGCTTAGAACCGATCATCACCAGCGAGCCCGTGTCCGTCGAGAGGGACCATGACCAACATCGCCGGCGGCGCTTAAGCGAGATCTGAAAGTATGAAAACTGGTCGAAAATGGGCAGTCGTTGCATTTCTGGGGCGCGGCGAATTCCGGCCCGTAGCCGGTTCGCCTCCTCTGCTCAAAGGGCGGGTGTATAACCTAGTATGCTGCGAGCCGACTGAACAGTTCTATAAATAGTGTCCATACCAACTCGGTGAAAATCCTCGAAAAGTGTCGGATCGGCGCTGGATTTCGGCGGGGCCGCCGTTCTGTAGCACTGCGTTATAGGGGGAGCAGCATTTTCGGTGGCGCATCCAAGGTCTTGCAACCAACTACAGGACAATTGTCCACTAAATTTGGAGTTTCGCAGCTGAAAGGTCGTTTGAAGAGGTATTCATCGCGTCTCTCGCAGTTTGATCTTTTATATTTTGGAGTCGCAGAGTGTTGGATCCAGCCACCACTGCCCTTCTAAACACTATCCTCGATGAGGTCTGCGAGGGCATATCCCGCAGCGAGGCGGGCCTTCGCGCCCATGTCGCCTCCAAGATGCTCGTCGCCGCCGGAAAGGGTGAAACTAGCGCGGAGCGGCTGAGGCAGGTGGCCATGGAGGCGCTTCGCTCGACGCCAACGATGTGGCGATAGGTCTCTGTGTTCCTGAGTTGAATTTCCAGGTAACAGTGCAGAGAAACCCTATCATTTGTCCAGTTGGATCCGCATCGGTGCCTCGCCTCCAAGCAAGGCATGGCGATCTTTGCTACGGGCGCGCCGGACGGGGTGACCGCACGAAGAGAATGGGTGCGCGTGTGCCTGCGTCTGCATCTTTCGTTACGGTCGATACCGTAATCGAAGGTTGGTGCGTTCTGGAAGAGCCGGCCATCCTTAAGGTGACGGGAGCAAGGTCGTTCCAATAGGTGAGGGCGAAGCTGGCGTCAAAACCCACGCTGCTGCCGACGCGAATGTAACCGTCAAATTGCCTGTGATCCCTGGCCACGCCTCTTTCAATGGGACCACGCACACCAACTTTCGGCGAAACGAGGGCACCTTCGGAGGTGGACTGCACCTTGCGTGTTGGCGACACTCTGCACCACTGTGGGTCTCATAATTCGGAACCCGGCTGCACTCAAAAATCTACAACTGTTTGGTTCTCTGAACATGCTTGTGTCTGCACTGTTGAGCGACTGCGCGTCTCGGGCCACAGGGACGCGCGTCATTCTTTGATGCATCCAATCGAGATCCTCCGCGTACGGCGCCCCAAACGCGGACAAATGGCGCAAGTCGACAAGATCCTTTCGGGTGACACGCTCGCAGCTAGCGCGCTCGCCGAGATGCGTGTTTCAAAGGTGCTGCTCGTCGTGGGCCTCTCCCGATCCTCGCCGACGGAGCATTCGTCCGAGTGAAGACGTAAGTGCTCCAGATGAACAACATGTCGACAATACTCTTCCTGCTCGTGCCAGGCTTGCGGCTCAGGGCGCTCTACTGGGGGGGTATAAGGGTCTCTTGAGTGCAACGAGAAACCTTTTGCTCTTGTCCACTCAGAGTCAATCATTGTAAATGGACAATCAGATGAGACTGTGCTCCCGCCCCTGCAGGGCAGTGATTGGCCACTTCACATCCTGCTCGCATGAAGCCGCGGCGTCATGAGGCCTCTCCAGCGGCTTGAAACGGCCATGCGCGCATCTCGACAGCACTAGACGGGTTCGTGCTGCGCTACGTCTTAGTAGTCGCGAAAGATGCCTTAAAAATGCGTTTTTGATGCGCAACGGCCGAAATCGTGCGCTCAAAGACCTTAAGAATGCACGTTCAAGCCAAACGCGGAGACTCGGCCAGCTGAGACACCCATGCGCTAGCACAAATTCATTTGAGAAAGGTCACCGCAGCGTGCTGTTCTCCCAAGGGTATGGCTGTTCGGCTTCCCGTTTCTCAAGAGATACTTGATTCAACGCCTCGCCTCCACCCGGGCGCGGGCCACAATGGACATGGGTTCGCGTTTCCATTATCGGCCCGCAGGTAGGCTCTGGAAGCCATAAAGCCTCTCCACCTCCCTTTTAATGATCTTATTGAAGGCGCAATTAAGCTGGGTGTCATTCTATGCTCCGAAGCAAATGTGAAAACAAGCGCGTCCGCTTTGAACATGAACATCGGGTAGCTCTACTGGGTGCAGATGGAAGATGGTGGCGCACTTGCGTCCTCATGGAGGCATCCGAAATGGGGGCGCGCCTTCTGATTGAAGAAGCGCCAGACGTGCTCCCATCCAGCCATTTCTTCTTGCTGCTCTCGAAAACAGGGTTGGCATTTCGTCGATGCGAATTGGTTCGACTTGATGGATGCGAAGCCGATATCGAGTTTGTGACCGCCAGAACTGCTCGTGTGCGCGGCCAGGCAAAGCATACGCCGCTAACGACGTTAGCGTGTTCAAGCGATCGAGCGATCGCTCGGACGGAAGTGAGGACACGTCAAGTGGGGGGCTTAACCCATAGTAATCACGACGAGTGATGCCCGCAGTCTTGACGGGATAGGCAATGTTTGCGCGTGATCGGCATGTCTTCTTCGGCGAAAACGTATATGCAGCCGCGTAGCCTGGATCGGTCGCATGAGATTGAAGCGGTCGACGCCGTTCTCGAACTGGATCGCTTTCTCGCGGACCGGCCAAAGAACGTAATCTAAGTTGGTCGATGGGAGCAGGCCGGTTGGGTCCGGGTCGTTGCCAACTCTTGGTCTCGCTCCATAAGGACGAGCTCTCCTATAGCCAGCCTCCGAGACCAATACGCGGTCTGGACTGCGCGCCCGAATGGCCGAGCGTGCGATGTTGCCGGCCGTTTCCCGCTAGCGTGTTCTCGATCTAGGGTGCGGCTTTGGCTTGGTATCGCTGCTGGATGCGATCAAGGCGCAAGCTCCGTGCTTGGCCTGGACCTCTCTGAAAACATGATCGGACGGGCAAAGGCGCAGACCAACATGACTACAGCAGCGAGAATTCGCGAGCTCATCAGGATACACAAGGAAAACCTGAAATCCTCAAGTGGTGAAATCACTGCGTCTACGGTCCGCGGCTTAGCTCAGATGGATAACCCGCTAGTCTACGACGTTCGAAGTTGGCTCACGGCAGATATGGCGACTCGACTCATCTATGGAGCTTGCGGCAGGGTTCCAGGTTCACGGCTTCGAGGTTGTGAAGGGCCTGAAAGCCGATGAGACTCGATCTGGGGCGCCTGCTCGAAGCGCTGAGCGAGTAGATCCTTGCCGCGAAGAAAGGTACGGCAAATCTGGGCTTCGAGCATCGAAACGACCATTCATGCCGCCGAAATCTAGCGAGCTCAGGGCCGGGTGCTTGAACTCACTCCTCCGCAGCCGGGAACAGGTGCGGATAACGCCAGCTAAAAAGGGTCCGGTTTGCCGGCCTCAGATCAAAACAGAGAGCGTCACGAGGGCCGCTCTACATGGAGCAAGGTCAACCGAGTTGCTCTAATCAACGGCTCCTTTTAGTGCTTCCACCAAAAGCTTGTTGTCTGCTTCAGTGCGGCATGCGATGCGCAAGAACCGTTTGCCATTTCGAAGTGTCTTGCCGCCATTGTGCCTGATCAATATACGACTACTTTTTAAAAGCGTTGACGCGATCACGTCTCCATCCGGCCAGTGAGGCGGCAGTTTGCAGAACACAAAATTTGCGTCTGGCTTTAGCACCCTCATTCCGTCGAGGCTGCGCAGGTCTGCGTATAGTTTGTCTCTGTCGCGGCCCACTCTCATCCAACTCTGTTCTGCCGCGTGCGCAAGACGAGGGAGCTTGCTCAGAAAAAACTCGCCGAACGTATTGACATTCCAAGTGGGGACGGCGGCTCTAATGTCCGTTATCAGCTGTTCATTCGCTGATGCCGCGTACCCAAGCCGCAAACCGCATGCCCCGTAAATCTTCCCTAAACTTTTAAGAACGATCACATTGGGAAATTCGAGCAAGTGATTTTCCAGGCTCGCACTTCGTCCGAGCTCACTAAATTCAATGAACGACTCGTCAATCAATAGGAGTTGCTGTTGAGCTCGAAGTGCGGAGGCGAGATATAGCAGATCCGGATGAGGTACCATCCGCGAAGTAGGATTATTCGGCGATATCACGATGGCGGCGTCGACGCCGCTTGTGCGCGCAAATGTTGCATAAGCGTGCACATCAAGTTCGAAATCTGGCGGCGGCAGGAAAAAGCGAGATAAGCGCCCGGGTAGGGCGCTGGTTTCATAGGGATTGAAGGTGGGGACCGGGACAGCAATGCTCATACCAAGTCGCCCGAGTAGGATGGGAATCAGTTCAGCCACGCCATTGCAAATGACCAGGTTATTTGCCGGAGTGTTCAGGGCATCCGCAAGAAGTTGGACCATCTGCGTATTAGGGGAGGGATAACAGGTAATAAGCCGCGGCAGAGCCTCCTTAAGTTCGTCAAGGAACGTTTGCGGAGGAAAATATGGATTCACCAGAAGGACGAAGTCGGTGATGTCATACTTCCAATAACCCCCAGGGAAACGGTTGACGAGGTCAGAGGCTTCGTCAGGCTCAAAGCCTACGCCGGCTTGTGTTGTGCTGTTCATGAATGCGCGGGCAAGGCAAATTCTAAAAGGATAGCGGTATTTGGCTGATCAAGTATCGAGCAGCGTGGATTCGTGGGGGGAGTGACCCGACATTGGTCTTGGCATAGACTGCGTTGGTAGGGTCCCCGTGACCATATGACCTGCATGGTACTGAACACAGCAACACGATGGCATCTACGCTGGGTCATGAGTCCATCCCCAGTCAAATGGAACGGCTGACTAGAGCCAGCGATGATGCGGCGGCGAAGATGCATATTGCCGTATACGTTGTTGCGCAGTGTGGTGGCACACGAACAGGCGCGACATGCGCCATAGCGAGCAGCAAGAGGACGACGTTCACAGCGTCGGAAAATGTTTCAGCAGGAATAACCGGCTTGAGGAGAAATAGGAGCGCCAGGAGCGGCATGTCATATGACAAGGGAAGGCCAAAGAATCGTCCATCACGCGACATGCCGAAGTTTGCGAAGTAGCTAAGCCTTAGTGCGCCAGCCAGCAGTAGGGTGGTTGCGGTCGCAAGGGCGAGAAGAGATGCTTGGCTGACCTGTATCACAATTACGCCAGGCAGAATGGATCCATAGACGATATCTGCAAACCCGTCGAGGCTCGCTCCCATCTTTGCAACATTTGGATCGCGACCTTTCGTGCGTGCCGCCACGACACCATCGAGGTGATCGGCTAGAACAGCCCAAAGCGTCACGGCCACCGATAGCTCAAGGCGCTCCGAGAGCGCAAGAAACAGGCCGGTGGAGGAAAAGAGTAGACCCGCGATAGTTATAGCGTTCGCTGGATCCCACAGGTATTTTAGCATTGGACTCTCACCTGCGTTTTATCAGGTTCGACATACGGGCGTTCGTTCGGCCCCTGAAAATTCGTTCGGCAATTTGCAGATCTTCAGCATTGTCAATCTCGTACCAGCTGAGGCCATCGCAGCGCGCCGCTGAGAGCCGCAGATCTCGTTTTTCTATCAGATACCCAAAGAATTCTTCGGTGTAGGTCTGCCTGGCTCCGGCGACGATAATATCGTCCAGCGCGGGAACGATCGAATTCTTAAGGGTCGGTGCCGAAAGACGTAGCAAGTTCATTGCCTTGAAAAGCGTTGGACCATGCTCAACCAGATTTGACGCGCTTTGATGCAATCGAAAGCCTGTGATGAATCCGCTGTCCGACAGCAGAACGGCCGACCCCTGCATTGAATCATCGAAGGGAACGACCGCAGCCACATCAGCCCCGCCGCAGCCTACCAAGTAGCGCAGCGCGTCCTCTTCGAAGAAGACGTCGCCCTCGAGAAGGAAGCAATCTCCGCAGAGAAGAGCCTCACGCGCCAGCCACAACGAATAGGCACTTCCGGTTCCCTCAAATACAGTTGACTCGACATATCTGATTTTGATTTCACCGAATCGGCTGCCGCACGCATATTGAATGGCGTCCTTGCGGTAACCCACGACGATCGCTACCTCGTTTACGCCGACGGCCTCCAGATTGCAGAGAGCGTTGTGAAGGATCGAAATGCCGTTGACCTCGACCAGCGGTTTCGGTCGAAGCTCCGTTAGAGGACGCAGGCGAGAGCCGCAGCCAGCGGCGAGAATAACGGCGTTCTTGGGGGCAACGGTCACCATTTGGTTCCTTTCTCCCGTGCGCCGCTCAAGGTGAAACATCGACGAGCGTTTTCGCCGCAGGGCACGCTTGCTGACGCGTCAAGACCCGTTGAAAGGAAGAAGCCCAAGCATGCGACTAGGCGACCATCAATCCCCCAACCTTCCAAGAAGCGGCAGATCCGACTTGCCAACTCGCAATCAAATTCAAGGACGTGATGAAATAGAAACATCATCCTGTTCCGACGATACGCTCTGCGGGCTTCAGCGTCGGACCGCAGTATTCCGCTTCCGCGCGGGCAAGTTCGTCATATTTGAACAGTTCGAAGACTTCCTCGAGCGTGGCGATACCCGGCTCAATGCCCGCGGTGCTTTGCTCAGCCATGATACGATGGCAGACTTCACGCATTGACGCTGTTGCCGCTCGCATGGACTGGTTGGCCCAAATCACAGCCGAGACGCGAGCTTCGTGGAATACGGAGATCGGTGTTCGGTAGTATTTCGTCGGAATGATCACCACCGGGAGTCTGTTCTGCCATGCGCGGGTGAACGAAAGGATTTCGTCCGCCGTGCTCCTTCGTGAATGAATAATGATCGCATCGGCTCCCGCCTCGGCATAGGCGTGAGCGCGCGAAAGTGCTTCGTCCGTCCCATGCCCGGCGATGAACGCCTCAGTCCTTGCCACGAGCACAAAGGCGTCCGCGACTCTATCCTTCACTGCTCGAAGCCGGCCAGAGAACTCGTCGGTATCGGCGAGGGGATGCCGATCCCCAACAAACGAGTTCATCTTCGGAAAGCAGCTGTCCTGGATTGCGACTCCGGCAGCACCGCGCTGACAGAGCTTACGCGCCACGAGGCGCGCATTGTTAAAATTGCCGAAGCCGCTATCTCCGTCAACGAGCACCGGCAATTCACTGGAGTCAACAATGCGCTCAACCACGGCGACGAGTTGGCTCCATGACGCTTCGTTGGCATCGCGGTAACCCAGAGAGCAAGCAATGGAAAGGCCCGACGCCCAGAGGCCTTTGAAGCGTGCGCCTTTAGCGATCGCGGCAGAGAGACCATCATGCGCTTCCATGAAGAACGATAGCTTTGTGCTGTCGTAGAGCTCAGCACGCAGGATCTCAGCAAAAGAGGAACGGGTGGGTTGATGAGAGACGTCGCCGGGGACATCTGGGAGGTGATCTTGCATGCCGTTCCTTGGGATGACTGATCGAGCTGTTCGACAGGCTATCGCTCGATAGGTGACATGCTGTGTCGCTTAGATCAATCACGAGGGTTGGTAGTTGACCTTACCTAAACCCAGCTGGCTCCGGAGTGCCTCAGGAGACATGGCTACCTCGTACCCTCGCTTCAGGGAGACCCAACTCGATAGGGCATCGATATCCCAGCGGACGTGGCCATCGAGTGAGCACATGAATCATCCGTCATTATTCGGTTACGTGCGCCACGTTCAGCAACGGTGAACCGGATAATGTGAATGGTTGCCTATAAGCTGCTTGTGAAACGTATTCTGTCGGAGCCGTTGGTTCCTCCAAGAACGTGCGATCGGCGAGGCAATCTCCAAGGGGCGTGCGTGCTGTCGGCTGCCGGCAGCTGCCAGCTCTATCACGAACGCTGAACGGCGCGAGAGAGGTACCAGTGCGTTGCTTAAAGGCTACCCATGCATGTTTCAGAATCGAGAGCAGTCGGGCCGCCGCCACAGCCTGCCTTCGCCGCAGCACATGGATGGCTACGACCCGAGAAGCTGCGAAACAGCATTCGCCCTTGGTATTCCCCAACTGTGCTTCCACGCTACGTCCGGCCGGAGGCGCAACTGATGAATGAGGTGCGCAGCTCCGTCTCGGGAATTCATATGGCGAAGGAGCTCAGCTGCGATAAAGGAGGACATCACATATCAATCCACCCATAGGCGACAAGCTCGTTATACAGGTTGATTGTTTCTTGATGTCTCGGGCAGATTCGCCGGCCGGGGCGATGACCACCTACCGAATTGGTAAGTCGCAACAGTCGTTAAGCAGGACCAGTACATGTCCATAACAGTCAAAGCACGTCATGTGTTTTCGACATTGTCGACGAACTTTCATGCGGTCTCGGAAGACATTGGCACGTTGACAGATGGCGGAGCGATCAAAGCGGCTGCGTCATTCATTAGATCCGCTGAGTTTCTTCTCTGTGAGTGAACTTGCACCCAGAAACAACGTCGCTAGTTCTGCGGGCGGCTTAAGGCGGCCCACGGCGATTGAAATTGGCGGCGACGCGACGAGCGCTTAGGGACGACTTGAAGCGCTGGCTGTCACGCGCCGCCAATTTCGGTGGTCGGCCTTACCGCCCTGATAGCAAGACTGACCAGCCCACTCCCGAGACGGTGCGATCGCGGGGGTGGGCTGAGTTGTATCTCAGAAGCAGCTTGCGAGGCACCTACCGAAACTGGTGGTTGATCGACGCTTGAATGTGTTGCGTACTCCGAGGCCCAGGACATTTGTCCGGGGTGACGTTTCGCCATGTATTAGGCCCGCCACCGAGAGCGAATTCCCTCTTAAGAGTTAGATACGCTGCCGTCGATAATTGCCGAAATTGAATCTTAGCACAAGCACGACCTTGAGTATATTGCACTCTTGAATAAGCCCCCCGTTCGATGCGAGATCAAGTAGCTGCTCGATTCGCATGTAAGTGATGTCCGCAATGATCTTGCGGCGATTGCATCCGCGCCTGCTTGCCGGCCCACGGCAAGGGGCCCGAGAAGGCGCGGTTTGAGGTCCCGGGGCTCCGGCAAACGTCCGGGATGGGAGAAACCCGGGAAGTAGCGTCCCTTGCACAGCTTGGGGGACGCGCAGTTCGATCGCAACGGCGCGCATCTCGAGTTGCGGTCACAGCAACCATTGCGCTGGGCAAGGCGCTCGGCGTTCTTCTCGCCGTAAGCCGCACCGGTCAGCCGGCCGCCTCCATGTCCATCAATGGGCGGCGAAGCCGATCATCTCGCCTAGCAGGTCGGCATCAGGGGCTTTCTCCGCGTTCCCGCCAAAATTCATCACCTCGTGGGCCGGTGATCCCTAGAACCACGGTGGTGTCAGCAACCCGGTCCTACGCGAACTGCCGGTGACCGCCGCAAAGCAGTCCGCCTGCCACAGCGCTCCTTCAGGGCGCGCGTTCGTCTCCAATCATTTAGAGTTTCGCCAGATCATCCTTTATATTGATGTGGACGCGGAACGATATAGACCCGGATCAATGATTCCAGGCCGAGTTGCCTAAGGCTGGCATTCTTGCCGTGCACCTCCTCTATCTTGTGCTGGTCGCATCACGCTTTTGACAATGAGCGTTTTCGGATCCCGTACGATCCGTTCGATCAGGCGTTGAACGTCAATCGTTTAGGACACAGGAATAGGTGCCCGTCAGCGGCACGGTAAAGGCAACCGAACTCCTCGCGCAACTCACGTCGAGGTCATGCGGCGGATCGGCAGGTTCCCAATCTGCTTCCTGGACGCCCCCATCAAGCTGCGCTAGAAGGCACGCCCACCACTGTGTAGCCCGTCCGAATCGCGCCTTCTGTGTCGTATGCAGCGCAAGGGTCTCACATGCATCTCGGTCATGAGCACGCGTAGTTGGGTTTGTTCGCCAGGCCCCTTGCCGTGCTGCTTCCGGTGAAGCTCTCCAGGTCTGCGCCAGAGGCCGCGCCAGCGAGGCTATGAGTTCATGCCTGAAACACGTCTGCGCGAGATTCGGCTTGTTTCGAAATGACGCGCGCCTGCCGCTCCCCAGTCATCCAATTGCTTGTGGCTTCTGCAAGCATCATCTCCTGACCGGCGCTGTTACCGACTGGGCCGTGAGGTGAATACTACCCGACTTGGTAGGTTTGGTGCTCCTCGATTGTCCGCTAAGTGCGTTGGACCTTTTGGGAGACACGCCCCGTGCGGTCCACGTTTGAGCGGCCGAAAGCTCGGCCGGGATGGGAGAGACTCAATGCAATTTGAATGGACCGCGCTGCGCCGCACCTCACTTGCGCTGGCCCTGTTTGCCTGTGGCATGATGGGGAGCGCTTGGGCCAACAATCCGCCGCCACGCCCCGACGCCACGACGCTGGCCGACCAGAAGGACGGTGACCGCGCGCGCGCAGGCCAAACACTTAGCACGCCCTCAGCCGCCGAACAGCATCGACTTCCGCCGGACTCCACCACGAGGCAAAAGCTCGAGCTGCCAGGTCGGACGCTGGCATTCACTGCGACCGCAGGCTCGATCCGCCTGTTCGACGACAAGGGCGAGGCACAGGTTGACGTCGCATACACCTCCTATCAGCTCGACGGGAGCGATCGCACCACGCGCCCGGTGACGTTCTTCTTCAACGGCGGGCCCGGTTCATCGTCGGCCTGGTTACAGCTCGGCAATGCTGGTCCTTGGCGACTGCCGATCAATGCTGACGAGGTCACACCATCGATCTCACCGGAGGTGAAGCCGAATGCGGAGACCTGGCTCGATTTCACCGACCTCGTCTTTATCGATCCGGTCGGGACCGGCTATAGCCGCTTCGTCGCGACCGGCGAGGATGTCCGCAAGCAGTTCTTTTCCGTGGACGGCGATGTCAATGCGCTTGCCGTCGTAATCCGCCGCTGGCTCGAGAAGCACGACCGACTATTGTCGCCAAAGTATGTAGCGGGCGAAAGCTATGGTGGTATCCGCGGGCCAAAGGTGGTGCGCCAGTTGCAGGTGCAGCAGGGCGTCGGTGTCAACGGCCTGATCATGATCTCACCATTGTTTGACTACCGCGAGTTCGACGGCACGAGCCTTCTTCAATATGTCATAACGCTGCCGAGCTATGTAGCGACCGCACGCGAAGCCAAGGGGCCGGTGAAGCGGGTCGACCTCGCCGACGTCGAAGCTTACGCGCGCGGCGAGTTCCTGACCGACCTCGTCAAAGGCAGGGCAGACAAGAAAGCGACGGCGCGGTTGGCTGAGAAGGTCGCCACGCTAACAGGCATCGACCAGGCGGTGAGCCGCAGGGTCGCGGGCCGCTTCGGTATCACCGATTTCAGTCGCGAGTTCGACCGCAACAACGGCCAGGTGACCGGCCGATACGACGCCTCGGTGCGTGGCTTCGATGCCTACCCCGAGTCCAGCTATCCCGCATACGACGATCCCTCGGGCGAGACGCTTCTCGCGCCGCTGACCAGTGCCGTCGTCGATCTCCTTACGCGCAAGCTGAACTGGCGGCCGGACGGCTCCTATAAGCTGATGAACAGTGCGGTCCGGCAGGCCTGGGACTTCGGCCGCGGTCAATATCCCGAGTCGGTTTCGGAGCTGCGCCAGATCCTAGCAACGGACGCGAAGATGACACTGCTGGTCGGGCACGGCCTGTTCGACCTCGTGACGCCCTACTTCGGCTCGCAGATCGTGCTTGATCAGTTGCCCGCCTTTACTGCGGCGCCGCGCGTCAAGCTCGCAGTCTATCCGGGCGGCCACATGTTCTACTCGCGTGATGCATCGCGCCAAGCCTTTCGCGCAGAGGTCGAAGTGATGATGAAGCCAGCGGCCAATTAAGTCTTAATCAGGCGCTCCGGGTGCGAGCCAATCGCGCTTCCCAATCTGATCTATCGGGACAGCCCGTTGCTGCGAGGCCTATCGGAGAACCTTCGACCGATTGCGCGAGCGCTTGCCTGACGAGAGGGCCTGCCGGATCATAGTCGATTTCCTCGCTCGCTCATAAGTGCGGCCGCGAGGCCGAACTCGCCGATCAGCTCACGGCCGACCTTAACGCCGGCCGACTGCCGAGCTCGACCGGCTGGGCGCTCACTTCGCTCCGGATCCCGCCTACCTTCCGAATGTCCTGGTGCAGCTCGCGCCGCTTGCCAGCTACGAATGGTTCATCGGTGACGCGGAGATCCGAGGTGCCGCATGAGCCAACACCGTTGATCACGCGCCCTCAACCTGTCTCTCAGGGAACTCCGCCTGCCAGCCATCAGTGCCGCGGCCCAATTTGCCGAGCACTTCGACGAGGAAGGTTGGCCGCCGGCCCACTTCCTCGCCACCAATGCCCAGCATGAGATCGCCAAACGCAGTCGCTGGCGCAACGAGCGCCACCTCGTCGAGACGCGGCCTGCTAGGCGGGAAGACCTTCAGCTTCGGCTTCGAGACCGTGCCGACGATCTAAGGTGCAGGTGATCGTCCTCGCCGCCAGTGACAGCTGGCTGGATAAGAGCGCCAATTTGCTCCTGTTCGGCCGCCAGGCGGCGGCAAGAGCCACTTGGCGGCAGCCATTCGGACCGCCCCTGATCGAGAGCGGATAGCGCTTCTCTTCACCCGCACCACGATCTCGTCCAGAAGCTGCAACTGGCTCGCTGCCAGGTCGAGGCAGCGATCAGCCGCCTCGATCGCTTCGATCTTCCTGGTCATCAATGATCTTGCCCACCTCACCAAGGACGCCTCCGCGGCTTGAACCAGGCGCGGGGTCTGCAGGCCAAGAGCACGGGAGGTCTTCCTCGGCCCCGATGATGATGCGCGAGAAAGCCTAGCACCACAGGTCGCTTTTGGAGTTTAGATGCGCCTTCGAGCTACGGCTCGCTGGATGGGAATGTGGACCATGCCAGGACGCGAGGGATAGGGATCCGCCGCTACGCGAGCGTTAAAGATGACGCTCGCGTCCTGCGAAAAGTCAGCATGATTAGGAAACATCGACGGTGCCAGCCGCGCCAAGAGCGACTTTCATTGTGATCCCTGCCGAGCTCGCTCTTTGTCCCTCTCGGCATGCCGACAACCCTCAAGAGGACCGCTTCCCATACGAATAAGCTGCGGCATAGACGGAGCTCAGTGCAGTGCCGGCGCTTTAGGTCGGCACCACTGCTGGACGCGGACACCTCGTCGCCGCACAGCACTACCGGCAGTTTGCGCGGTTTACGCGCAAAGGCGATATGCCGGAGCGGCGACATGACCAAGCCTCCGGACCATGGACGAACCTCAACAGACGATCTGGTATAGGGCCGGCCGGGACGTCCCCGTCGCAACTAGATGAAGCTCGCGTCCAGCTCGAGGCGATTGAAAAGAAGCCGAAGTATCTGTTCCACTCGATACGACGTTGATGCAGATTGCTGCGTCAATGCAAGATTGCGGACTGTCATGCCGTCTGTCATGCGGCGGCAATCTAGGTTGATCTCAGCCGTCGGAAAACCTCCTGTCTAAAAAGCGAAAGCGTGCATTCGCCGATCTTAACGTGCAGCGACTTAATGGTGGATACGGCCATCCAACTTCCTGCTGCGGCGAGGCGCCTTCGACTCTCTCTCATGATGTGATCTGAACGTGAACGCCGGACGTCAGCCTACGCCGCTAACCTGGGATCACCGTTACTGTCGCCCCTAATCCGGTAAGTGGTTCCGGCGTGCACGTAGCCTCATCTTCTCGGGACAATCGTCGGTCAAGCTTGCGCTCCGTCAGGCAGGAGCCCCACTGATGGCTCTTCACATCTTTGGGCGGGCTCTGCTAAACCATTTTCTCGGTAGGCCGATGCAGTAGCCACGCCTGCGAAGCTCTGGCTCGGACCGGTTGAGCGTTTCGCAAATGGTTTTCACGGGCGCGCCTGCATCAACGAGCTCGCGCAGCAGTTCGTCTTCCCGCTTGGTCCAGCGAAAGAAGTGGCTAGTCAAGTTCAAGATTACTCCTTGGGGCTTCGACTATAGTATTCTCGATGAGCATTAGCTGGATCCTGCGAAAGCCTGATGTGCTAACCGAGCTTTGTCTGAGATGTTCTGAATGCGCAGTGCAGTCCTAATTAGAATGGCGAAGTTTGCCGCTCACAACAACTCTTGCGTAGGTTGCGGAAGTCCCTCACATGTGTGACCTGTTTGATCGGTTCCCCAGCGGCTCGGTGAGCTTCATGCGGCCACATACTACGGGTCCGATGGCTCGCAGTACTCGATCGCGGCCGCCATTGCCTTCAGATCAGCGGACGAGCCGTCAACAATCATGACTGAGGGCAGTTAGCTTCCTTCTCCCGACAGAACGATCTCGCCATCAGCGGCTTCGATTCACTTGTTGGCACCTTTGGACGGGGGTCACCAATGGGAGGCGGCTGTTTCCACTCGGCGAGCATCGTTTGCGACGGGTACCCCACATAAGTTTGGCGTTCTCTTCCGTCCTGGTCTCTTCTCGACCAGAGAAGAATGCCACGTGGACCGTTCCTTGAATAGTATACGTTGGCATAGCCGAAGCCCCCGCAGCATTCGTCGGAGCCCGCGCGAGTGTCGTCCCTATTTCACCGTTCAGGACGCGCAGCCTCAGCGCGTCATAGCTCATTCTCCTCGGGACCACGCCCTCTGACAAACAGACGGTTCGAACCCGAAGTGACCGGATCGATAAGCATGCCGTCCTGTATTGACTAAGAACGTTGACGTAGCCTACCACTCCGCGAATTTCCGCCCGCACCATGACCACACAATCACCTTGCGAACGAGCTGGACAGTCCACGAGCCGCGCGGGCGCACAACCACATCTTGAGGTTTTATGCTTGATCACTGTCCACTGTCGACTAGGCAGGGCTCGCAACCAGCCCAAGCTGACTGCCGAGACCTGAGGTTCGATTTCGCCAAAGGCATGCTCATCATCTTGGTGATTATCGGACATCTAATACAGTACGTCATCTACGGAGATGGGGACTATTGGTATTCGCCGTACTTCAAGGCGATCTACATGTTTCATATGCCTCTCTTTATGGCGATAAGCGGATACTTGTCTTCGGGAGCTCTCCTGCGAAAATCGCTCGCTCGAAGCGTCGGTGAGCGTGTGATGCAACTATTAGTTCCAGCGCTATTCTGGTGCATGTTTATGGAGACTGCTAAGTTTGCAGCGTTTAAGTTCGCGGGCGCCTCGCCTTCAGACAATCTGACGGGAGGGCTACCGGACTTTGTGAACGATCTCATTGGCTCATATTGGTTTATATGGGCAGCATTTGCTTCATTTCTTGCCATGAAGCTTCTCCTGGCGGTCTGCGGTCGCGTATCGACGTGGATCATATGCATTTCAGCAATTTTGGTTGCACTCGTTCCCGTGACATCTTCTATAGTGCCGTTGGTAAGATATACTTATCCGTTCTTCTGCCTCGGATTCTTGTTCGCTCAGCCGAGCGAATGGCGGGCGCGCATAATCTCACGTCACAGACCTCTCTTGATGTTCTCACTCGTTGCAATTAGTTGTGCGTGCTTTTTGAGCTGGAGCAAAGAGACTTATGTCTACATCAATCTTGTTTTAGTTCACGATGCAGCGTCCGCTAAGCAAGTGTTGCTTATGCTCCTCGGCTCTGCAGCGGCGTCCGCAGTCGTGATGGAGTCAGTGCTGAAGTTCTGGAGTTTCTGCGGGGCAAATCGATTGGTCCGTCTTATTGCGGTAGAGCTTGGCCAGAGCACTCTGCTACTTTATCTGGTCCAGGGCACCGCGTTTCGTCTTATGGATTTGATCCCATTGGGAGAGCCTTGGGATTTCTCGATCAGAGTCGCTGTGGCCGGCACGCTTGCAGTCGGGATTGTTGTTATCGCAACGACAATTCGGCGGATTGTGCGTGACATTGGATGGATTTCTCGGATTGTTCTCGGCGCGCCACCCCGGTCGCTCAGCTCAACGATCAATAACTAACTGTCTGACTTGGTCAAACCTTGCCCTTACAAACCAAGAGGTCTCTGTTCGACGTAGCATCCGCGGGTGGATTAAATGCTATCACTGCCGATTGCATATCGATTCCTCTCTCGCGACAGTGCCCTCATCGAAAACTCTGGCGGCGTTGCACTCAGCACTTGGCGGGCAAGGCGTGGCAACACCTGTCATTTGCTACTATCTGTCGAGTGGAGGTGGCGCAACATGGCAGCGATGTCATCGTATCCTCGTAGTGGGTGCCTCATCCTCATGAAGGTCACTTCAGTAACCTCGTGACCGCCCATGCAGATGGGGCAAGAGCCGCCAGGCACGATACGCCAGGCACGAAACGCCTGACATCCGACAAGGAGAGGTGTGTTTGGATGTGGTCTTTCGCGGTCGCTTTTCAGGGCCAAGCCGCCGCGGCTAACATTGATGAGCACAATCCTAGATCATTGATGTCAGTCCCTCCGTTGGGGGGGGGCGCTCTTTGGTTGGTGGGCGACCCCAATTACTACCATATCAATCGCGTTCTTCTGCCAGACCTTGGCCATCAATCGACCATTGCCTGCCGGAAGCGACAGGTCAAAAGGCCTTACCGATCTCGGCGTGATTCGGCTTTCGATCGAACACGGAGATAAAACAATGAAGCGTTCAATCAGCTCATGACTTCGAAGCATACACTGCCTACCATGTGGCAGGGAGTTCGTCTCTATGCCCGTGCACCAAGCGCTGCGTGTCCGCAACGGCATCTGCGGTTAAAGATGCCATCTTGCGCAGTCAGAGAGGCAACGGCTGACATACGGCCAATGTTCATCTCCTACAAGGCAGGGTCAAAGGCGCAGCAAGCACGAGGAAATCGATGATACGTCGCTTTCGCCATTGGATTCTGTTGTCCGTAATTGCCTCGGTGGCGCTCTGTCCGGCCGCCAAAGCGCAGGACCGCCGCATTGTCGCCGAACCTGTTGCCCCTCGTACTGTGTGTGACCGCCCGGTGCCGTCTGGCAGGCAGGATACGACGAACCTGCAGAACGCCATTGACGGTTGTCCGGTCGGAGAGGCAGTTTACTTGCAGCGCGGCGAGTTCCTGTCGGGTCCGCTCGAAATGAAATCAGGCGTGACTTTGTGGATCGGACGCGGTGCCACGCTAATTGCGATCGCTGAACCAACGGCTTATGACAAGGGTCGGGGGCATTGTGGTCGGATCGCTGGCAAAGGCGACGGTTGCCGGCCGTTCATTAGCTTTTCCAGAACGCGCGGCGGTGGCATCTATGGCGAGGGCACCATCGATGGCCAGGGCGGCGCGCCTATGGCCGGCAGCGCCGAATCTTGGTGGCAGCTGGCACGCCGCGCACAGGCTGAGGGCGGCAACCAAAACGCGCCGCGTTTGATTCAGATCGACCATGCGCAGGACGTGACTCTGTACGGCCTGACGTTGCGCAATTCGCCAAACTTCCATGTGGCGATGAATCAAGTCCAAGGAGCCACCTTTTGGCGCCTCACCATCGACGCACCTGCCGATGCCCGTAACACAGATGGGATTGATCCGGGCGCAAGCCAAGACATCACCATCGCCCACAGCGTGATCCGCACTGGAGACGACAATGTTGCGATCAAGGCCGGCAACAATGGTCCAACCCGTCATATCTCCATTACCGATAATTATTTGGGCTGGGGACATGGATTATCGATTGGCAGTGAGGTGAACTCCGGTGTCAGCGACATCCTGGTGCGCGGCCTTACCCTGGACGGCACCACTTCGGGCCTGCGCATCAAGAGCGATGTCAGCCGGGGCGGTCTGGTGGAGCGGGTGACCTATGAGGATGTTTGTCTGCGCGGGAACCGATGGCCGATCATGTTCGACACAAAATACGATTCCCTAGCCCGGGGTGATAGCATTCCACTCTACCGCCAAGTCGTTCTGCGTCGTGTCCGTGGTGATACGGGCATGCTGCTGATGCGCGGGCTCGACCGATCGCATGCTCTCGAGATTACCCTGGACGATGTACGGTTTGCCGATTCCGCGACCTGGTACATTGAGAATGCCAATGTGACTGTGGGACCTTCCGGCGTGTCGCCGCCGCTGCCGCGGGGTCCAGCTGAGGGTCCTCTGCCCCGCGGATCGGAGAACTGTGCAAAAGCATTCCCGAGCCCGTAGAGAGCAGCAGAACACATGGTGCCGAGCGTTATCTCCCCTTCCAGGACATGCGCGTAGACTCGGCAGCATTGAACTGAAGCTGCTGCGCAGCAGGTGGATGACGCTTTAGCGTTTATTGCTGCAGGCCCCTGGACACGTCAGCTGCGCGTTCCATGAAGACAAACTGCACTTGGTTCAATGAAAGTACGGTCATGATGAAGGTATATGTGTTTTCCGCTGCAGTTCTGGGGGCTTGTTTCGATTGTCCGCATATACACGCTCAGCCCTTATTGGTCTCTCAATCCAGCGATATCGCTTATCACTCCCTACAGGCAGCCATAGATGCACTGTCGGCCCAAGGCGGCGATATACTGGTCGCGCCAGGCGTCTATCGCGAAAAAGTCAAGATCGCCAAACCAGGTGTTCATATTAAAGGCACCGGCAAGAGGCCGGATGATACGGTCGTCGTCTATGGCGACGGTGCGATCTATGTGGGGGGAACATTTCGTTCCGCGACGTTGGAGGCGTCGGGAGACGATTTCCGGCTCGACAATCTAACAATTCAAAACGATTACTCGCTCAATCCGGCTCATCCACCCTCGCAGGCTGTCGCGCTGTCCATTACCGGAGACAGGGACGTTCTCACTCGCGTGCGGCTCCTCGGTGCACAGGACACACTGCTCGCCAATAAGGGCCTGAACGGCCGCTTGTCGCGACAATACTTCGCCGACTGCTACATTGAGGGACATGTCGATTTCATATTTGGCAATGCCAAAGCCTATTTCCGCAAATGTGAGTTGCATGGCATAGCCCATCAAACGGTTGTGTATACCGCACAAGGCAAAGCGGCGCCGGACGAGGACAGCGCCTTTGTGTTCGATCATTGCACTTTGACCGCCGATCCCGGAATAGGGGAAATCGCCCTCGGCCGCGCTTGGCGGCCCTACGCTGCGGTGATTTTCTTGTCATCCAAGATGGATGCACCTGTGATCGCGGAAGGGTGGCGCGAATGGAGTAAGGGGAAGACCGACACACTGAGGACAGCCTACTATGCCGAGTACAAATCCACCGGCCTGGGAGCCGATCCTGCACAGCGCGAGCCTTATTACCATCGACTGTCTGACAGGGAGGCGCGGCAGTGGTCACTGGAAACGTTCTTCGGAGACACGAGCTGGCTGCCGCATAAAAGGTCCAAATAGCAAAGAGCATTTGCAAAACGAAGTGTGTGCCGTCAATCAAATTGTTCTTGATGATAACCGCTGCAAGGGCAGCGTCGGCTTTGCTCGTGCCCGACGATCTCCTTCATCCTTCTTCTCAGAGTTCCCGCCCAGATGTGAATTGCTCGATCAAACTCTCGTTCGAGAACGATGAAAAGGATCTGGCACCTGGTACGCGAGCATGCCCGCCGAGATTGGTCTGCAGCACTGGACGCAGCCTACGTGGCACCGCGAACGCGACAACCCGCTGTCGCCTAGGCTTGTACAAAGAGGCGGCAGCGTTCTGGCCGCGGTGCACTTAATCCGTGCACGAGAGAACGGCCTTCGAGGGCCCAAAAGAGTTCGTCGCTCGTACGGCCCATACTGTATGTGCCGCCATTGTCAGATCCGGCAGCTTCCGAGTTGCGCGCGGGAGCTCATCAAGGAGGTTCTACGCACAACGATCATCATCCTTCTCCCGCACTTCTCGATAGGAAGTGCGGCTGTACACATCGCGAATGTGTGTCCTCGGTTTCTCTGCGCTGGCAGGACAACCTGCGCTCAATGATCCGCAGCGACAACCATATCAAACCAGATGGGCATCCGCCAGGGCTTAGAAAAAGATCGACGTAGACAACAGTAAATTCAAAGCGTGGTTTGTCTCGCGCGTGTGTGTGACGCTTGTTGGCTTGTTGATGTATGTTAGTCCCAGGCTTGCATAGACCCCAGGTGCCAGATGCGCGGTGTAGGTACCCGAGATCGCTGTCGTGTCGTGATGGGCAAGATGTCCTTTAACCAAGGCGCCGTTTACCGCAAAGTTACTCCAGGCCGCGTTAGTTGCGACGATCGCAATCTGGTCACTGGGTCGACTATCGAACAGCCCTTTCGCATAAAGACGAAGCTCGTAATATTGAGTGACTCTGTTCAAGTCGGGCGGCGCATACATTACAGAGAAGCCGCCATAGACACCACGAGATGCCGAGCCTTGAACGTCAGACTGCCAGAGTTGCCTGTCGGCAGCAACGTAATAAAGGATGTTCTCGTTGGCTCGCGGACGATTTGGATGCTCTAAATTCGTGAAGCTGCTGGTGTTGAAGCCGATGCCGGCTCGCAGCCAGCTCTCGGGTTCGCCCGGAGCAGCTCTGTTCTTGTAGCCGGTCTCATCGAGCCAAAGAATGCGCGCGTTAGCCGTATTCCAATTTAGGCCGGTGGGGTTCTCGATGATATGCGCATACTGGCCGTCCGGACTGAGCGAACGTTGGATCGAGACTCGATTATAGAAGTGATCATCTAGATTGTACTTCAGGTTAAGAGCTGGAGTGGGCGCAGCATTGTTGCTCATGCCTGCCTGATATAAGATGTTTGACGAGGGCCCCAAAACGCTTGCTGCTGCACTGCCACCGACCACAGTCCCCGCGAACTCATTTTGATTTCTAAGATAACCCATTTTGAGTTCGAGCTTACCGCCGAAAAGGGTCTGGTAGTAGGCAATGATGTTAAGTCCCAGCCTGTCTGGTCCGCCCGGTTCCCATGACCAGTATTGCTGCTCGGCACCGACGATGATTTGACCATCGGGCACTCCAAAGCGGCTCAAATCGTATGTCACGATCATGAAATTCACAGTCCCAAATGTCGGATTCTGTCCCATATAGAGCTGATTGGCGACCCTGGTTCGGCCTGCATTTGGCAATTGATTGGTTATGAGGCTATTTACTGTTCCTCCCACATAACCAATTCCAACCCCTGCCAAGGCCGATCTAACGCCCCCTTTATCTTCATCTATGGTATCGGCAGGACCGGGTATAATGAGCCACATGCCCTTCTCGCGAAGTTTATCGAACTTTGCGAAGGGGGCGACCTTCTTTTGAGCTCTCTCCCTGGCAACCTCGCTTGCCTTGTCGCGCTTTACCAGAAGCATAGTGGTAGAAATCGTTGAGCTATCGTTGAAGCTCGACGCTAGCGAAGTGGGTTCATGATGTATCCTTCCCGTAAGCTCAGTCGAGATGTCATTTCTCTTGAGCAAATCGGGAGTTTGTGCCGGCGCCAAATCAGGAATGAGGCTCGTTGCGAGGAGGACTGCAACTGCGAGTCGTCGATTTGCCGAACGTTGGGGAAAGCTCAAGACGAGGGTCGCAGTCGATCGTGACTGAATCCACCTCGATGGAGCAGTGCAACCGCGCCTCGTGAACTCCGCATCCATATCGCTCGCCTTCAATGAAGTGTGTTCCAGCCTGATTGGGCTAGAGTGGATCTGTCGTTTCGCCGTGTGTGGAGGGTCTGGGCGACGCTTGGGCGAAAACTTACTTAGGCCGCGACGTTCTTAGCTTGGTGTGGGTCTCGGTCGAACCCGCTATAAAACTCGTCGGAGACGTGCGTGCCGTTCTTCTTTTGCGATGCTCGTTCGTCGAAGCTAATGCGGCGGATGCTCCTTGCTGTCTTCTCTCCAATAAGCGGCGAGCGATCCCATTCCTTTCCACCACTCTTTGAGCGAGGATCTCGTGCTTTGCCGCGCATCTTGGTCGGAGAAGGCCACCTGTTCGAGAAGGTGATATCCTTCACAAAAATAGGGCACTTGTTCGAGAGGGATGCAACTTTCGGAAGAATACCCTCGCCATGTACCTTGCACTGCTAGAGGCGTCCACGGCGATTTCGTGGTTGCCGACCCAGCCTCAAGCCGGCGACATCCAAGGCCAGTAGTGTCTGACAATTGTACGCCTGGCAATCGCGGCAGAACGAAAGCCATCGAGCTCCATGAACGAGTCGAGATGGCGCTTCTCGCCGATCTGATAGCTCCAAGCACGAGATTGGCAAGTCCATCAGCTCCGCTGGCGCGGCACGATCTATGTTTCATCTTGAATCCTGACGTGTGATGCGCGTCGCGTTTGTTGGTACTTATTGCCATTTGTCAGTCGTCGCCACCAATCGCCAAGGTAAGTAGTTGACTCGTTCGGGCCGGCTATCTGCGGAGATCCTGTAATTTGGCCGCGGCGAGACCCGGTCAGACGAATGTTGGTGATGCCGCTATCGCGCGATACAACTCCTGAAGGGTGCTGCTGCTGCCCCAGCTTTTCTGAGGTTGCACCTCCACCGAGAACAATGCAGGTGATCTCTAAGCCGAAACTCATTACCATTCACGAAGCGTCAGACTGCTATTGGCATACCTCAGCCCTGCTGCGGCTTAATATCCGTTTCGCAGAAGCAAACCGTATATCGCGACCCCAAGTAGAGCGCTCAGGCCGCAACGTCACGCTCGGTCCGTGTATGGGCGTCACTGCCGCAGCCCGCAGAGACCTTCGCCAATTTGCCGGGTTCGATCGCCTTATGCCAGGCCCAGCGAAAAATGGTAATCGAGGTCCGCGACTGAACGGTTTTCTGAACTGTACCGCTCTCGGGCCGGCCGTGCTAATAGGGTGAGCGGTCAAGATAAGCGTCGAATGCGGCAGCAACAGCGCGCATTAGAAAACGATGCTCCCGCTTTATGCGGATTGTACCCTGGTGGATGTCCACTATTCCGTCTTCGGCGAGTATCGGCAAGCGTTCAGCTGAATTAAGAAAACGAACTGGATCGAATCCGTGGGCGGAGCAAATTGCAGAAACATCTACCTCCAGATAACACATTAAACGCTCAATGACTGCTGCTCGCAGGCGGTCTTCGTCGCTGAGACGGTAGCCCTTGGCCGTCGGCAGACGGCCGGCGCCGATGTGCTCGCCGTAGGGGCTCGTTGCGACTTCGTTCTGGACGTACCCGTCCCCGAGACGACCGATGGCCGACGTGCCCAAGCCGACTACGGTTCTACAAGTATCAGCCGAGTAACCCAAGGAATTGCGCCGCAAGCGACCAGCGTTTTGCGCGAGTGCGAGCTCGTCATCGGGTAAGGAGAAATGGTCGAGCCCGATTTGCAGGTAGCCGGCGGCAACGAGAGTATCGGCGATAGCCGAAGCCTGTTCAGCGCGAGCTGCATCGTCCGGCAGCGCCGTCTCATCAATCATGCGCTGACGCTTCATATACGAAGGAACATGCGAATAGCCGAAAACCGCAAGCCTATTGGGGCGCATGGCCAGCGCCGTCATAGCGCTCTGGATGCAGGACTGCACCGTCTGGTTCGGAAGACCGAAGATGAGGTCGAAGTTGATACGGCTTATTCCATGCTGGCGAAGGGTTTCAACAGCCCTGAACGTCTGCGCCTCAGTCTGGATCCGATTGATCGACCTCTGAACAACGGGATCGAAGCTCTGCACGCCGATGCTCGCGCGACTGACTCCGGCTGCCCCTAAGGCGTCGGCCATTGGGATCGTAAGCGTGCGTGGGTCGATCTCGATCGCGAGCGTCGTAGTGTTCTTGAACGCAAAGCAGCGACGCAAGTGTGTCATGAGAGCCAGGAACTGCGTTGGATCGATAAGGGTCGGCGTGCCGCCGCCGAAGTGTACGTCACTCACAGGCAGCTGTTGCGGCGTTTTCTTAGCGACCAGGTCGATTTCCTTGCGCAGCACCTCCAAATAAGAGAGATAGGGGGCATCCTTACGGGCTAGGGCTGTAGTGAAGCCGCAATACCAGCAGATCGATCGGCAGAACGGAATGTGTAGATAGAGCGACACGGGCTCGTCCGACCGTCGGCTCAGCCATTCTTCACAGGTGTTCGAGCCTACTGCCACCGAGAAGTCCGGTACAGTTGGATAGATGGTGTACCAAGGCAGCCGGGCATCGCAATACTTTGTCAGGAGTGACTTCTGCAACGTTACTGTCCCATGATGCTGTGAGACACACCCTAATCGCGGCGCTCGCCATGTCTTTGCGCTATGTCAATCGACCGGCTACAGGTCTGAGAGGCTTCGGAAGCATAAGCGCAATTGCAACAGAGAGCTTTATCCTCATTGAAGCGGCGGCGCGGGCGAGAGCAGAGTCGTCTCTGTTGTCGGACTGTAGCCACGGATTTGTCTCGGCTTCTGCAGTCGCCCGGCTAAGAACAGAAGGCTTGCAACGCCAGCAGCAAAAGCTGGCGGAGAAAGACGCAGGCAGTCTTGAAGCCTATGGTCGTTGCCAGCAACGAGAGCACGTGGCCGACGAATGAGAGCTAGAAACCGCGAGGCCGTAAAGACTGGAATCCAGTTGCGAGTTCCCCGAATGAAATGGAAGACCGCTCAGGTGGGCCGCCGAGTGAATGATCTCACCGGGCGGGGGCGAACGCGGTTCTGCTCGCGCCCGCAAATCCGTCGTGGCCCTCCGCAATTGTGTTGCCCCACGACGGGCCAAGCGCGATCATACATCCTGACGTAACGTTGGATTCAAGCTCTTCGATGCTGAGTGTGAAAAACTTCAGAGCGAGTCCGATGAAGTAATGGGCCTCAATTCCGCCACGCTGGTTGTTTCATTCTCGACAGCGTCATCACGGATGTACTGATGATGTTGGGGTGAACCCGGCGCACTTTTTTTTAGCCCCCCCGGTTAAGTGCGTCGGGGGCGCCTTGGCTCAAGCGTCAGATCATAAACGTCAAACAATTATAATCACTTGGGACAGTGATGTGACGAGGCCGGCGATCAGACTGCACAACTTGCACAGAGCTTGCTTACCCTTGAGTTCTTGCCGAAGTCTTTTGCGGCGAAATGGTCGCCCGCGGTCAACGCGCTCTTCGAAGCAAATCGCCAACGTGCCTTGGATGATCATGAAGCGGTTATCGCGAGGCGGCAATCTGTGGGCTGATTATCTTTGTCGGCCTCGGCATGAAACCGTGAAGATACGGGTGAACAACAGGGATAATGGCTTTGGAAACGATGCCCACGGTTCAGATGCAGTTGGGCCACGACGATATCGATATGGAAGCTGATAATACAGAGCTTGATAAGTCAGCTTTTCGCTGCGAGGGTGCCGGCTAATAGTCGCGCCTTCGCGACGCCGGACGTGACTTGGGGAGTGAGGAGTGGCTTCTCCACCAATCGAGCGGGTTTACCTTCCCGTCTGCGTCGGCACGCTCCGTTGACCAAATACCCACGAATCAGCAATGCCGTCCTTCGGCTGTGAGTGAGCGTTTAGCTCAGACCAACCGTCGTCGTTTTCCACGTATCGACCGTTGGAGTGCGACCCGCGCGAAACGCCTTGTCGCCGCTTTGCAACTCGGTCCAGCCTCGCCGGAGGACATCGCAGCTCAATGAGACTTAGTCATATTTCGAATCGCGGCCGCGACGCACGAAGGACAGACGGTCACAAGGGTTGTTGCGATATGCCGGCGCCTTCCGAGCGCCGGGACGTAGATGTGGTCGTCTTGAGAGGCCCATGAAGCGCTCCTTGGTCGCACAGTTGACACTTGTGACGCCCCTAACTCCGCGTGTCTCTGCCGCGAGGCGGGACAAGCACCCTGGTGGCATGCGATCGAGCAATGGAGCTCACATCTCAGTGCCCGAGCCGCCTGTCAAGAGTCTCGGTCTGACTGCGCTCGTATCCTAATACATAGTACGGCCGGGAGGTGCGGCTTGTACCCAGAGTCGACAGTGGAGGGGCTTTTCATCCCTGACGGTCTGGATCACCCATCCAATCCCAGACTTGAGTCTCGATAGACCAGCCTTCTTGGAGAGACGAGGTGAAGAACAGAAAGCAAAGCGGATACCGCACTCTCCACTACCTTGAGGACGCCGGGAGGTGCTTCCGTGGACGAATGCGAGTCAGAAGTTTGATGAAGTTCTCGACGAAATTGCCACCAGAACAGGGGGGCGACAGCCTACCTCGTGTTAAGCAAGTATGCGTTCCGAGCGTTCGCCTAGCAGACCGCTCAGAGTGAGGATAGTCAGATGATCTCACTAATTCGACGGAACTGGAATCCAAAATATTTTTTCGATGAGTTGAAACCTGCGGCCTTCACGGCTGGCCCGGCGACTGTGCGCGCACGCCGGACCAAGCTGTGGCCAGGGTTGTATACGGAATACGACGCGAGGCATTTGAGGCAAGAAGTGATCAATCGAAATCTGATCGCGAGCAGCGAAGCTGAGGCGTTCTTCAGTGCCTGGGCCGGGGATGAAGAACGTCATACCGAGAGCTTCATCCAGATCATGGAACTCGTCGCGGGTGAATCCGAAACGGATCTTCGAGACAGATTGGCAGATCGACTGCATGATTTCTCCGCCATTGATGAATACTTAAAGGACGAATTTTCTCTCCTCGTCATGATCGCGTTTGACGAGATGTGCACTTGCCGCGCCTATGCCGCGGATAGAGAGTTCTATGCCGGACTGGGGAGCAATTTCCTTCGCTGGCTGAGAGAGGTGGTTGCCGACGAGGCCGTTCACTCGATCAACGCCGCTAATATTATTCGCACCCGCTACCGCGAGCGCATTCCCGAAGTCGGCGCAATTCTCGACGCCGTAATCAGCAGCGTGGGCGATGATCTGGAGTATAACGGCACCTTCGTGATGGACTACTTCGGCGGCAACTATACGCAGAAGATGTTTGCCAACTGCCGCGCCGCCGTCCTGAGAAACGTTGCTAAGCCGCTCACAACCGTAGCCACAAATTGACACGTTTTGGTGCGCGTGGACAGGCGAACTGTCGCGCATCACAGACTATCGATGCCTCAGAACTTCATGTGCTCAGCCATCAGGAGGGAGGATCGTCTCACAAAACAAGCTCGGAAATCCAGTTAACCGGCTTTTTCTTGCCGGTTGCTTCAAGTTCGTTGCATGCGACACGCCACAACGAGCCGATCCCGCGTAACCTGACAACAAGGGGCCGACACCGACCAAAAAGAAGGAGCCAATCAATCAGTCATGATGAACAAATCGGCCAAATGCACTGTCGGCTTTCCTCCTGATGTCGCGAGTCACCATCGCAGGCCTCCCCACCGCATCTATCTAAAAGCTTCCTAATCATTGTCGTGAAGCCCCACTTTGAGGGGCCATGGAACTGGTACGACAATTGCTGTGCTGATCCGCAGGTTTTTGCTTCCGGAGCTGCGCATGCAAAGTGTCCGCTGCACCAAGAGGATCCCCCGACTGCGAGCACATCGGGGCCGCCTCCTAACGACCATCCTCCTGCGCCACGAAGCTCCGTCAGCCTCAACGCTCAAGAATTGTTCGCGTTGGAGATGCAGGACCCTGGCACTCAGGCGTTATGCACGTTCTACAAATAGAGCGAAACTTGCGCGAAGATCGTGTCGGGTTGCTCATCGTCGGCGTTATCGCCGTCGTCGACGCCTTGAAGACCGGTTGCGGACTGGCGATACAGAGTCGTACGACCGCGCACGATCGCCTCCCATCTCTTTTTATGTCGCCGGCAAACTGGACGTCGACGGTGACGTAGCGCCCGTTGAGCGCATCATCACGGAGCGGCTCGGCGATGGACTGGAACTTGCCTCCCCTTGATAATGGCTCAATCGAGCGGCGCAACACCGACCTCTTGGGCCAGCCTGCCGGGGCGCCTCAAATGGATCTTTTCAGCTTCACCGAGTGTGCGACGAAAACGCAGTCGCTCAGAGCGGTTTTCGAGCTTCTTGTAAGCTGTGCAAGCCACGAAGGCTTCAGCGAGGTCTCTTACGGAGCACTCAATTTCGCGGAGCCGCTTCGTCTACCGGAGTATCCACCGCCGACGGTGGCCGTGAAGTGGCCGCCCGACTGGTGTGAACGCTATTTCAAACACAAATACCACATGATTGATCCGGTCGTCCTACGGACACCAATGCTTGCGCGGCCATTTCTTTGGGATCAACTCGCCGAGCAATATCCACTGCAGCCTGAAGAACGGCGCGTACTTGATGAGGCCAGAGAGGCCGGTCTCAAGCACGGCATGAGTGTTCCCTTGTTTGGACCATTGGGGCGAATATCTGTCATATCGTTCGCCTCTCGGTTCGACGATGCCGATCCTCAGCGTTGTAAGGGCCATCTCAACGCGTTAGCCTGGCACTTCCACGCCGCTTGCGTGGAGATCACACGTCCAGCGGAAGATAATTGCACAAAGAGAGTGTCCCTATCGGAGCGCGAACTCGATTGTCTCCGGTGGGTCGCACAGGGCAAATCATCATGGGAGATCGGGAAGATCTTGCAAATTAGTCTGAATACAGTGAATTTTCATCTTAAGAACGCGATGCGCAAGCTCGGCGCGACCAGCCGGATCCAAGCCGCAATCTTGGCGATGCGCCTCAATCTTATCTTGGTACATGTTGCGTGAAGGATCTTGCTGGCATCTGATGATCTCGAAGCCAGTGGGCGGCTGGAATCTGTTGAAGACACAACGTCGGCCTTAGGGGCAATTCGCTCGGCGAGGCGATGGAGTAAACTCAGCCGACCATATGATATGAGCCAAGTTGCTGCTCGCAGAGAGCAAGTGTCGTGCAGGATCAGGTTATTCGCTCCGAAACGTATCCGTCTTTGCCGCAAGATCACTCTGAAAAAGGGGACGAGAAAGACACGCTCCCAATCGTCGTCGACGGCCAGCTTGGGACTCAATCGATGAGTGCTCCTGTAGTTTTCTCAGGCATGATTGCTGTCGATCGAGGCACTCTGAATCACGAGGACGGGCTCGATCATCAGTCTTACGCCACCCGTGGCGGCATCAGATTGGCGGCGAATCCCGCCGCGATCAAGCCTGAGAGAGCATAGCCGAGGCTTGGCAGTATCAGCGTCACCCTGTAGCCAAATCTCGCCGCGATAAATCCGCTCACAGCGAAACCTGCCAATGCGAACGCCGACATCGCCGAAGTCAAGAATGTGACATCTGTCCCCGCTTTGCCTGGCCGGGCGAGCGCGAGAAACCAGTTGGTGAATGTAACGTGCTGGACGGCGAGGGCGGAGAATACGATCCCAACGCTGGCGACAGCGCTCACGCGAACGTTGACATAGCGGTCCATAATCGCAAACGCGCCAAAACCGATGGCCAGGATTGCACAGCCCCAGATCAGGCCTCGATGCGGCGCCACTCGCGCTAGGATTACGGTGGTCAGCGGTGCAATGATAGTATACGTCAGGACGTTCGCTATCGCTCCGATCCATCCAATGTCTGCCGTGGCAAAGCCGAGATCGACCAGCCGCAACTGCACCATTGCGAACGCCAGTGCGATTCCGGCGACGCCGGGCGCTATCAATGCGGCCGTTGTCCATAGACCAGTGTTACGCCGGAAGATAGACAGCCGCTGCGGTGAGCGCGATTGAGCCTTGAAAGGGAGTGGTTCAGGAATCGCAAACACCCATACAGCGAAAACGGCTACCAGCAGCGCTAGTCCCAGCAGAGCCGGACGCCAACCGATAATTTCGATCAGCTGGAGGAAGATCGCGCCGCCGATCACGTGTCCGATGACCCGACCCCAGCCCAGCAGCGTGGCCCCGAACGGACGCTCGGCGGAATCGAGGGCTTCGGTTATGTAGCCCAGGGTTGCGATCCGCTGGGTGGCGGCGACGCTGGCAAGGGCGAGAGAAACCAGAAAAACCTGAACAAAATCAGTTTTCGGATTCAAGAATGCCATCACTGTCAGCGCAGTGGTAGCGGCGACTTGGGTCAAAAGGATCCAGGATCGCCTAAGCCCCAGCCGATTGAGGCTCCATCGATCTACGATGGGGGCCCAAAGAAAGCTAATCGTGAAGGCAAAGAATGCCGTGCTATACAATCCAACCAGTTGCAAACTCGCGCCGTTGGCTCGAAGGATCACCGGAATGGCCGAATAGATCAACGCGATCGCCAGATACTGCTGGCTGGCCAAAGCAACCATCCCAATATGTGGCATGTAGCGACTTGCCATCAGCGTCGTCCTTTTAAGGAGCAGTTTCGCGTGTTCCTCGACAGCATGCTTGTGACAGGTAGCGGATCAGTCCAGCGCAGCTGCACCTCAAGAGAGATGCGAAGCTTTCGAGAAATGTGGAGTAAGCGCGTGGGAGGCAAATAGCTCATTCGTTCGACCATTTGCTCGCGATCACCTTGCAACATCTTCTGTTTTGCGCACCGGTATATGGTGAGAGGAAGCAGGTCCTTGACCGGGCCCCAATTCCAGGGTGCTGCGAAATTCATGACTGCGCACTCTGGATTGGAGCAGCTGAGGAGCGGATATGGTTGTCCTCCTGGCCACCTTCAGGTGCTCTCGAGGTCGGGATCGCTGACGAGCTCCGTGGAGAGCAAAACCGGCGGCACCAAGAGTCGTCGCCGGCAAGGCGGGTGAACGATCACAAACAACAAACGCCCGGACACCGATGCTGACAAGAACAATCCTTGCACTCTGCTCTTTCCGGTCAAAGCGCTGCGAGCGAGGAGGGCGAACTCGATGGTAGCGTCGGTTGTACGGGGTGAGATCAGGGTGGCCGTGCTGCGACTTCGAGCATTTCGCACGCTGCGCCTGACCTTCATCTTGTCGAGCAGTGCAGCGTGCCACAAACAGGAGCGGCTATGCGTGGCGAAGCACGTGTGAGGATGTTCGGCCATACTCTCTCCGGCCTGGGTGACAACTATCCTCTGACCAGCCCCACAGAGCTGGCGCCAGCTTTGTTTGCCGGGCTAAAGGCAGCCGGAATGACCTCGCGGGTGCGATCATCGCTGGCCCGCTCGAACGAACTCCAGATCGCATCAAACCCTCCGCTGCGCTCATCGATTTTGGCCAAGCGCCGTGGGAGCTGGTCTCGCGGCGAGAGTACAAATGAAGCAAGCAACGTGCCGCTTGGTAATCGAGGTCCGCGCCACGCCTAATGTCCGCGGGCGCGTCAGTTTGCCGACATCGTTATCTTTGATCCGACACTCGAGTCCTATGCCTGACGGTACATATTTCTGTCAGATCAAGCGCAACCAGTCTGCGGGTTCCGGCAGGGTGCCAGCGCCTTTCCGCGGGCGGCGGCACTTAAAAAAAAGGGGGGATGTTGGTGCGGGAATATACTCAAGAAAAAGCCCCGACCGAAGGTCGGGGCTCCTGGCAAGCGCGTCGATCGCTATTTTGCAACGCCTGGGAACAATTTGTAGTTAAGCCGAAGGGTTACCATCTCGACATCCTGGTGGATGCGATCCGACCCGGCTGCGGAGAAGGTTACGTTGCTTTCCGGCATGAATAGGTGGTCATACTCGACGCCAGCTGACCAGCCAGGGGCGAAGTTCACCTCCACGCCAGCGCCTACGGCACCACCCCAACGGACATTGTCGCTTTTGACCTCAGGGCCATTGGGCGTCGAGTTGATCTGATACGTGTTGCTGGTCACCGCAGCACCGGCCTTGGCGTAAAGCAGAACGGTATTGAAAGCGTAGCCGATCTGGCCGGTGAGTAAGCCGAACGCATCTGTCCTGGTCCGATTGATGTTCGACTGGAAAGCCGCGCTCACATTGGAGCCGCTGAAATCTGCCCAGTTGCCTTGGCCTTCAACGCCGTAAACGATATTGAAGATTTGCCAGCGATAGCCAATCTGGCCGCCGATAGTGCCGCCGGTCGTACCATGGCATCCTTCTGGAGTACCTCCTGCTAGATCCCAGCAGTTATGGCTCGAGCCCCAGCCGCCGTTAACGCCCAAATAGTAACCGGTCCAGTCATAGATCACGGGAGCGACCGGCAGCTGCGGCGCCTTGGTTATGACAGGCTGTGGAGCGAGATCCGCGCCAAAAGCGGGTACCGCCGTGTTGATTGCGACGATGCTTGCAGTCAGAAGCAGCAAATTCTTCATTGCAGTGTTGTTCCTTTCTTGACCCCGGCTCTGGGCGTATTAGCAACATCAATGTGAATTGCTGTAACTTCAGCACAACATTCCTCAGTAAGAAAACGCTCAAATCTCACGGTGCGTTAGGTACCAGCGCGAAAAAGTCCGGCATATCCAGATTGTATCCCTGGCGCTATTCGTGGTTAACATCACAACCGAAACAAGTGGCTCGGATCAACCGGCAGCTAGTGCAGCTCGTCAAGCATCGCAGAGCAGAAATGATCATGATCCGCGAGCGGTGGCTTGAGCGACAAACAACTAGACGCGACCCGCGTCGCAAGCGTCAGACCCTCACGAGGATTGGCTATGGGAAGGCCGGCGGGATGGGCAATCGGGAGCGTTGCTCTCGATGATTGGCCAGCGATTTGGTCCAAAGATGCGCAAACAGCGCCCGGCATACGCTGTTGCGAGTTGCAGCCGAAGTGCCAAACGAACTTCCAAGCAAATGTCAGCGACGGCCCGCAAGAAAGTTCTTGCTTCAGACGGACCGGGTATATCAAAAATGGCGCGGGCCACGAGTTGAAAGAGCCCAGCTAAATGCCCGGCACTGCTGCTCTTGATCAGCGACATGGAGTGACTTCTGGTGCGTTCATTTAGGGTGCCAACAACACACCGAATGAAACCGCGGAAAGTCAGCGTGCTTAATGGAGGCGAACACAATGGGCATCGCCGCTGCCGGCGAGCCACCAAGGTATGGGAGTTCCTTGTCCAATTTACCAGATGGTAGCGATCATTCATCGCAGCATGGATGAGCGCTCCGCCTGATCAATTCGCAAACGCATAGCGCATCATTAACTGCATGGAAGGCCTCGGGCCGGCCATTAGTGGCCACTGCACGCGCCAGAATCAGCTTGGCAATTATCGTCCGGTTGTCAGGTGTCTGCATAGCTGACGGCAGGGCCGCGACTGCTTGATCAAAAAGGCGGCCCAAAGCCTGAAGGTCCTCTGGATAGAAAACACCAGCTTCTATGTCGGGCCGTCGGTTGGGCTGCCTTTGGCCGGCTGCAGCCCCGGCCCTCGTGGCGCTGAGACCGCTCTCGATTCTCCCTGTTATCAAAGTGCTCGTGTTTTTGCTGAGCATTTGAATTGGGTCGAGCGGTTGCTTCTCCTCGCAGATCAGTCCTGTAACTGCCTCGACCTGCTGATTGAGCCCGTTGTTGGAGTCGGGCACACTCGAATTGCAAAGATCAAACTCCACAGCGCGTTCTCTCTCTTGTTATAACATAACGATAAGTAAGGGATGACGTTCGTGTCGCCCTGGTCGAGGGTTCTTGCGCTGGCCAAACTGCAGCGGCTCCGCAACTGTCGCGGTTTGCGCTTGTGCGGTCGGTGTTGCTCTATGGCGTGCTGATTCGTTACGAACGACGAGCTAGGTCGCCTGACGCGCAGCCCACCTGGCTCGCGTCTCAGGCGTTGATTATCATCGACGAGCACCTGGATTGTGCCAGCAGACTGGCACGGTAGAGCACGCCCCTGCATTTGAACGATGGGATGGCTTACGCTCGTGCAACATGCTGTCGCAGAGGGTAAATTCGCCTGCAACCTTGCTGACGACAGTGAAAAGCATTGTCATAACGACCCTTCTGATCGCGGCTTCCAAATCCGGCGATTGAATATGAGGATTGAGGCAGATCCGGTAAAATTGATTGTTTTTATGGTAACCATCCAAGCCGCCGATAGGCCGTTGGCGCGAGCAGTCGTCGGCGGCATAAGAATCCGGGTTCGACCATCGTGATGTCGCCGCAGAGCCGCCCAACAGTCATGGTGAGTACTGAAGTGTTGTGCTGGCGAAACCTGCTGATCGTCTAGGGAGTACTCCTGGACTGCGCTGAGAAGGCGCGAGCAGGCACGTGATCGCACGGGCGCGATGAATCAGGGTCGGCACTCCCGCATCGTTCCGATAGAATTGTGATTGCCGTAGCGTCGAAAGTCTCGCGGCGCGCTGCCAAATGCAAGCTAGCAAACCATATAGTTGGCGACCCTCATCGAACGCGTTAAGAAGAAGCTGTCGCACGGGAATTGCCTCCGGCGCCGGCCAGTCTAGTTTTAGAGGACTTGTCGAGCCGGAAGATCGACGCGCTCCCTGCGAGTAGCAGCGCGATGAGCGGCCGAGCTATCTGACTTAAATCCAAACCGCCGATCGTCGCGGTGCCAAGAAGTGCATTTGGAAATAGGATCGCGGACGTGCATCGGCCCTATGGGCCTGATTAATGCGGTTGATCCTCCAGGCCAACAAGGGCGCTGTCGAGATACTGCATCAGGTGCGGATCCCACCCGGCTAGGCTGCGAGGATCGCTCAACCGTGCCAGAACCTTCAAGATGGTTGAACCGGTCGAATCATTTCCCGCGATCTCGTTGATCAGCAAGCGCGCCTCAAGCGCCACGGCCTTTGTACGGTCGCTGCACGGATGCTCGCTTCGGTCCATACAATCGCGTAAGTCGTTGCGGATTCGCCGCCACCGCTCCTCGCGATCCGCTGCAAGGGCGCATGTGCATGGATTTGCCTGAGGACGTTTCTCAACCCTCGACATTGCATGAAGCGCGGCAGGTAGCTCGTCAACGCTCACTTGGGCGTCACCGTCGGTCGTCATATTGCGCAAGCGATCTCGTAACTGAGTTGCACGGGCGACTTGAACCTCAATACGCTGCAGGTGCTTGCGTAATAGGTCCGTGAGAGAGGTGCGACCGTCCATCGCCCTACCGATCTCCTGAAGTGAAAATCCGAGCTCACGGAGGGCCCGAATTTGATGCACTCGTTGAATGCTTTCGCGGTCATACATCCGGTGACCGCCCTCGGTGCGCTCCGACGCAGCAAGTAGCCCCGTGTGCTCATAGTGATGCAGAGTGCGTACCGTTACTCCGGTAGCCCCTGCAAGTTCGCCTATGCGCCATCGACGCCTTCGTGGTGTAGCTTTGGTCATGATTTTCTATTTCAAAGCCTACAACCTAACGCCACGTGAGATTCAAGCCATTTCAATGGTCTAGCTGAACGATATTACCAGGCGCACGCGGAAGAGCTTATCGTGAGTGCGCTTGATCAATTCGCGAAGGAAAGGGTGCGCATCAGAATCAATAGGCATGCCAGCTCGGCTTCGCCTGCAGCTCCGAACTGCAGGACGAGCTGCGCGATTGCCGTTCTGTTTTCCGGAGTGCGCATCGCTACGGGCAACACTGTAACTGTCCGTTCAAAAATCATGCCCAAGGTTGAAAGCTCCTCTGATTCAAAGATGCGATGATCTCGCTGCAACGTTCAGCTCCTAGAGTCTCACTGCGCCGGCGGCGCACGTGGCGAAGGTGTTTGGCTGTGCTGGGGCCAAAAGGAGACGGACTGGCGGCGCAGACCGACAATGATGAGTATGCGCATCGAATGATGCCACTGTGCAACACCTTGGCTGCCCAGATCCGTCGCATAGCTGTTCTCCGCACTTTTAGGTAAGCGGTGCCCATTCACTGCAGAGTGCGAGGCGCACGGGAGGTTTCGAGCGCGGATCCCGCTGACTTTGAGGTCGTCTCCGACGGGCTGGGCTCGATAGCAATTTGCAATCGTTGGCACAATAGTGTCAGGGAGCGATCCAAGGGCCGCAAACCGTCATGAGCCCGTAGGACCGGATTGCTCGAGGCAACCAATGAAGTCGGGCTCAAGTGAGCTGCTTTGCTTGCGGCGAATACCGGCGTGGAAAGGTGGCCGTTAGGACGAACGAGGCTCAGCTATTTGCATGCTTTGACCGAGAGCGGATCTCTGCGAAGAGCAGATGACGAAGTTCAGTGAATGAAGTTGGAGCGCTTAAGTTCTTGGCTTTCATCACCCCGAGAGCTCATGCGGGAAGCCTCCTGCAATAGTATCTCTCTCATCCATATGCTTGCCGGATCGGTGTTGTGAACGGCGGGCCATTGCACGGCTTCGGTAAAGGCGGGAAGTGACAATGGGAGGTCAACGATCCGCAGCGGAGTGGTCTTATCGAAATGTTCAACCAGCCTCAACGGCATTACGCCTATGCGGTCCGTGGCCGATAGCATGGGCGGGACCATGCAAAAGCTCTGCACCACAATATCGATGCGACGCTTAAGCCCATGTTGGAGCAGGAAGTCTTCTTCAATCGAAGGGTTGTGTGCAAGATTCCACCTGACTGCAACCTGTCCTAGCGACATATATTCCTCGAATGTCAGCCTACGCGGTAGGCGTTTGTTCGTGGGACAGCCTGCACACACAAGCCTTTCGCCGAAAATTGTAGTCTTCGGATGAGAACTCGACATGAAAGACTCAGGCATGATCAGAAAATCGATCTCACCTCGCCGTAGAAGTTCATCGTGGTCCTCGCTGAGCGGCAGCAATTCAAAGCTGACTCCTGGAGCCTCTCGCGCCACACGATCTACGATCTTTCGAAAAAAGATTAGGGTGACGCATTCGGAAAGACTGATCCGGAAGCGACGGCACGAGTCAGCTGGATTGAATACGTCGCGCGCAATGATAGAGAGTTGTATGTGGAGCAACGCCTTGCGAACAGGCGAGGCGAGGCGTTCGGCACGCGATGTCGGGACAAGTGTTCGACCTCTCATCGTAAACAGCTCATCGCCAAAATAGGCGCGCAGTCGGGCGACGGCGGCGCTCATAGCCGGCTGACTGAGGTTGATGTTGCGAGCGGCGGCGGTCAGGTTGCGCTCTGTCATCAGAGAGTCGAGAGCCACCAGAAGATTCAGATCAAGGCCCTTGAAGCGCATGCGTATCCCACTGAAAGCGCTCGTGTTGTTCTAAAAACACGCGATGGTGTCTATCTTCGACCTGGGCTAGCTTGCTCCGGGTCGCAATGGCGGTACAAAGCCGCCCGGATGATTGATGGCCGTGAGCAGACGATCGCAACGTGGAACTCGCGGGGGCGACGTGGACCAGTATGGCCATCCAGCAATCGCTCGCAGCCAGATGGATGTTTTCGAGACCACAGCAGTGCAGCCCCGGCAGCTGCTCCACCGAGGCGGGAGTCTGCGAGGCGTTGTCTAGGACAGCGTACGTTACACCTGGTCCACTGAATGCAAGCCTACAACCTCACGCAGTGTGCGATTCAAGAGAATTTTATTCCGCGGCGGGGCGCCGGACGGCGGTGGCGATTGCGGGGAGCCACAGTCTCGTCATTCCTCCGCGCCGCTTGCCCGGCGTCGTTCGACACAGCCAGCACCCGTAGCTCGGCCGTGGCACTACTTGCACCAGCGCGCATCAATGCTTGAGTTGCTGCACCCTTAAAAGGCTTGTGCGCTAGAAGAACTGCTCACGAATGTAGCGAATTGGAAGTATCATGCGGTGTCTGCCGTGTATCTAGCAATGCCTGCGACGTCGGCCCGCCTCGTGCGTAGAAGCGATGTTGGCGGCCTCCTCCAGTATGATGCGCCGCATCCAAATACTTGCCGGATCGGCATTCTTGGCAGCAGGCCATTGGACGGCTTCGGTGAAGGACGGAAGCGGGAGCGGTGGTTCGACGATCTTCAGGAGCATCTCCTTCTCGAAATGCTTGGCCAATCTTAACGGCATAGTCCCGATGCGAACCGTGTCCAATATCACGGACGGAATCATGCTAAAGCCTTGCACGACGACTTCAATGCGCCTCTTCAGCCCGTGTTCAAGCAAGAACCATTCTTCAATGTTTGGCCTCAATGCGCGTCCAAACTTGGCTGCGACGTGCCCCATTGACATGTATCTCTCCACAGTAAGCTGGCGCGATAGCTGCTTGTTTGTGCGGCAGCCCACGCATACAAGGGTCTCCTCGAACAGCGTGGCCTTGGGATGCGCGCTCGACATGAACAGCTCCGGAAAGACAAGAAAGTCGACTTCGCCGCGCCTTAGAAGCTCATCGTGTTCATCACAGAAGGGCATCAACTCGAAGCGCACGGCCGGAGCCTCCCGCGCGACCCGGTCTATGATTCGTCGGAAGAAGACGATCGTCATAAAATCGGACAGGATGATCCTGAATCGTCGGCTCGATTGAGCCGGGTCGAAAGCCTCCCGCGAAATAATGGAGAGTTGAATATGCAGCAGAGCCTCGCGAATCGGGGCTGCTAGTCCTTCGGCTCGAGGTGTTGGGACAAGTTCGCGTCCCCTCATCGTAAATAGTTCATCGCCGAAATAGGTGCGTAACCGGGCAACGGCGGCGCTCATGGCTGGCTGGCTCAAGTGGATTTTGCGTGCCGCCGCGGTGAGGTTGCGTTCTGTCATCAGAGCATCGAGCGCAACAAGAAGATTTAGATCAAGGCCCTTGAACCGCATAGTGTTGATCAATCCATCATGTGGATGTGTTCTATCGAAACAATCGATTTTACCTAGCAGTGGAAAATTGGATAGCAAACTTCAGTTTGTAGAAATGAAACAGGCGTATCACCATGGCTGGCATTCGTTGCGTCGGCTCCGAAATGAAGTGGAGGTCTGGTAGCCGTGCTCCCCGGAACGCCAGCCGAGTCACTTCGGGACGCGGCTGCTCGCCGCTGTAAGCAACTGCAGTGCTCAGGCTGGCCGATTGCTGGATCGGACCTCTTTCGCCTTGCTGGCGATAAACCTTTGTATGCGTCGTCCATTCCTTTCAATATCGACGGTTTACCCGCGTACAATTGAAGCGCGGCGCGAGTTTCCCTTAGTTTCACGGTGAGAACGGCATATGCGGATTGCCGCGCGTCGCGCGGCCCATCCCGTTAAGAGGCAAGTCGGAAATGCAAGAGGCGCTAGCAGACTCTGTGCAGGTGTTTCGTGCCCTTCATGCGATCGAGGCGGCGAGTCGCTGCGCGTGGGGCGAAAGTGAAGGACCCGCGCCATACACCTTTAGTCGCGTCGGGAAGCACAGTCCAGGCGGTGAGCAGGCATTGAGCGAGCGAGTATCTCAGGCCAAGCCGCTGAATCACGTAGCGCTGGGTGGTCTTCCATGAACGTTGCTGTATCTACTACTGCAGAAGGTCTCTCGATGCGCCCGCAGGTTCAGTGGAGAGTGCGCTGGGAAAGTGAGCTGTGCCTCGCCGACCACGTCGAACTCTCGGAGTTCTTTCGGCAGAGCTACGGTCCAACCGGTGCCTTCAATGCGCAGCCGTTCCAGAACAATCGCAGTTGGGCCGGTGCAAGGCCTGAAGTCCGCGCGATCGGTTATGACTCTCGCGGTATAGCCGCTCATATCGGCCTACTACGGCGGTTCATCAAAGTCGGCGAAGCCGATCTACTCGTAGGCGAACTGGGATTGTATGCGGTACGCCCCGATCTTGAGGGGCTCGGGATAACCCATTCAATGCGCGTTATGTACCCAGTTCTGCATGAACTTGGTGTTCCGTTTGGCTTCGGCACAGTGCGGCCCGCGCTGGAGAAGCATGTGACAAGATTGCTCGGCCGGCATGGCCTTGCGACGCTCATTTCCGGCGTACGGGTGCGATCGACCCAGCCGGATGTGTATCTGAACTTGCCGACTACCCGCATCGACGATGCTCTGGTTTTGGTGCTGCCGATCGAGCGTCCAATAGGCGACTGGCCAACCGGTGCGACTATCGATCGGAATGGGCCAGAGCTGTGAATCGTCACCATAGCGCGCCCTCGGTGCATAGCGAATTCGCTGACGCCGACAGAAGTCGCTGCGTCTATTTGACGTTCGACGATGGCCCAAATCCGCTTTGCACACCAGATGTCCTGGATGTGCTGGCAGAACTTAAGGTTCCGGCGACGTTCTTCGTAATTGGCGCCTACGCAGCACAACAGCCAGAGCTAATACGACGGATGATCGCAGATGGGCATGAGGTCGCAAATCACACGATGACGCATCCTGACCTGTCCAGATGCGAGCTGGCCAAGGTGCAAAGTGAAATATTGGGAGCCAACGACGTCATTCATGCGGCCTGCCCGCAAGCCTTGCTGCGGCACGTGCGAGCACCCTACGGGAGGTGGACCGAAGAAGTCTTCGTGGCAGCAGAGATGGCCGGACTTGCAATGGTGCACTGGTCCGTGGATCCACGAGATTGGTCGCGCCCGGGGGTTGATGCGATCGTGAACGCGGTGCTCGCCTCCGTCAGACCAGGTGCAATCGTGCTCCTGCACGACGGATGTCCTCCCAGCGAGCAGGGACAGTGCACTGCTTCTGGTCTGCGCGACCAGACGCTTACTGCCCTTTCGCAGCTGATTCCCGCACTGCAAGGGCGTGGTTTCGCAATCTCCTCCCTTCCTCAACTTCACTGAACACTGGACCCAATGGATTTGCTCGCCACCACCAGCACTGTCGCTGTCTCATGTTATGCGCTGCTCTCGACCGTCTACAAGACCTTGCAGGCGCTCTATGCTACGCCAGCAAGTGCGCCGGCGCCCTCAAGCGAGCTGACGCACACTTCCTCCACTTTGCCGAGCGTCGATGTGATCGTCCCGTGCTTCAACGAGGAGCCGCACACGCTCGCGGCCTGTCTAGAGTCAATTGCTGCCCAGGACTACACGGGAGAACTGCGTGTTTACGTGATTGATGATGGTTCAGCAAATCGCGCCCTCTTGGAACCCGTTCACAGTGTCTTCGCAACCGACCCCCGATTCAGCTTCATCTTGCTCAGCAAGAACGTTGGGAAGCGCAAGGCGCAGATAACCGCTATACGCGGTTCGAGCGGAGACCTGGTGCTCAACGTCGATTCTGACACGATGCTCGCAGCAGACGTGATCACAAGGCTCGCGCTGAAGATGCAGAATGCAAAGGTCGGAGCGGCGATGGGGCAGCTGACTGCCAGCAATCGATACGACACTTGGCTGACTAGATTGATCGACATGGAATACTGGCTGGCTTGCAACGAAGAGCGCGCGGCCCAGGCCCGCTTTGGCGCCGTAATGTGCTGCTGCGGCCCTTGTGCGATGTATCGTCGATCCGCACTTCTCTTGCTGCTAGATCAATACGAATCGCAGTTCTTTCGCGGCAAGCCAAGTGACTTCGGTGAGGATCGTCATCTCACCATTCTCATGCTGAAGGCCGGGTTTCGAACCGAGTACGTCCCGGAAGCAGTCGCGGCAACAGTGGTCCCGGACAAGCTAGGACCTTACCTCCGTCAACAACTGCGTTGGGCGCGCAGTACCTTCCGTGACACGCTCCTCGGCATGCGCCTGCTGCGGGAGCTTGACAACTATCTCACACTCGACGTTGTCGGACAGAACATCGGTCCGTTGCTTCTCGCCCTGTCGTCGATAATGGCGTTCGCTCAGCTCGCCGTGACGGCCACGGTGCCTTGGTGGACAATCGTGACGATCGCCACAATGACCATAGTTCGTTGCGGTGTTGCGGCGTTTCGGGCTCGCCAACTGCGTTTCATTGGCTTTTCGTTGCACACACCAATCAACATAGCTCTCTTGCTCCCCGTGAAGGCCTACGCTCTGTGCACGTTGAGCAATAGCGATTGGTTGTCGCGCAAAGTCGCCAACCCGCCGGCCGGAGAAGAGAAACAGGCTGTCCAGCATCCAATCATCCGCGGAAGCGCCGGCGAAGGAGCACAGTGTGCTCCGGCAGTTCGCACGGCGGATCTTTCGTGCAGTGCTGCTGGAAGGCTCGCTGCGAGCGACAACGTATGCGGCGGCGAGTGATCTGGCGCATTAGTAGGTGGACGCCTAGCATGCCTGACAAGAAATACCAGCTATTAGAGCGTGAATTGGCAGCCGATGACCCATGGTCCTTGGACAGTAATCCGTTCGAACAGGAGCGCTATGCCAAGTTGCTCCAGATGTCGCTGGCCAGGGGGAGCATCAGAAATGCGCTCGAAGTAGGGTGCGCTGCCGGTGCATTCACCGAAAGGCTCGCGCCCCATTGCCAACGCCTTATGGTGGTCGATGTCATGCGGCAGGCGATTACTCGGGCGCGCCAACGGACGAAGAGGTGGTCGCACATCACCTGGATCGTCGCGGACATCCAACGATTTTGGACCGCGGAGCCATTCGACTTAATCGTGGTGGCGGAGGTTCTCTACTACCTTGGCGACATAGCCGAACAGCGTGCTGCGATCCAGAGCCTCATTGATATGCTAGCGCCAGACGGGTGCCTGGTGTTCGGATCGGCGCATGATGAGACCTGCAGGCGCTGGGGACACCCTGCTGGTGCCGAGACAGCCATCGACATCTTCAGAGAGGATCTGGTCGAGGTCGAACGCCTACAATTCCGTGCGGAGTCGGGTGACGAAGAGTGCCTCCTCGTCCTCTTCCGAAATCCGGTTCAATCGTCAGGCAATTGAATTTCTGCCCATAGGCAAGGAGCAAGTATGCGCATCTGCGGTATCAAGCTAACCCATGACGGATCGATCGCCGTTGTCGATGACGGGCGGCTTGTCTTCTGCACCGAGCAGGAGAAACGCGGCAATAGCCCGCGGTACCAAACCATTGACAACTTGGACGCAATCGTAGCCTCGTTGGCCGAGCATGGTCTGGATCCGCAGGATATTGACCAATTCGTGATTGATGGATGGGACGGGGAGGTCGAGTCGTGCTTCCGGGTTCTCAGCGGATTGGTACCTATCGCTCTCAAAGGCGCACCGTATGTTGAACGGCGTGCCGAGGGTCTTCTCGATGCCAATGAAGGCTTTGGCCTGATCCTCGGGAGTAAGGCGTTCTCGTATCGCAGCTACCCGCACGTGACGGGACATGTTGCGTCAGCATACTGTACCAGCCCCTTTGCCCACGCCGATCAGCCCGCGTTCTGCCTCGTATGGGACGGCTCCATCTTTCCACGACTTTACTATGTTGAGCGCCAGGAGGCGCGGTTCATTGAATGCCTCTTTCCTATACTCGGTCACGCTTATGCTGCTGCCGGCCACCATTTCGGACCTTACAGACAGGCCAACCGCACCAGTTGGGACCTGGGCGTCGCCGGCAAGCTGATGGCCTACATCGCGCTCGGATCCGTTGATGAAAGCATCGTGGCCGTGTTCCAGGATCTGTATGCAAAGCGCTTTGCAGCAGATACTGAGCAGGCTCGTCGTTACCGTGCGGATATCTACGATGCGGAATCGTCGCTTCGAGCGATGCATGACTTCTTCGACGCATGCACGATACGACTGGGCTCCAAGCGGCCCGAAGATGTACTTGCATCGTTCCATGTGTTCCTCGAACGGCTTCTCGTCCAGGAAATCGCATTGGTGCTGGTGCGGCATTCCTCACTCCCGGGAGCGCGGAATCTATGTATAGCCGGCGGTTGCGGTCTCAATATCAAATGGAACAGTGCGCTACGCGCAACTGGGTTGTTCGATCATGTATGGGTGCCGCCCTTTCCGAATGACAGCGGATCCGCAATTGGTGCCGCGTGCTCGGCGATGGCTGCGGAGAAAGGCTTCGTACCGCTTGAGTGGTCCATCTACAGTGGCCCGGCCCTACAAGATTGCGAGATCCCGAAAGAATGGTGGGCACAGCCATGCAGCATGCGCGAGCTTGCAGCGATTCTCGCTACCAACAAACCCGTCATCTTTCTGACCGGGCGGGCCGAGCTCGGTCCACGGGCTTTGGGTGGCAGGAGTATTCTTGCAGCCGCGACTTCGCCAGCAATGAAGGATCATCTCAACGACATCAAACAGCGCGAGCACTTTCGGCCAGTGGCACCGATATGCTTGGAAGATCGGGCGCCGGCCATTTTCAGCCCCGGAACGCCCGATCCGTACATGCTCTTTGATCATCAGACACGAGAAGAATGGCGCGAAAGAATACCGGCTGTTGTCCATCTGGATGGCTCTGCGCGATTGCAGACGATCCCCAGAACGTCTCAGCACAAAGTGGCCGAGCTCCTGGTTGAGTATGAACGCATCACGGGAATTCCACTACTTTGCAACACAAGTGCCAACCAACACGGACGTGGGTTCTTCCCGGATGCCGCAGCAGCGTGCGATTGGGGGCGAGTTGACCATGTATGGTGCGACGGCGTGCTGTGGACCAAAACCGCCGTGACGGAGCGATCGTCCGCCGAACAACTTCTTCCAGCCTAGTATCGATATGTCCACCGCAGCAATCGACTTCGTCGGCATAAGGAAATCATTTGGTGGCAAGGTCGTCGTCGACGAGCTGTCGTTCACCGTCTCTCGCGGAGAGTGCTTCGGTTTGCTGGGGCCGAACGGCGCCGGTAAGAGCACAATCGCCCGTATGCTCCTTGGCATGATGTCGCCAGACGCAGGCGAGATAAGGGTACTCGGTGAGCCCGTGCCGAGTCGAGCTCGCTGGGCGCGTAAGCGCCTCGGTGTGGTCCCGCAGTTCGACAATCTCGAACTCGAGTTTACAGTTCGAGAGAATCTCCAGGTTTTCGGCCGCTATTTCGGAATGGGCGCGCGGAAGATCGAGAGCATGATCCCGTCACTACTTGATTTTGCTCGCCTCGAGAGCAAGGCGGGCACCCGTGTCTGCGAACTCTCAGGCGGCATGAAGCGGCGGCTGACTCTGGCGCGTGCTCTGATCAACGACCCCGATCTCTTGGTCATGGACGAGCCAACTACCGGTCTCGATCCGCACGCGCGTCACCTGATTTGGGAGCGCCTGCGATTACTGCTGGCGCGCGGAAAGACGATTTTGTTAACCACGCACTTCATGGAAGAGGCGGAGCGATTATGCGATCGGCTATGCGTGCTTGAGAATGGAATCAAGATCGCCCAAGGCAACCCTCACGCGTTGATCGAAGAGCAAATCGGTTGCGACGTAATCGAGATCTACGGGGGGCATCCACAGGAGCTGTGTGCATTAATCAGGCCTTTTGCGCGACACCTGGAAACAAGCGGCGAGACGGTATTTTGCTATGCGCGCGAACCGGAGCAGGTTCTCATGCACCTGCGCGGGCGCTTCGGCCTTCGCCTTATACAGCGCCCTCCAAATCTCGAAGATGTCTTTTTGCGACTTACCGGGCGTGAAATGGAGAAATGAGCGATGGGTGAGGGTTATGCAGCGGCCATGCCCGGCAACGCGTACAACTGGGTCGCCGTGTGGCTCCGCAATTTCTTGGCTTGGAAGAAAGTCGCGATTGCATCGATTCTCGGCAATCTCGCCGATCCGATAACCAATATGTTTGGCCTCGGCTTTGGTCTCGGGATCATCGTCGGACGCGTTGACGGTACTTCATACATTTCGTTTTTGGCGGGTGGTATGGTCGCAACAAGCGCCATGACGGCTGCGACCTTTGAAACCATGTATGCGGCTTTTGCCCGGATGGACACAAAGCGCACCTGGGAAGCTATTCTGTACACACAGCTCACGCTTGGAGACATCATCCTAGGTGAATTGGCCTGGGCCGCGAGCAAGGCGGTTTTGGCCGGGACAGCGATCGGTGTCGTCGCCGCCATATTGGGCTATGCGCCGTGGACGTCCATTCTGTGTGCGATGCCAACAATTGCTCTGACCGGCCTCGCTTTCGCAAGTCTGGCAATGGTCGTTATATCTCTTGCACCCACGTATGACTATTTCGTCTTCTACCAAATGCTTGTCGTCACACCTATGGTGTTTCTGTGCGGAACCGTCTTTCCGGTGAGCCAAATGCCGAGCTCACTTCAGCATTTGGCGGCCTTTTTGCCGCTGGCTCATTCGGTCGACCTCATCCGTCCAATGATGCTCGGCCGGGCGGCGCCCGACATCGGCGTACATGTCGGTGCGCTGTGCATTTACGCGGTATTGCCGTTTTTTGTGTCCACGGCACTCCTTCGTCGACGTCTGACACGCTGACGCAGCATTGCCCAAAACGCACCGGAGACTGAATGATGCAGTTCCCCGACGTTAACCGGCTCCGCACGTCCGGGTATCCGACGATCGCTTCGCCACGGTCTTCGGAAAACCGCCTGGGAAACGGTACGGCGGCCCGATTCGAATTACGGTCTTCAAATGCCAACACCACCTTGGATGATCGCATGTTCCATTGATCCGAACGGACATCGAACAATCTGAGTTGATATCCGACCCGCGCTCAGGAGAGAGCGAAAGTACAGCGTTGAACGGCACTTGGGGTCATTCTGTCATGATAAAATGGAGAACGAAATGCTGTGTCTAGGATTGAGCGGTGGGCTTGATAAAATCCATGAAAATCCACTCGAGCTGCCTAAGACGTTTCTACACGACGGCGCCGCGGTGCTTGTCCGGGACGGGCGGGTCATAGCAGCCGTCGAAGAGGAACGCCTCAATCGGATCAAGCACTCCAACAAATTCCCGAGCAGTGCGATCCGATACTGTCTCGCAACGGCCGGAGTGCAGCTCCGCGACATCGATCGTATCGCCTTCTACGCTACCGAAGCCTATTGTAATACCATGCTAGAGCGGCTGCTTGTGTCTCAGCCAGATGTCTCCATTCCATTAGATGCCAGGCTGTTACTGAGGAAGCTGCTGGCGCAGGAGTTCGGTGCTGAGGTCGAAGAATCTCAGCTCTCGTTCGTGCACCACCATCACGCGCACGCTGCGAGCGCATTTGCGATGTCGGGATTCGAGCAAAGTCTGGTTTTCGCGGTCGATGGCGGCGGTGATTTTCTTTCAGGAGTATTGGCGGTAGGGTCGGGCACCGAGATCACCGAAGTTGCAAGTTTCCCTGAGAATAACTCCCTAGGGCTATTCTATCTCGAGGCGATCCGATATCTCGGGTACGGTTTGTTCGACGAATATAAGGTCATGGGACTTGCTCCCTACGGAGATCCGGCGCCCTATCGCGAACTCTTCGGACAGTTCTACGAACTCTTGGACAATGGTGGCTATCGTGTTCACCTAGATCGAATCGGACCAACGTTGCTCCGCAACATCCAGGTTCGAAGAAAGGGAATGCCATTCACGCAGCAGCATCGAAACGTGAGTGCTTCGCTGCAAGAGGCTCTAGAGCGGATCGTGTTTCACGTCCTTCGGCAATATCGGAACTCGACTGGCATGAAGCGTTTGTGCCTGGCTGGAGGGGTGGCCCACAACTGTACCATGAACGGTAAGCTGCTCTACTCCGGACTGTTCGAAGACATATTCGTCCAACCCGCTGCGCATGACGCTGGTTGCGCACTCGGGGCGGCTTTAATGGTGTCGAAGGGTTTGGGCGTGCCGGCTCCAGTCGAGCGTCTTCAGGATGTCTATTGGGGCCCCGACATCGGAACCGAGCGATCAGTAGAACGCGAGCTGAATGCATGGGCGGCCCACCTCGACGTTGAGCGTCGTGATGACATAGCGGCGAGTGCCGCTGGTTGGATGGCTGATGGGGCCGTGATCGCTTGGGTCCAGGGTCGTTCTGAGTTCGGGCCACGTGCGCTGGGCAATCGCAGCATTCTTGCCGACCCTCGGCCGGCGTCAAACAAAGACCGGATCAACGCAATGGTCAAAAAGCGGGAGGGCTATCGTCCGTTCGCGCCATCAGTGCTGGAGGAGGATGCTAACGAATTCTTCGAGCTCCCGGAGGGCAAGCGCGAATTCCCATTTATGAACTTCGTGGTGCGCGTGCGCGATCCCAAACGTAGCGTGCTCGGTGCCATCACGCATGTCGATGGTACGGCTCGGCTGCAGACCGTATCCCGCAAAACAAACCCGGTCTACTGGGAGGTTATCAATGCGTTCAAAGAGCGGACGGGCATTCCCGTTCTGCTCAATACGTCGTTTAACAACAATGCCGAGCCGATCGTAGAGTCCGTTTCTGACGCGATCACTACATTCTTGACAACCGACTTGGACGGGCTTGTGGTTGGGCCGTTCTTCGTCAAAAAGCGAACTACAGGGCTGGACGACTGGGCTGCGCTCGCCGTTTCGTTGCCCGCTTATGCGTCCCTTCATCGAGTGCGCGCCTTTACTGCAGAAGATCAACAGGAGACTGCGTGCGAGATCCGAAGGGGACACTCGAGCCGCGACAATGTGCGTATCTCACACGGTTTGTTCGATCTTCTGATGCAGATCGAGGGGGAGGCGGTCCTTGGATCTCTTCTTGGCACAATTACTTTAGACCGATCGAAACAGGAAGCTCTTGTGAAGGAACTGTTGGGATTGTGGGAGCAGCGTTGCGTTCGACTGCACCCGCCTCGCGCTTCTCGCAACGCCGATGGCTTTGGTACAGGGCACGCGGAAGCAAAGCCGGCGCTCATCAATATGGGCCCTATCTAGACGCCGCCTGCCGGCGTAGCAAAGGATGAAACGGCTCAATGAGCAGGATACCAGCCGGTGCTTGGCAACTTCCTCCTCCAACGGCTAGGTACCAGGCCATGCGATCGTTGCTGTGTAGCTCTACACCGCAAGCGTCCGAGATCTGGCCCCTCAGGTTGCCGTCGGACCCATACATTGGAGTCTTGTAGTACGTTCTCCCGTCCAACCAATATACGATTAGGCAACGCGAATGCTGGTCAGTGACTCGATGAATAATCGGTTCGTGGTCTCTCGACGACGGACCGGGTTTGGTGATTGCCTATGGTCGTTGGCATCGGCTTGGCGTTACGCAAAGCGGACCGGGCGCACATTGGCAATCGATTGGCGTGGCTCGTGTTATCTCGATCAGCCATTCACCAATGCCTTTCCAGTGTTCTTCGAACCAGTTCAAGACATCGACGGTGTACCGGTCATTTGCGATGACCAGATCAATCAGGTGTCATTTCCAGGGCCGTTCTTCCCACGCTGGTGGAATAAAACGCCGATAGATTGCGTTTATAGGCCAGATGAACAGATCTTCCAGGAGCGTGACGAACTAGGTCAACTCTTCCTAAGTCCGGAAGATGTTGACGCCAACACTGTGGTGTGTGACGCCTGCTTAATGTGGCGCTGCGATGAGGATGCCGAACGGCAGATATTTCGGACAGTTAAGCCCCAAGCTGGGATTCAGGCTCGAATTGATGCCATTTACCGGGAGCTTTTTGAGGGGCAGAGCATAATTGGAGTTCATGTTCGTCACGGCAACGGCGAAGATATCATGGGGCATAAGCCGTATTGGGCGGATCCGGAGCTTGCCTTTCGGCAGGTATGTACGGCCATCCAAAAAGCGAAAGCGTTACCGCATGCAAGGCCGGTGAAGGTGTTCTTGTGCACCGACAGCGCGTTGATTCTCGAAAGGCTGTCTGGAATATTCCCCGATCTCTTCACAATCCCAAAGCATTTTCAGGCACCTCATGCTGGACCGCTACACAGTGCAGAACTTGGCACCGAAGGCGGTTTTTCTGCTTTAATTGAAATGTATCTCCTGGCCCGATGCGACACCGTCATTCGGTTTCCACCAACGAGTGCTTTCACCAGGTATGCTCGCCTCTTCGCACCACGCGTTATGGAGTTCGATTTGACGGACCCGACTCGGTTGATCCTCATTCAAGGATCGTCGGAACGGTTCGCGGATACATGACAGCCGAAAGCTGCAGCTCAACGTCTCGAATATTGGCTGCTAGAAGTTTGCGGCGATAGGTATGCCTGCTTGGATCAGATACCGGTCTGCTGGCGAGGGTAGATTGCGAATGATGTGGATCGTCTTCTAAGGTCATAGAAGAGTGGAACGGCGCCTGATGCCTTCGTGATCGAGGTGGCTAAAGTTCCAGGAAGCTGCCTGCGGTGCGGTGATCACCTGATCGACGGTTCTTGCGCCTGAATTTGTTCATTCGAAAAGTCCTACACGGCTCTCTCGGACAAACCGCCTCGCAACCTGCGGAATGATCAAGCCTCCGAAGCTGACAACCGGGCGCCTCGCGCGCTCGCTGTCTCGGACCATGAACCATGATCTAGCGATCGCCGGCGGCGGTCGCCGGCAAATGGTGCGGCAGGCGACCGAGGCAGCACGCCCCCAAGGTCGCGTTTGCCACAATCAATCGGCAACGAGGCGGCGGCGGAAATTCAACGGTTGACGGAACGATTGGTTTGCAGGTAGTGGAGTTTCGTTCGAGGTTCTCTGGATCCCGCTCGATCCGGAGCTAAGAGGGAAGCCGGTGTGATGCCGGCGCTGCCCCCGCAACTGTAAGCGGCGAGCCCCTGTCCAATGTTGTCACTGAAGCCGGTTGGCTTCGGGAAGGCCGGACAGCAGCCATGACCCGCGAGCCAGGAGACCTGCCCCGACAACATTTTCGTCCACGGGCGGGGTGTCCCGGTGGTGTGTCGCGAAGTTGTCGCTGCGGCGGCCTTTACCTGCGCATCCACCATCGCCTTGCCGCCAACTATGGGGTTGAAGCGGTGTCAAACATTTCACTTCCCGTTGCGACGCTGGGTATGCCACGCATTGGGCCGCGCCGCGAACTCAAATTCGCGCTCGAGAGCTACTGGGCGGGAAAGTCAAGCGAAGCGCAGCTCTTGGAGGCTGCGGCTGGACTTCGCCTCGCCAACTGGGCGCGGCAGAGATCGCTGGGCGCCACCATCATTCCTTCGAATGACTTCTCGCTCTATGACCATGTGCTCGATACCAGTGTGATGGTCGGCGCCATTCCCGACGTTTACGGTTGGGACGCAGGTCCGGTGTCACTCAAGACCTACTTCACCATGGCGCGCGGGGCAGGAGACGGTCAAGATGCGGGCCTCGCGCATGCAGATGATCGACACGGCCCGGCAGCACAGGAAATGACAAAGTGGTTCGACACTAACTATCATTACATGGTGCCGGAATTTCGCAAGGACCAGACCTTCGAGCTTTCCTCTCGTAAGCCGATTGAGGAATATGAGGAGGCAAAAAGCCTTGGATACCAGACGCGCTGCGTGCTGATAGGCCCGGTCACCTTTTTGAAGCTAGGCAAGAGCGCAGATCCCGCATTCAATCCACTGTTGCTGCTGGATCAACTTCTACCGGTCTATGTCGATGTCCTTCGCGAACTGGCCGCGCAAGGTGCTGAATGGGTTCAGCTAGACGAGCCCTGCCTGGTCCTTGACCTCGACGAATCATCCCGCGGGGCGTTGCGGCGGGTCTATGCCCATTTCGCAAAGGCGGTGCCCGGCTTGAAAATCATGCTGGCAACTTACTTCGGGAGCCTCGCAGACAATCTCGATACAGCCTTGGCCCTGCCCATTGCCGGGCTTCACGTTGACCTGGTGCGGGCCTCAGATCAGTTGAACGCAATCACCGAAGTTGCCCGGAGTGATCTCGTTCTCTCACTGGGAGTTATTGATGGGCGCAATGTCTGGCGCTGCAATCTGCAAGAGTTGTTCGACAGGCTGGCGCCCGCTATTGCGAAGCTGGGTCGTGACCGCGTCGAGATAGCCCCGTCGTGTTCGCTGCTTCACATCCCGGTTGACCTGGACCTCGAAAACCATCTCGATCATGATGTAAAGAACTGGCTCGCTTTCTCGGTACAGAAGATCAAGGAGCTTACGACGTTGGGAAGCGCGCTCGCCGGCAATCAAGCTCGTGCATCGCGCCTCCTTGCGGCTTCGAGGCGGGCGGCCGGGGCTCGCCAGAGGTCGTCCAAGATTAACAACCCCAACGTCACCGGGCGCTTGGCTGCGATTGATCAAACAATGCATTGTCGTCGCAGTTCGTACGCAACCCGGACCGAGCTTCAGCGGGCGCGGCTCGCATTGCCAGTATTCCCAACGACGACGATTGGATCGTTCCCGCAGACCGCATACATTCGCAGTGCCCGTGCGTCTCATGCACAGGGAAAGTTGAGTGACGCGCAATACGACCAGCTCCTCAAGGCGGAAACAGCGCGTGCAGTCAGATGGCAGGAAGAAATTGGACTTGACGTGCTCGTGCATGGCGAGTTCGAACGCAATGACATGGTGCAGTATTTCGGGGAGCGGCTGTCCGGATTCGCCTTCACAAAGCACGGTTGGGTGCAATCCTATGGCTCGCGCTGCGTTCGTCCGCCAATTCTGTTTGGGGACGTCTCCCGTCCGAATCCTATGACGGTCGACTGCTGGAGCTATGCGCAGTCACTGACCAAGAAACCGGTCAAGGCGATGTTGACTGGGCCGGTGACCATTCTGAACTGGTCGTTCGTTCGTGAGGATATCTTGCGGAGCGAGGTATGCCTACAGATCGCGCTCGCGATCCAGGACGAGGTCGTCGACCTTCAGAACGCCGGAGCGAAAATAATTCAGATAGACGAGGCAGCGTTGCGTGAGGGATTGCCGCTACGCAAATCACAGTGGAAAAGGTATCTCGATTGGGCTGTGAACGGCTTTCGCATTTGCTCCTCAGTCGCTGCCGACGAAACGCAGATCCATACTCATATGTGCTATTCCGAGTTTAACGATATCATCGATGCTATCGCGGAGATGGATGCAGACGTCATTTCGATCGAGACGTCGCGGTCGAAGATGGAATTGTTAGACGCCTTCAGAAGCCACAAGTACCCAAATCAAATCGGGCCGGGCGTCTATGATATCCATTCACCGCGCGTTCCGGAAACGGCCGAGATGAAAAACCTCATCACGCTGGCGCGCCAACAGCTCTCCGACTGCCAATTGTGGATCAATCCTGATTGCGGTCTGAAAACCCGAAAGTGGGAGGAGGTGCGACCGGCGTTGGTCAACATGGTCGCCGCTGCCCGGGAGCTACGAGCGGCCCTGATCGCGCAACGTTAAACTTTCGTTCGCGAAGAAGACGGCAGTGTTTCGCAATCATTATTCCGCTTGAAGAAGTGAGCCTTCAGAGCAATGGGGCTGGCAGTGTTCGTGGCGTGCAGCGGCGCATCGAGCTGGTCTCGCGCCACAAGATCGGGACTCACGAGACAAGAGCTCGGCGACGGAATGTTCGCGCTGGTGCCTATGCGGACGAACATGCGACGGTAATCCTTCATGGTGATCATATCGTAATAGCCAGCCGCCGGCGCCTGATTGACAACGGTGTCGTCGACTTAGTGGCGGCGCGGTTTAAGTCGCCGCCGGCAAACCCGGCCAGGCTTGTCGCGGCTCGGGACTGCCGCAGTGTGGATGTGTTTGACTGCGTCACTATGCACAATGTGCGAAGTGCAATTGCGCGATCGGCGAAGGAGTGCACATGATGTCAAACACAAGTCACAGACGAATCTAACGTGCGATGCGATTACGTCAGATAGCGATGGTACGATCGCGTGGTTGCGGTCTTCCGGGCGGCTTCGAAAGCAGGCAGAATTGCTGCGCAAATGAGGCGCGTCGCTGTTGAGTCGCAAATCCATGCAATGAGTAGGGGGCAATTCGATCAGCGTCATCTGAGACGCGACGTCGGCTTGTGACGAATATGCATTGTATTGTCGGGAAGCAGACGCGCAATGTATGGAAGCGGGAAACTCTCGCCGAACCCGCCGCTGGATTACTATTCCTAGAGCGGTTTAGCCTCATCGCTGTGGCCCAGTTCCTGCAACGGAGTCTCGGGCCAGGCGAAGAGAGGAGGCGCAGTTGACTCTTGATATACTAAGTAGGGACACCTCGACGAAGGACGTGGACTTCCCGTCTTTAGGCGGTGAAGCCGGTTTCCGCCAGGGTGAACGCAAAACGCTGTTGCTGACTGGAGCGACGCGTGGCATCGGTCGCGCCACCGCAGAGCTGTTTGCGGAAGCTGGCTGGCGCATCATATCGTGCGCGCGCCAACCGCTTGACGAGAAGCGGTGCCCGTGGACCTCAGGACCCGAAGACCATATCCAAGTCGATCTCAGTAACCATCGAATTCTGCCGCGCGCGATTGCCGAGGTGAAGAAGCGCCTCGCAGGTGCGCCCTTGCACGCGCTGATCAACAATGCCGGCGCTTCGCCAAAAGGGCAGAATGGCGCGAGGTTGACCTCCTTGACGACGTCACTTGAAATCTGGATGGAGGTCTTTCACCTCAATATGGTAGCTCCGATCCTGCTTGCGCAGGGAGTTTTTGAGGAGCTAAGAGCCGCGTCAGGATCGATTGTCAATGTGACCTCAATCGCAGGCTCAAGGGTGCACCCATTTGCTGGCAGCGCGTATGCGACTTCGAAGGCGGCGCTCGCATGTCTTACACGGGAAATGGCGCATGATTACGCACCGTATGGAATCCGCGTGAACGCGGTCTCGCCGGGAGAAATCAAGACGGACATGTTGTCGCCAGAAACGGAAGCGCGTCTTTTGCGGAGTATACCATTGAGCCGGTTGGGGACGACTGAAGAGGTCGCCAAGGTCCTCTTCTTCCTTTGCTCGGATGCGGCAAGTTATGTCACGGGCACCGAGGTGCTGATCAACGGGGGACAACATCTGTAGTCGGCTATGCATGACGTTCGCAGTGTGCCGGTAATCAGCCGTCGTGTCCCATTTGCATCACGCGCGTACGAACAAGAACAATTACGGCAACGTAATGCCGTTATGAACGGAAACCTGTTATTCCTATATGTCATCTCGAATTTGGCGCTTAGAGCGAGAAGACATGCAACACGAAGCTTGTAAAGCTGAACAAAGTGCCGGGCAGGGCGATCACGACAAGGGGGACCGCCCTATGCTGCATATTGCGTCCGCACGCGAAGGCGACTGTCCATTGGAGACGGCCGAAACGGTGCACATAGAGTCGTTGCGTGCGAGCGCGCTGACCGGCGTCTATGAGATTACGAAGGTACTTACGGCCCCGTGCCGCCTAGAGATCACGTTGGCCAAGGTCGTCGAACTTCTGCAATCTTTTGTGCAGATGCGACACGGCACTGTCTCGCTCTTGGACGATGATGGAATACCGAAGACTACCGTCGGCGCGGGCTGGACCGATGGCAGTGACGAGCGTTACCGGATGCGCCTGCCGCTGAAGGCAATCGACCATATCGTGGCGACGGATAGGCCGCTCATTGCCGAAAACGTTGCGATTGAGCCGGCCTTTACTGCTGCGGATGTGCATGTGCTCGGTGCGTCGAATGGTGTCGTCGTGTCGTTCATCGGTATTCCCATTCGCATCGATGCGAAAGTCATGGGTGCGTTGACTATCGACCGTATCGTGGACAACAAGTCGAGTGCTCGGCTCGATTATGACGTGCGGCTTCTCACCATGATCGCCGATCTCGTCGGCCAGACAGTTAGGCTGCACCGCTCGTTTACGTGTGACCGCGACCAGGTATTGGCTGAGAGGGGCAGCCAGGAACAGCAATCAATCGAGCACAAGCAGCCTGCGAGGGAGCGCAAAAAAGTTCGCATCCCGGGCATCATTGGCGATAGCCCGCCGCTGCACGCCCTGTTGGAGAAGATCGCGGTTGTCTCCAAATCGAACAGCGCAGTGCTGCTGCGCGGAGAATCCGGAACGGGCAAGGAGCTGGTTGCAAAAGCCATTCACGAACTGTCATCACGTGCAAAGCGGCCCTTCATAAAACTAAATTGCGCTGCGCTCTCCGAGACGGTGTTGGAATCGGAATTGTTCGGTCATGAGAAGGGTGCCTTCACCGGTGCGTTTAGCTCGCGCAAAGGGCGGTTCGAATTGGCTGATAAGGGAACTCTCTTTCTCGATGAAATCGGGGAAATATCACCCTCGTTTCAGGCCAAGTTGCTGCGTGTTTTGCAAGAGCAGGAGTTTGAGCGTGTGGGCAGCAATCAGACGATCAAGGTCGACGTTCGTTTGATTGCCGCGACCAACAAGAACCTTGAGGAGGCCGTGATACGTAATGAGTTCCGCGCCGACCTGTACTACCGCATTAGCGTGGTTCCCTTGCTGCTTCCGCCCTTGCGCGAAAGGCGTGATGATATTGCGCTGCTCGCCGCGGAATTTCTTAAGAAATTCAACCGCGAAAACGGCCGTACGTTGGTCTTCGATTCGAGTGCGATCGTGGTGCTGATGAACTGCGGCTTTCCGGGAAATGTGCGCGAGCTCGAAAATTGCGTCGAACGGACCGCGACGCTGGCGCTCGGGCAATCAATCGTCAAAGGTGATTTTGCGTGCTGCCAAGGTCAATGCCTGTCCGCAAAGCTGTGGAGGAGCAAGCTCCATGAGACAACATTGGTGGGGGAGCTGGATGTACCGGCGCCTACCAAGCCTATCACGGAACCGACTGAAGTTGCTGCACCGGCCGCTCCATACGGAGGCGAGCTGGCTTCCCTCGTGCCTGCCCGCGCAGCTCTCGTAGGTGGTCCCAGGATTGCCGAGCGTGAGCGCGTGGTTGCGGCAATGGAAAGGTCCGGCTGGGTACAGGCAAAGGCAGCGCGTTTGCTTGGAGTGACGCCGCGTCAGATCGGATACGCGCTGAAGAAATACGGGATCGAGATCAAGCGTTTCTAGCTGACGGCTTTGCCCGCTGTTGCAACACATGGAGAAGTACATGCACATCGTCGTCTGCATCAAGCAGGTTCCTGACTCCGCACAGATTCGCGTGCACCCCGTAACCAACACAATCATGCGGCAGGGCGTGCCGACGATCATCAATCCATACGATCTCTTCGCGCTTGAGGCAGCGCTGGAGCTGCGCGACCGGTTCGGCGGCGAAATAACCGTGCTTACAATGGGGCCAATGTCGGCCGAAGACTCTTTACGAAAGGCGCTGACATTCGGAGCCAACCGGGCCATTCTGCTCACCGACCGCCGCTTCGCGGGCTCTGATACTCTGGCAACAACTTACGCGTTGGCAGCCGCGATCCGAAAAATCGCCCATGAATATGGGCCGCCTGACCTAATCTTTACCGGCAAGCAGACTATCGACGGTGACACAGCCCAGGTCGGACCGGGCATTGCGAAACGGCTTGACGTGCTACAGCTGACCTACGTGGCAAAGATCAGAGCGCTGGATCTGATCGCACGTACACTTGAAGCGGAACGGCGGGCTGAAGGCGGCGTCCAGGTTCTGCTGACCAAGCTGCCGTGTCTCATTACCATGCTTGAAGCCACTAACCAGATCCGTCGCGGCTGCATGGCGGATGCGCTGCGAGCCGCCCGCGCGCCAATCTTGAAATGGAGCGCGCAGGACGCCGGGGTCGAGGACCTGTCCAAATGCGGACTCAAGGGGTCACCGACAGTTGTCAAGCGAGTATTCGCTCCCTCGGCGCGTGCTGGGAAAGCGGCGCTGGTGGAGGCTCCCGAGCAGCCCGCGCAAGCCTTGATAAATGCGATCTTTGAGCACCAACCTAAGCTCGAAGCGGAGCTTGCCGCACTCGTCCGTGAGTAATCCAGAGGGACTTTGCGATGAACCAGGCTGCCAGAGCACCCGCACTCACACCCAACTAAGCCGATGCCAGAGTGGCCGTGACCTGAACACGCAAGCCAGATCTACGCGTGGGCTGCGAAATGGAAGTGGGCTGTGCAGTGTACATCGGTCAGCTGCGGTAAGAGGCGCCAAAGATGTCAGTCAACGCGAGGGAAGGCGCAATGTCCGGGCCCGTGGTACGCCAAGACCACGACGGGGCTGATCTATATCAACCTTAGCTCCTGATGTACTCCCGTGACGCTATGTGCCGGTAACGGAAGTCTTATTCTGAGGATCTTGGTTGCCGAACGCATACAATTGCGCGAGTCCCTACACCATGGGCTGCTCAAGTGGTACGTCACTGTGGATTGCTGCTCACGAAAGCAGTCCCGGCGCCCTGCGTGGTGGACGAGGTCGCTGCTTACTTTTGCTCCCGATATCGCGGCGGCCCGCGCGTGGCGGCAAAGTCCGATGGAGTTGCCATGCAATTGCCCGTGCACCGAAGCCGGTCCATGGAGAGAAATAAGGTGCCAGCTCCGCGATCCCCACTTCGTCGGCCGCAGGAAGGTATGGACAACGCGATTAGGGTTCAGGGCTCACTCCGGTCATTGCCCTATGATCCCTTTGCCTCGGAAAGTGCAAGATGAGGCAAGGTCAGTTCACCTTTGCCTTCGGCTACAGAGGTGTGGAACTTTTGCGCGGCGGCAGTCAGAACCGGTATCTTCAACGCCGTCTCGTTTGCCAATCGCACGCCGCACTCGATATCTTTCCGGGCATTTGTAATCGATATTGCCAAAGCATCGGGCGTTTCGCCTAACAAGAAGGCTGCGAAACTTTGGAATATCCCGCTGTTGGTCGCGCCGCGACCGACCAAAGAGCGTAAGGTCGCTAGGTCAACATCGATCGCCTGCGCAAACTGGCAGGCTTCGGCAGCCACTGACGCTATGCCCATCGTCATGCTATTGTAGACAAGCTTGAGCTTATGGCCTTGTCCAACATCACCCACATGGACAATGTTCTCGCAGAATGCGGTAAGAACACGAGCAGCGGCAGGAAACGTGTTCTCATCCGATCCAACGATGGCGTTGAGTTGCCCTCGTTCTGCTTGTTCGGGGCTTCGTGTCACTGGGGCGTCTATGAAGTGTAAGTCATGCTTTTTGGCCTGTTCGGCCAAAGCGAGTGTTGAAGCAGGATAGGACGTCGTGCAGTCAAGTATCAAGCTCTGTCGAGCCAAATGTGCAAATAGCCCATGTTGCCCAAGGCAGACTGCCTCGACCTCGCAGCTTGAGGGCAGCGATAAAACGACGGCACTTACATGCCGAGCTAATTCACAAACTGCGGTGTGCTCATAGGCACCCATAGCGGTCAAGCGGTCCGCGCCAACACGGTTTCTGTTGACTTTGATGTGCAGCTCGGCGCCGTGACGCAAAAGGCTGATCCCCATTCCCGTCCCCATGCGTCCTGCGCCGATCAGGCCAATCCTTTGCTCGGCAGTCCCTGGTGTTGCAGTTGATACGTGAGTCAAGGCGAGCTTCACTATGAGGTTCCCAAGAGACCGCGGTCCTGCAGAATCGGCAGCAGCATATGGTGGTCCTCAACGAGATAATCTGGTTGCGCCAATTTCAACCGGGACTCCGATACACATCCTCCCATAATTGCTATGCTGATCAGTCCAAGATCGCGTGCAATATCCATTTCGACAGGCATGTCCCCGACGATAAAAATTGAGCCTGGCGTCAGATCGTATGCCTGAATATATCGACGAAGCCGCTCCCCTTTGCTCATGCTCTTGAATTGGGTCGCGCGGCTTTCGAACGCCAGAACCTCCGCCACGCAATCGTTGATGCCATGTCTTTGTAATTGGGCTCGAACGGGATCGGCTATATGATTACTGACGATAATGCTAGATATGTCATGTTGACGTGCTGTTTCCAAGATGCATCTCGCGCCGTCGCGTAAAGCGGCCTTGTTCGCGAGCGGTTCATAGACGTCATGAAAGATTGCACTACTATCACTATCGATCGTCTCGATATCCCCTTCCGACAATCCGAGACTACGGTAGAAAACGGAAAGTGGAACATCGAATCGGTCCCGAAAAGTCTGCATATCGATAGCAGCGCGGTCGAAGCGGCCAAGTATGATGTTCGTGGTTTGCAGCAAGACGTCGGCATCGTCGAGGAGCGTACCGTTCCAATCAAATACAAGAGCAGGTTTCATCGCGACCTCATTCACTAGGCGTGTCCGTAAAGGTGATCGGCAAGCAATCGGTTCAGGTTTTCGTTTGCGCGTTTTTGCCCCGCGGGAGTCGGCATCTCGAACGTAAACGCAGATAGATCTATTCCATCGTGGCCCTGCGGCAGCAGTGAGAGGAGAGCTTCGAAGGGCAGATACGTGACAGTGGCAGCCTTGATCGACAGAGCAATTCCGCGCTGGATTACCTCGAGCGTTTGCGGCGGGATCCGATGAAAGCGCAAGCTTTCCTTCCGCGCCTCGGATGGTAGAGTTTTCCATATGTTCCAGAACGCGAGCTCGTCTATGGTCTCTATACCCATGCCATAGTAATTCGGCGCGACGATAGGCGGCGAGCCGATAGCCCAATGCACAGCCTTGGCGCCGGCCCCAAGGAGCATTTCCGTGACTGCCCGGCTTGTGTCGCCCCGAATGAGGGCTTCATCCGCTACGATGATGATTCTATCTGTGACGTCTTTTCCGTTGAGGCGGTACTTTTGCGAGATGAGCGATTTGCGCTGGCCGAGGTCGCCGATAAGCGTGCGCTGAGAATGGCTTATTCCGATAACTTCGACTCGTTCGATCAGGTCAGCTTGCTGTTTGAGCAGGCACGCAAATAAACCGTCCGCATACGGTGCTCCTGTGCGTGGCATGGAAGCAACGATTATAGGAGCGGAGCCTGTTCCGATTGTTATTCTCGGCCAGAGAACGCGACCTAAGCTCATCCCAATATTACGACGAGTTGTCAGATTGGATTGACCGCGTACCAACGTTCTTGCGTTTGCCAGATAGAGCGTTTCGTAGGCGCAAAGCTTTGGCTCACGTTGCGCGCCGCCCACAAAGCGGTCTAGGCAATCACCCGTTCTGCCGTTCACATGCTTGATGTGACTGGGCCGGACCTCGTCGATCTGGCCTTTCAGTCCGGAAAATGCACTATTTTCCGAGGCAAAAAGCAGAAAGCCGTCTTCGGTTTGCATGAATTCCAAAGGCCGCAAACCGCTGCTATTGCGGAAGGCGGTCAGATTTCCCAAGCCGTCCAGCAAGAGTGCGCTGACAGCTCCGTCAACGAGGCCGTTGAGTTCTTGAAAGACTTTCTCGTAATCAACGGCCAGAAAGTGCTGCCAGTAATCTCTCTGACAGATGCGCTCTATGAGCCTGAGCAAGACCTCAGTATCCAACTTGCTGTTAAGCTGATGGCCCTCCGCGCGCAGTTCTTCCCTTAGTTCATTAGCGTTGACCAAAGCCCCGTTGAAACAAACTGCCAAATGGCGGAAGCCGATCTTGTTATTGTCAAGCGGCTGCAACTCAGCGTAACTATTTCCTGTGGAAGAAGGGGTGCGAATGTGTGCAATCGCTACACTCGGTCTGAAAGGCGCATCCTGCTCATCATGATCAATCCCCGCCAGGTTACGTGGGAGACGATAGGACTTCGCATATCGAAAGCCTCCTTCATGCATGAACGCGGCGACCCCGAACCCGGCCTGTCCTCGGTTCTCTAGCTTCGGCACCATGTGCTTGAGCTGATCGTAGACGGTCGCTTTTGAGCGGCTTGAAGGCAGCACAAATGCGCCTGCAACACCGGACATGCTATGTCTCCTTGGATATATGTATGGATGCTGCCGTTGCGGCTTATTTCAACTCTGCTTTGTTGCACACATTCATCTGGAACCAGACGTCGACGCTGAAGTAATGCACTCGACTTGGCGAACCACATGGACTGAGCCTGGGTAAGCAAGGCTCATACCAACGTCCCTTATGGCGCGTGAGGCTCCTTCACAGATGGGCTGAAGAACCGCTCTCATCTGGACTGCTGAACTTGTGCGATGGCGTTGGTCGCGGAAGTTGCGTCCTGACGAGAAGGGATAGTAGAATAACCGTGTCGTATAGCCTGAAGCCAACATCGCCGTGTGCGACTCGTGGCGGAGCGGGCGCGCCAAAGCAGGGCCGGTTGGCGAGCCAGAGGCCACATGCCCCCACCCGACATGCATCTTGACTGAACTGCTACGACGTCAAGTATCTAAGCAGGCCTGGCCGGCTTCGCTGGACAGCTTTAAGCAGCGCTCCTCCACCCCCTGAGCCTGAAAAGGTGTTTTGGTCATATCCGGAGCGTTGTGAGAACGCTTGACATGGACGCCTGCCTTTAGATGGTGCTCGACGCCCTCGACTTTGAACATCGATGCTGTCGGCACGGAGTCATAAGTGTTTGAGAACTCGCCTTTTTGCCGCGAGAAGATGCTTATCAAGCGTTGTATGCAGCGTATCGCGCAGATCCGGAGGGATTGAGCTATCTGTATCGATCACCTCTCGAAATTTCCGAATAATGTGGTCTATCTCTGCCATAGTCGCGAGTGCTTCTTCCATTGGTGGCGTAGTCATGTTCATTCCTGATGCGTAGCGAGCATGATGTGGAGACCTAATAATCGGCCGTCTCTCGATGATCGTGGGGTGCCCCCAACACGTCCGTGGCTGCCCTTGTTCGGCAGGAAGGTCGCGCGCGTACCTTGCTCGGCCACGGCATGCCAGCTCCCGCTACGATGAAGTAGGCGCATGTCGAGACGGGTCGACGCATCACTGCCTTTATCGACGATGGCAACGGGGTCGGGTGGCGCACTGTATCGGTCCATTGTGCTCCTCCTTGCGCAGACAGCGCTGACTACTTGTTCGACGGCTCCGCCACGGAAGGGTATCGCTCTCAATCATCCCCTGATCTGCGAGGAGCGCGCCTGGACCGACACCATGTACCGGAGGCGGTCGCCGTTCATCGTGCGCAGCGCATGTGGCAACTTTGCTAAGGGTCGCTTCGAGGGCGTTCATTGTTCTGCGCGGCGAATTGAAGGTTCCGCTTCCTAGTGCCGCTTCATCCTCTAGCTCACCCCATTGTCCGTGCTCCCGTACTCTATCCGCGAACTCTGCTGATAACCTTCTCAAGATCTCGCTCCTACAGGTGCACTCTGACTCGACGGTTGCGGAGCGTCGGCTCCATCTGGTGCTAAGCCGGCGCACTATAGCAGTTCGGCATCCCAAAGTTGACGTCTGCGCGGCGCCAACTTTCGCTCGCGATCTTACAACCTCACGCGACGCAAGGTTCAAGCCTTCCTTGGCGCGATCCTGCCAAGAAGAACGTGACTTTGCTCGATATCAATTCTGGCGGAGGGACTGCAATTCATGCTGCATTGTCCTTCAAATGGCCAGGCCTGCTTCGGCACGCCGCACGCAGACGGAGCCTTTTGACGGTTTTCTCCTCGTGGCCGTCTGGACTGTGCCGGGCGGCAGAGATGTGTAGAAGGACCCGTCTAGCGTAGGAAGGTTGGATTGGCTTTTTATCGCTCCGCTCGTCAAGAGTCTTGATATGGGGTCAGCGAGAACGCTGGCCCCCATCTAGGGCTCGGAAGCGCCGTATGGCAGCCTAGCGGGCCTGCAGGATCGCTCGCTCTCACTTGGTGTCGGACTTTCCTCTGGCACTATCGCGGGCGGATATGACGTAGCGACATTGATGACTTAGGGCTGCCTGCTTGGCTCGGAGACACGATGTGATCGCAGTGGGATCCGGGATGTGGTTGCTACACAGGCGAAAGACGTCCTGTATACAAGCGTCCTTCTCCGCTTCCGTCGGCGGCTGATCTCCCGCAGCGGCCACTTCGGGTCCCAAAGATGCGGTTGCGGCGCTTACAACAAAGACGATTGCATAGCAGAGAGTTTTCGGAAGAAAATGCCAGTGCAGTTTCTGTGTGAGAGTCATGATATCCCCTTAAGGACTCGGTTGGCAGTATGAGTGATCCTAGGCCGAGCGCGATCCACGCTGTCGACCAGAGAAACAGGCCGGAACGCCCATTGCGTTAGTGGCGGAGAGCGGCAGGCGCGACACGCCCGCGGTTGCGAAGCACCTCGCCGACCGGCGGTCCTCGGTTCGGACTCCGAGGGAACAACAACTGAAGGCGCTGGGATGAACGAAGGTGCCGCGGCAGATGGCAAAATCCGACTAGTCAACATCCCCGTGGCTGGACCCCGGGTCTGGTAGCGCACAGAGGTCTCGTTTGATGCGTTCCCGCTAGCGCGCCTTTGAGCAGAAGCGAGATTGGAGGTTGAGAGGAAGGTGCCTCGTTGTTGAAAGTGCTGACTATGATGCGAGCTCAGTGGGGGATTCCGGTAGCCTCGTGTGTGCCGTAATCCGAACGGATAGGTCACACGAGCGTGCTTTCGCCCCAGTGCCTGACCCACTGAGCTTTGTCGGATGAGTGTAGAGGGTGAGGCATGCGCTGTTCTCATTAGCTCTCAGGGAGGTCTAGAGTGTCGGTGAGGCACCACTTGCGATGAACCTACAATCTAACGCTACGTGCGATTCAAGCCCTTTTGTAATCCGATGTCTGAATTAGTACATTTGAGTGATCGAACCGAGAAGGGAGTGTGTCTGCGCTGGACCATTTCACCTCGTTGTGGATGAAATGTGCTATGTCGGACTATGCGTCGGGCGCACTTGCCCATTTCCTACGGAAAAGATCGTGATGTTCTCGGAATCGTCGCGAGATGCACATAGCGTCAATGTTTGATCAGAACGCGCGCGCGCAATGTTGGTGGCGCAATACGAGGCGGATGGTTGGTAGAGCTGCGGCAAAACGGCTTAAGTAAACGTACGGATCACCGGCATCGATTTTCTGCGATATACAGGTTGCATGTTCAGGCCGATGAATCCGAAAAGCAAGCTCTGCGATCCCGATCACTGGCGGCGCCGTGCAGAAGCAACGCGAACTAAGGGGGCAGCCTTGGAGGACGGCAAAGCTCGAGCGAGGCTATTCAAGATCGCCGAGGAGTATGACAAGCTAGCGCGCCGTGCCCAAGAGTTGCGGACGTGCATGAACGATAGCGAGCAAGACCACACTCCGGAGTTCTAGTGCTCCGCAGTTCTCGACAGAACCTGAGCCGGTTGAAAGGGAGCTAGGTCCGGCCCTTGACCGAGGGGCGCGGCATCGACTCTATATCCACGCGTGCTGTGTAGTGTCCTCGGTTTGTGTCGTCCCGCCGGAGCTGAATGGTCAGCGAGGCGTCGCTTGAACGACTGCTTGCCTGCTACGTACGCGCGTTCTATCGAGTACCTAAGACAGGCCTGAAGCCGCAGTATGTAAGCTGGCTGGGCGCATCGATAGCTTCACGATGCATGCTCGGAGTAGTGCATTCAGTAAAAAAGCGTTGTGACTACCCAATATATCCCGGCCCAGAGCAGCGCATTGAAAAGAAGCGCTGCAATCAGCCCGTAGTTCCAGGCCCTCGGTGGTTGCGAAGCATTCATGTGATCTGAGGTAGGCGGTGTTGCGTTCCCGCATCGATAGTCTGACCACTACGCCTTCCTACCGACCGAGAGCTATGGGGGTCTCTGCAGAATGAGCGTCAGAAACCTACGTTGCTCGGCAATACTGTCTTCAGCAATCGGCATGCCATGTGAAATGCCGTCGCAGCGCTGAAGCATATGAGACGAGGCGGTTTCCGAGCTAGATTTGGGAGCGGTTTAGCATGAACAATTGTCAGGTTCTCGACATCGAGGTCTTGAATCGGACATCACCGACACGACAAGGCGTCCCTCTGAACCAGAAGCAGGGCGGCCGGAATTAATCAGTGAAAGAACTCATGAAGGTGTGCTCCTGCGCTTGAGGCTGGCTGCCTTTCGCGAGGCTCCCCTAGTACCGCACTCGCCGCGTGCGTTGCAGCGAACGATCAGTCTCACGTCAGTTCTCCTCCGTCAGATATTCGAGCATCCTGTTGCAAGCACCCTCCGCCGTGAAGAACGTTCGAAAGGGCGAACCACCGATTCTTATGGCGCCACGGCGATCGCCAGGAGGTCGCCAGGAGGCTACATAGCCTGAACGCCCGCGAAAGCCGGGACCAGTCGGGGTTTCATAAGTAATCACAAATGAGAAGCCATCCTCGGCTGCGCTCCATACTTCGAGATGCTCGATGGCGCGGTGAAAATGGAGGGTCATTGCCGGCCGTTCGCTTGAATTGGGGAGCTTGCCGCCAGAAGCGAAATGGACCAGATGTATTGTCGGGCCGCCGTCATTGTCACCTCAGATATCTGAAGTGACCTTGGAATCCGGCGATTCACGCTCGTTGCAAGATAAGTCAACATCCGAACTCTACAATGCAATCACATCCGACCAGCTGGTCGGCTTCTTGCGATATTCGGGCCAGTCGTAATGTTGCCTTTGAATACGTGGCCGCGCTCCCTTTGAGCATGCCAGGCAGGTTACATGTCTGAGACCGCTCGAACCCATCTACGGGCAGTTAGGCCAAGCCGGGCACTGGGCTGTCACGTCTTCGCTCGCAGTGAAACGCCTGTTCCTGTGAAGCGCGCTACAGGCTTCGGTCACGCTGAAGGCGCGGTGCCGAAATCTCACCGTCTACTACCTGGCTAAATCCTGAGCCATCTTTTGGAGCATATTGGTCCGGAGACAGATTGCTGATCGGAGGCGATAAAGCTGATGCAGTCGCGTTTCCAGAGCGACCCATAAGGTAACGGGGTTCGTCGATCAGGCAAGGCGGGCAAGCTGAGCCCGGCCTGGATTACAGAGAAAGCGTCTAGCCGGGGCAAATTATCAACGAACCAGTGATTGGTTACGCAGACGAAGCCCTAGTTGGCGCTAAGCCTATAATTAGTTCGTAACGCCACACAGATGACTTATTACCGCTGTTTGAGGCTCGACGGGTAGCCAGAGGAGACGAAAAGGAAAACCGTACTTCCGGAGGCATGATTATTGTGTCGTACCAAATCCGGGAAAAGGGGCTTAGGTAGGCTGTCCGCCACTTTCAAGCACGGTCTATGAATGACGATGAGGCGGCTGCATCGAATCTGGGGAGGCATCTGCGTGCTGGATGCGGTGGGGTTGTGGTCACGACATCCACCGCGATACGGGACTGAGGAGCGAACCGGCGCCAATTCTGCAGAACAACGTCATCTAGCTGGGACTTCAACGATATGCGCGGAGCTAAGGAGACAGCGTGCGGTCGCAGATCATAGAAAAGGTTGAGGCAGGCCGGGTACGATCTGGCCGACTAGCCAGTGCTCCTGGATCAGGTCCATGCGGCCAATTTCTTGTGCAAGGACCCTGTGGCTGCGAGCTCAACATCACTGCACTTGTACGCCCAGGCTGGGAGCACGTCGCTGTCTCGACACTACGGCGTTGTCCGAATTGGGAAGAGATGTGCTTCGTTAAGGACCTGTTTTGGGAGGAGGAGGAATGTGTGATGCAGTTGCATCCGCCCCATTCGCAATATGTGAATAACAGCCGGTATTGCCTGCATCTCTGGAGGCCCATCAATCGGGATATTCCGATGCCGCCGCCGGGTTTCGTAGGTATCGTTGGGCTGGGACCTTCCGACGCAGCCATCTTGTTTGCACAGATGCAGGCGATATCGTGATGGGCTGGATGGATATGGAGCACGGGTTATGCTTCGCGTAACACTTTCCGCCATGTGCAAATCAAACGGGTCGATTGCCTCGATGCCGCCGATCAGTGGGCACGTCTCGCCTTGCGCCAAGAGCCATATTGGCCTTTCGTTGGTCCCAGCGAGCTTACCCGAGTTCCCCGCGCAACGCCTCTCGAGGCGAGGCTTCAGCAGGCCTGTGACTGACCTTAAGAGCGGGGTGGATCGACTACTACAGCGGATATAGTGGATAATGCGTCAGGGCCGCCGACGGAGCCAGCACTGTAGGTTGGAAGCGCTGCTCCCGATGGATGTAACAAATGTGCCGGCGACCAGATTGTGATGGAGCTAATCTCGGCTGCTTATTGTCAGTTCCTGGCAGCCTGAAGTACCTTTGCGATGTCGCTATTGTGTTGGCCAGCGTCTTTTGGATATGGCTGTGCCTTCGCTAGCCACGAGTGGCCACGGCGGAGGTCCTTCTAATGGCCAGCTTGATAAGCTTCCACAGTCGGGCGATCGCGGTGCCGCCCTACAGCGATCCGTTCGGGAACTTCCTGCATCATCTCGTTCTTGGACGTTGGGGATCGCGCGTCGGCGCACATTCTTGAGCAAAATAGAAACTGCACTCTGGTACATGCCTAGGCCGCGGCACGTACGTTGGTACTAGCCGAATCGGCCAGCCCTTCACGTCAAATGCGTCTGTCCAGCGTGACGTATCGGTGATGGCCGTGGCTTCACAGATCGCCTTCGTCTCGCGCGGGCTTCGTGTTGCTGAGCTCAACGTCGGCCGCCTCAAAAGCGCAAAGGTGGGCCGCTTTAGTTATCCAGCGAGCATAATCGTGAAATTGGGCAGCGTGCCGCTGGTAAGCACCAATCGACGTTTCCACTATTGATTTGAATGGCTACGCCTTGCCCACCCGCTCATTCTGGGCTGTCACGCCGGCTTGCAGCATATCCGGGTGATATAGGGGATATACGTTGATATGTGTTGCGCCGTTACGTATCGCGTGTGATTTCCCTCTAGAAGGAAAAGCTTCAGTGGATCTGCGCGCTAATGCAAAAAGTCGACGAACATCAGCACATACTTTCACGGATTCAGAAGCCAAATCCGGTCATCCTGGACATCGGCTGCAACGATGGAACCGATACGAAACAGTTTCTCAAATTGTGCCCAGGGGCGCAACTATACTGTTTTGAGCCGGACCCCCGCGCGAGCGCTCGCTTCAAGAAGAACATGGGTCCGTATCTTCAAAAAGTGAATCTGTTCGAGATTGCGATAAGCGATCGAAACGGGAAGGTCGACTTCCATCCCAGCAATGGAGAAGGAGATGCACAAGAATGGGACCTCTCTGGCTCAATCCGCCGGCCGAAGAATCATCTTACGGAATATGAATGGGTCCGCTTCGACCGCCCCATCTCAGTTGAAAGCCAACGGCTTGACGATTGGTGCAGCGAAGTGGGCCTGAGCATCATCGATTTGATCTGGATGGATGTGCAGGGAGCCGAGTCTGATGTCATCGCTGGAGGGATGCAGACCTTGAGCAACACGCGCTTCATCTACACGGAATATAGCGACCGGGAGCTCTACGAAGGGCAGTTGTCATTGCGAGCCATCCTCGATCTTTTACCTTTCTTCGAAGTGGCGACTCACTATCCGCGCGCAGTGGAAGGCGATGTCTTGCTCAAGAATAGCAAGCTTTGAGGTGAACCTTAGCTCACCCGCAGAAAGACGACCCGTTCAGGTCCCGGCGAAGCCGTCGGGCGGCGGACATGGTACACCGCGCCGCCATGGCGGGCTTGCCCTGGCAGTTCACTGCTGAGTATGAAAGGCTGCGTGGTACAGGCGAGCTGGCAACATGGGCACCTAAGCTGCGTCCAATTCACCATCCGGAGTCTTCCGCGCGCGTAAGCCAACAAAAAAGGCCTTCCGTGAACTCGCAGCGGTAAGGCCGATTAGGGTCATGATTGTCACGGCACGATGTGGATCTGCGTCTCGGACGATCGGGCATTTAGCGGCTCCGGGCCCCAGGCGGCGATCATCGACTACTCCCGCGAGTAGGGGCGAGCATCCCTAAGAGCACCAGGCTGCCGTCGCGATCGCCGGTGAGGTCGTGCTTGCCGACGCGACGACCGTTTTCCAATTCCTGAGGATCTGCTGCGGTCGCTGACGGTCTTATTGAGCGAGCGCGGCGTGGCCATCGCGAGCCGACCGCCGCACATCCTTCAGCGACCCCTTCGGCCGATAATCTATGGTAGTTATCACTGCTTGGCGGCAGTCGGCGCCGGACCTGGCCTACGCACTACGCTGTTGGCCAGCAGCGTGCTGGGCGCCTGGAGATTTGACAGACGCTGAGCCGGCTTCTGGTCGAGGACTTGCAGGTCTAAATGCGGGAGCAGCTCGCCAAGCTGTCCCACGGCACGACCGGCCAAGGCGCTCAATTAGTTGCTGAAGCCGTGAGCGAGCTTCACGCGGTCCTGGAGGACGGACGAGTCGGTCTCTCCGGCAATGCCGCCGAAACTAGGTTGCGAGGCATCGCTCTTGGACGAAGATTCTGGTTGTTCTGTGGCTCTGATCGCGGCGGATGGCGCGCGTGCTTCCATGTATAGCTTGATCATCACGCCAAAATGAAACGCCTCGATCCACAGGTCCGGCTCACGGACATCCTTTGTCCCATCGCCGCCCACCTATCTCACCGGCTGGACGAGCTTCTGGCCTGGATTGGACACTGGCATCAGCGGTCTCCACTCGAGCGGCATTACAGCGCCGACCAACGAGGATCATCACGTCACCACCATCGGCCTGACTGCAAATTACCTCGGTGAAAACGAAGACTGGCTGCGCGACATTTGCCACCAAAATGCAGATCGGTGACGGCCTCATCTAGGGTCGATGGCGTCGGCGAAGATGGTGTTCACGCCTTGACCGACTTTATCATCCAAGACCTGATGAGCCGGTTAAGTCTTACAAAGAAAGCGCCGAGCTGCTCGCCGCTGGCAACGGGAATGATCAACTATCCTGGGGTCTACGCGGGACGCGGAAGCAAAAAGTGCCCGGCCTCATTCTCTGAAGCCGGGCTAAGTCAGACTGGAACGGAGCGATGCTGCTACACATCGCACCAATCGTCGGCAAGGGAGAGTTGCCGACGGCTTATTTGCGGTCAGGAGGTGCCGCAAATTCTAACATAAGATCAATCCCAGCTAAGCCTGATATCGCCTCCGTGTCTTGGAGATGATATCCGCCTACGCTGGCCGGCAGCCCGCGATAGCGCGGGTGAATTGGTCAGTATTCGCTTGCCACTGGTAGAGTGGGTCATGCGGAAGCCGCGCATGGCGATACCCGGACGTAGCTCGAAAGCCCATGACGCCAAAGAATGGAGAATTCCAAGTATGCCATCGCCCCAGATGCTAAGCAGCAGCCCAAGTTGGTTTGTCAGATCTCGATCTCATTCCAAGATCCTACAATCTGACGCTACGTGCGATTCAAGGGCTTTCGCGACGTTCGCGAAAATTCAATGTGTCTACTGATGAGGCGTGCCCTGTGAGTAATCCGGGCAGTTGCGCATCATCATTCTTTGCGATCTCACCATGGGTCGATGTTCTCCGAATGCTCGCCTCGTCAGCTTAGCACACGAACCTTCAGGTCACGTATCGAACCTCCTCGTCAGTCAGAAGGCATAGCGAACTTCGATGACCCCAAGCGAGACATGGCAGTTTTGACAACAACTGCTTCGAGCGATCCTGGCGACTTGCCGCTAGGCCTTGAAGAATTATCAGATGGCTGTCGAGCACATCTGCATGGCACATCACGAGATCGGCGCCCCGTGCTCCATACGTGGAGAGCCGTTCTGATCGATAGAGTTGCTGGCCTGCATGCTGCAGGAAGCGGCGAATCCGCTCCACATCATTCTTGCCTCAAGCGATTAGAGGTCAATGGGCGTTATAGAGAGGTCTCACGCCGTTCCGCTATCCTCGTGACTCGCGGCGGCTCGAGGAAGCGTTCTAATGAGTATTAGCTCAGCAGATCGACCCTACCGGTATCGAGCCGATAAAGACCGCCGACGACCCTCAGCCTATTCTGCTCGACTGCCAGCTTCAGAAGCGGGGCTGCTGACATTAGCTTATAAACGTTCTCAGCCACGTTTTGGCGGATCGCATTGGCAAGAGCATCTCCGCTCTCGTGGGAGGAAGCCTTGACCGCGGGGGCAAGTGCGGAAACGAGGGATGGAATGTGTCCCGGCAGAGTAGTGTGGTCCTTTAAGGAGTCGATCGTAGCACTGACTGCCCCGCAGCGATCATGGCCGAGTACCAGGATTAAGGGCGTATTTAGCACCGCCACCGCATATTCCATGCTGGCGATGGTCTCATCGTTAGCGAAATTGCCGGCAACACGGCAAACGAACAGATCGCCAAGTCCGCTATTGAAAACATACTCGGGGACGATTCGCGAATCGGCGCAGGTTAGGACTGCCGCATATGGATTTTGGCCGCCGACCAGAGCGTTGCGTTCCCGCCTGAAGTCGCCGCCCCGCGATACGCCCTGAACATAGCGCGCATTGCCTTCCAAGAGTCGCGCCAGCGAAGCCCTCGGCGAGAGCAGGTTGTCTGGTTTGGGCGGCGCTGTTGGCTCCATCGCGCGCGCAATCCTACCGCCAAACATCATGCCGGCCGCCGAAGCAGCGAACAGCATTAGAGAACGGCGGGACGGCGCCGTCGGACGAGGCAGGAACGGGAGACACCCTTCACACATGTCTTTCCTCTCATCGCTCTTCTCCAGCGCATTGCATGACGCCGGCCTCCGCTTGCGGCTGACCCGTGCCCATGCGCCCAATTGCGCTGCACTAAATGAGTTGCAAAGGCATGTAATCGATGCGTTCGACCATACACCTAGAGCTCCTTTTTGATAGCGCGCTTGTGAGCGTGGTCCCAAATGGAAGCGAGCGGAATATGAGAGATCGCGGACCTTCATTACGCTTTCCAGCCTACGTCCTGACGCAGCGTGAGGTTCAAGCGATTTATTCCCGTGCGACTCTTGCGGCCTATGCCAGGATCTCGGTAGCCTCCTCCAATGCAGTATTAGGCGGCCTATTGTGCAGCGCCGGTCCCGTCGAGTGCGGAAGATCGTGAGATGGCAAAGCACGTAGTCCGCGGAAGTCAGTTGCAAGCACGGGATCACGACCGCTGTTGCGGCATTCGATGCTCCGCGGCAAGGTCCAATCTGTCGAACATCCCGCATCAGTCGCGGCCGTCAATGAATAGCGAAATTCACCATTAAAGGGCCACTCCTGATGGACAGTTAGAGACGTTGGACTGACGCGGGAGCGAGCAAGCATCCATGGGGTCGCAAGGACTCATCAGCGAGCCGCGAATTGTCGGCTTTCTCACGAAACCCGCAAACTGTATGGAGCCGCGTCTGTGAATACGACCCTTTTGCAACTGAGGTAGGCCAACAGTCCATCTAACGCAACCACGGGCGAACATTTCAGACAGAGCGGGCGAACTATGTCCAGTCATCCGAAGGCGTAGAACTTATGACAATGATGTCGGAGCGAACGCCACAGTGTCAGGTTTGAGCCGATCGGCCGGCACTGAGGCCTAGGGGATGTCCCAATCTCCAGCGGCACGCCGCTTGCTTCGTTGCAGCCGGGCACGGTCCAGCGCATGTCGCTGTCGGCACCCAATGCACACCGTCCATTCGCTTTGGCCAAGTCGAAGTTGCGCCAGCCGAGCGACCCACGCAGTTCAGGATAACTTCTATGACGCAGTCAATCCTTGCCGCCGCGACGCTCTCGAAGGCGAATCTGTCCTCTCCAGCGTCGCCCCAGAACCGGGTCGCTACGGCCGAGGTGGAGGATCCCTTCCTTTGGCTCGAGGAAATCGATGAGCCGCGCGCACTCGCTTGGGCGCGGGCCGAGAACGATAAGACGCTCGGAGCGCTCCAGTCAGATCCCCGCTATAATCGCTTGTATGAAGAGGCGCTGAGCATCCTTCAAGCCAAGGACCGGATCCCGTATGTTTCGTTGGAGCGGCAGGGTCTGTGCAATTTCTGGCAGGACGAGAGCCAGGTGCGCGGCATCTGGCGGCGCACCACGTTTGACAGCTATCGCAGCTCGGACACGCGCTGGGAGACTATTCTTGACATTGACGCTCTGGCCGTCACGGAAAAGAAGAACTGGGTCTTCAATGGCGCTACCTGCCTGCCGCCTGAGGAGAGCCTGTGCCTCGTCGAGCTTTCTGACGGCGGCAAGGATGCTGTGTTCATTCGCGAGTTCGATCGGCATGCCAAAGCCTTCGTACCAGCGGGATTCGATCTTCCGGAGGGAAAGCAGAGCGTCAGCTGGGTCGACCGCGACACCATACTCGTCGCCCGAGATTGGGGGGAAGGCACCATGACGCCCTCGGGCTACCCCTTCGTCGTGAAGGAGCTCAAACGGGGGCAGCCGTTGGTTCAAGCGCGCGAGGTCTTTCGCGGAAGTTCGAATGATGCGATGGCGCAGCCGTTCGTGCTGTGGGACAGTGAAGGCAAGGTTCATGCGATCGGCGCCGTGCGCGCCATCAGCTTCTTCGAGCAGGAGTATGTGCTCTTCGGGCCCAACGGACCGATCAAGCTTGACCTGCCGAAAAAGGCCGGCATCGTTGGCATTGCCAGTAACCGCCTGCTAGTGACGCTCGAGGAAGACTGGGTACCGTCCGGCAGCACCCACTTTGCTGCCGGTTCGATTGTCTCGTATGACCTGGCCGAATGGAAGCAGGATCCGCTGCGCGCGACGCCTTCGATGGTCTTCCAGCCCGAAGCGCGGCACGCGATCAGCGGGTTGGCGGTTACCAAGAACGTTTTGATCCTGACGATCCTTGACAATGTTCAGAGTAAGACCTTCATCTACAGATATGACCAGGGCGCCTGGCAGGCCACGCCGATCCCATTCTCTGCCAACAAGAACGTCAGCCTGTTAGCCGCTCACCCTGAAACGGACGAAGTGCTGTTCACGGTGTCCAGCTATCTCGTGCCGACTTCGCTCTGGTACCTAGACGCGGCGACCAAACGCCTTGAAATGCTGAAGACGTCACCTCCTAACTTCGACGCGTCCAGCCACGTTGTGGAGCAATTCGAGGCAATTTCGCCCGATGGGACCCTGATACCCTACTTTCTGGTGCGTCCAAAGAACGCAAGGCCCGGGCAGCCCATCCCGACCCTTCTCACCGGCTATGGCGGTTTTCAAGCTCCGCTCCTGCCATCGTATGTTGGGCCGATCGGGCGGCTCTGGCTCGAGCAAGGCAATGCATATGTCGTCGCAAACCTGCGCGGTGGCGGCGAGTTTGGACCGCGATGGCACCAGGCTGCCCAGGGAGCAACAAAGCAGCGAACGTGGGATGATTTCATCGCCGTTGCGGAGGACTTGATTCGCCGGAAGATCACCTCTCCGCGCCGATTGGGCGTGGTCGGCGGCAGCCAGGGAGGTCTGCTGGTAGGCACCGCAATTACTCAGCGACCCGACCTTTTCAACGCGGCGATCGTGCAGGTGCCGCTGCTCGACATGCTTCGCTTCACAAGCCTGGGCGCGGGCGCCTCGTACATCGGTGAATATGGTGATCCCGCCGTTGCCGAGCAGCGCGGGTGGCTTGAGGCTTACTCGCCTTACCAAAAGCTGATCCCGGGCAAGACCTACCCTATGCCTTTCATTCTCACCTCCACAAAGGATGATCGCGTGCATCCGGCGCACGGCCGCAAGGCAGCCGCCAGGCTTGCTGCCCTCGGCCAGCCTTATTTCTACTTTGAGAATTTTGACGGGGGTCACAGCGCGGCCGCCAATCTCAAGGAACAGGCGCGCCGGATGGCACTCGAGTACACCTATGCATCCAGGCGGCTCGTGGATTGAGTGATGTGGGCGAGGGAGTTCGATGATGCACCAGCGCAGCTGGTGGCTTGTCGACATTGGCGCGTTTTAACGGAGAAATCTGGGAACGGGCCTGTTTGAGCCTAAGGAAAGACGGATAGTTGAAGTGAGTGCGGTTGGCGGACGGGCCGATTCTCGCCGTTTCAATTTCCAGCTCGTAACGGGCGAATTGCGCTCTATGGCTCCATCCGGTTATTCCCAAAGCCGCGTAACCTATGGCCGCCGCAAGAGCTCTCCTCCTTGCAAGAAGCACTCGGAGGATATTCGGACGATATGGAGCGAAATCCACAAGCCGTCAGCGATGACGACGCGACCTGCAGCATGAAGCTGGCGCCTTCCCAGGAGCAAGTCGCTCAGGAAAGACGCGATCTGCCGCCGGTCCAGCAACGCTGGTCAACCGAATACGGCTGCTCGCCGGATCTGCGTTCGGCATCATCAGACGGAGGAAATTGCGTGCGCGGCTTGCGCTTTTATTGAAAGGTAAGACAATGGCGCAGCAGATTCATTCGCACGCGGTCGTGTGGATCGACAACCTCATGGCCAAGATATTCTTCATCGGGCTAACGGGCGTCGGCGCCACGACCGTGCGCGCGCGTAAGGCGCTTGCGATTGGAGCTTGCGGTGTGAATGACGATCCGACGTTTCTCGTCAGAGTAGGTGGGACGCTGAGTAGCTGCACCGATCTGCTGATCATCGGGCCGGAGACCGAGAGAACCAAGCTGTTGGACTTTCTGAGAACGAACAGGCTGGACCTCACCCTCCACGTCGAGACAAGCAATCCTTTGACCGACCGGGAAGTTGTAGCGCTCGGGCGAAAGCGCTTCCGGCTCGACTAAGCTCTTCGCTGACCAGTTTACTTCCAGCGCTACGCCTAAGCTGGCGGAGAGCAGAGAGAAAAATGCCGAGCATGAGCGTCGAAACGACAATTCCGCTTTGATGCTTATATAGCTCGGCGAAGCCAAGAGAGACCTCGGCCTAGCGCTCCGCTGTCACTGAAAGCGCTCAGACATAGTGTGTACTTGCATTTGCGAGGTCCCAGCTGCTCTTTGGCATCTTTGAGGTACTGTCAAGCTGGCTCAGCAGAAGGAAGCTCGGACTCGACGGCAGCTCAAGGAGGAGCCGCTGTCCGCGTGCGCTATCCCGCCCGACGCATATAAGAGGTTATTGTGAGAGCAACATACGCCTCGCGCTGCCGTTCGTAGCGGCCTGAGGCAACTTCGCGGGTGGCCATGCCGTCGAGCTAAGTCCGCCGCGGCGCGGGCAGAGGCACTTTGGCGTAAAGCGGGCACATCGGGCGCGAGGAATAGCGACGAAGTATCGATGGACGCGCGGCAATCCCGGTCCCCTCGTAGAATTCAGCACCGCTCGCGTATCGCTAGACCGGACGCATATGAAGTTGCGCCAGATCGCCAATATTACCGTTCCTCTTTAGATCATGAATGTTGCAAGGCGAGTGGACGGGAAGAGAACTGAAAGGCGATATGAGGTGGAAGCACAGAGCTCGCTCAGAATATCGGGAGCTCGGCGACAAGCTCGCGAGGTCATCTGGCTTGAAGCGGAATCGCTGCACTGGGATTTTCCTCCTACAAACACTTGCTACCCAACAAATCAATCTTATCTCAGGTGTGCCTGCATTGGCGCTCGCGGGCACCGATTGCTACCAATCGGACGATCCTCAACTTGTGTAAATTGCTTAGGAGAAATCTGCATGGAATTCCGTCCGCTTCACGACCGCGTCGTGGTCAAGCGCATCGACGCAGAAGAAAAGACCGCTGGCGGCATTATCATTCCGGACACGGCGAAGGAAAAGCCCTCCCAGGGCGAAGTCATCGCCGTCGGGCCCGGTGGCCGCGACGAGAGCGGCAAGCTGATCCCAATCGACGTTCAGGTCGGCGATCGCATCCTGTTCGGAAAGTGGTCAGGCACTGAGGTCAAGATCGACGGCGAAGACCTGCTGATCATGAAGGAAAGCGACATCATGGGCGTTCTCGACGTCCCCGCTTCCAAGAAGAAGGCCGCCTAAATCACCGCTCGCAGGGCTCATCCCGAGGAGCGCATGAGCGCGCTGCAAAGGGTGAGGTCAAGAAAACATTCGGGAAAACTCACATGTCTTCAAAAGAAGTTAAGTTCGGCGTAGACGCTCGCGACCGCATGCTGCGCGGCGTAGACATCCTCGCCAATGCCGTGAAGGTTACGCTCGGTCCGAAGGGCCGCAACGTCGTGCTCGATAAATCGTTCGGCGCTCCCCGCATCACCAAGGACGGCGTCACCGTCGCCAAGGAGATTGAGCTCGACGACAAGTTCGAGAACATGGGCGCCCAGATGGTGCGCGAAGTCGCTTCCAAGTCCGCCGACGCGGCTGGCGACGGCACCACCACGGCGACGGTCCTTGCCGCTGCGATTGTCCGCGAGGGCGCCAAGTCGGTCGCCGCCGGCATGAACCCAATGGACCTCAAGCGCGGCATCGATCTTGCGGTCGCCGCCGTGGTTGCTGACCTTCAGAGGAACTCCAAGAAGGTCACCTCGAACGATGAGATCGCCCAGGTCGGCACCATCTCGGCCAACGGCGATGCCGAGATCGGCCAGTTCCTCTCCGACGCCATGAAGAAGGTCGGCAACGAGGGTGTCATCACCGTCGAGGAAGCCAAGTCGCTCGAAACCGAGCTCGACGTTGTCGAGGGCATGCAGTTCGACCGCGGCTACATCTCGCCCTACTTCGTCACCAACGCCGACAAGATGCGCGTTGAGATGGACGACGCCTACATCCTCATCAACGAGAAGAAGCTCTCCTCGCTGAACGAGCTGCTGCCGCTGCTCGAGGCCGTGGTGCAGACCGGCAAGCCGCTGGTCATCGTCGCCGAGGACGTCGAAGGTGAAGCGCTCGCGACCCTGGTCGTGAACCGTCTGCGCGGCGGCCTGAAGGTCGCGGCCGTCAAGGCTCCGGGCTTCGGTGATCGCCGCAAGGCCATGCTGCAGGACATCGCGATCCTGACCGGCGGCCAGGCGATCTCGGAAGACCTCGGCATCAAGCTCGAGAACGTCACGCTCAACATGCTCGGTCGCGCCAAGAAGGTGATGATCGACAAGGAGAACACCACGATCGTCAACGGCGCCGGCAAGAAGGCCGACATCGAGGCGCGCGTGGCCCAGATCAAGGCGCAGATCGAGGAGACCACCTCGGACTACGACCGTGAGAAGCTCCAGGAGCGTCTTGCCAAGCTCGCGGGCGGCGTCGCGGTGATCCGCGTCGGCGGCGCGACCGAGGTCGAGGTGAAGGAGCGCAAGGATCGCGTTGATGACGCGATGCATGCGACCCGCGCGGCTGTCGAGGAAGGCATCGTCCCGGGCGGCGGCGTCGCCCTGCTCCGTGCCTCCGAGCAGCTCAAGGGCCTGCGCACCAAGAACGACGACCAGAAGACCGGCGTCGAGATCGTGCGCAAGGCGCTGTCGGCTCCCGCTCGCCAGATCGCGATCAACGCCGGTGAAGACGGCTCGGTGATCGTCGGCAAGATCCTGGAGAAGGAGCAGTACGCGTACGGTTTCGACTCGCAAACTGGCGAGTATGGCAACTTGGTTTCAAAGGGCATCATCGACCCAACCAAGGTGGTCCGCACCGCGATTCAGAACGCAGCCTCGGTGGCTGCGCTCTTGATCACCACGGAAGCCATGGTTGCCGAGCTACCGAAGAAGAACGGCGCCGTTCCCGCCATGCCGCCGGGCGGCGGCATGGGCGGCATGGACTTCTAACAAACTCTCTCTGAAATGCGACCCCGGCAGCAAATGCCGGGGTTTTCTTTTCGGCGCGAAGCTCTTCCAAAGGCGAATCCAGAATGCCGCTGATCCATCTATCACTCTGTGCGCGATCGGCAAACAGATACGGAGCTGGCTAACAGCACTGAAATGAGCCAGAGGTTGAGCGCGGAGAGCAAGCGAGCCGGCGATCGTTCGCTTACCCAAGACCGTTCTCTGCGCCGGAGCTCACTCACCGACCGAAACGAAGGCTGGACTAGATGGCGGCTGCGGGGCAAGAGACCATCATCTTTTCTATGTGAGCGGATATGTTGCGCGCTCGATCATCAGAAGCTCGGCGTCGGCTGTAGAGCGGGCCGAATGAGCTTCGCGGTGCGAATGATGCCCTCTGCCCGCAGCGAGCGATGCGTAATATCGGCAAAGATTCTGACTTGGTCTGAACCCCCAGGCAGTGGGCCCGGTCCATTAAAGGCGAGGGCACATGCCATGACCGCATCGCGGTGCGACCGTCGCCCGCCGGGTAGGCAGACCGCCAATGAGCATGCTCCGCTTCATAGCATCGAGACGTAACGCTGCCGTCGGATTGAGACAGGTATTCGATTTCAGGCATTAGTGCCACGCTCCTGGTCCTCCACTGTGCGATGGACCACAAAGATTGACCAGGAGTTGCGCCCTAGACGTGGCAGGCGCGTCGCAATAAACCTCAGTATAGCTTTCTCAATCCTTTCCATATCAGCATTTTATCGTCGTACGATTGATCTCACCCTCTACTTTGTTTCACTTCTGCTAGTAGCCGGAGGAGAGCAATTGGAGCTGTCAAAAGCTCCGGATCCTGATATCGATCGGATTCGATAGGTCTCAGACGATGAGTTGCAGGCGACATCCTTCTCACATGACTATGCTGCGCACGGATTCAAGCTTTATAGAAACTCGGGGCTCCCGTTACATTATCGAGTGATGACGGCGCTGATGGCCGCTCACCTTGTTCACGCTTAGGAGGATTCATGGTCTATCCGCCCGCAGTATGCTTTCTCCTCGGTCTTCCACGTTCCGGGACGACACTCCTTGCCCATTTGATGCAGCAACATCCGGATATCACAGCTCCCCCAGAGCCATGGATAATGCTGGCCCTAAAAGAATTTGGCAGGGTGGAGCACCGTCACCCGGCCGGCGCATCAATGATCAAGACCGCGACCTCTGAATTCTTGGCTCGCATAGATCGAACGATCGTCAGCCGCGCTTTCGCCGATGCGGCGTACGGCCAGTACTTAGCAGCGGCGGGCAAGCGTATCATCATAGACAAGACCCCGCGCTACTGGATGGTGCTTGACTTCCTAGAAACGCTTTATCCCGAGACACCACACATCCTTCTGATGCGTAATCCCTATGCCGTTGCCGCCTCCCTGAAATCGACGTGGGGCATCCCATTGTCCGCAGAACCCTCCTATTCCGTCAGCGCATCGTCTCTCGCCGATCTCCTGATCCGTGTACCCGACAACATTGCATCCGCACTCGCTGATCTGGTCCTGGGGCTTCCTAAGCTTGCGGCGCACCGGACACGGCCGCAGACGCAGGTAGTGCGGTACGAGCGCCTTGTGGCTCAGCCCGATGCCGAAGTCCGCCGCGTGGTCGTCGGCCTCGGCTGTGATCCAACAATATCCTCGCCAGGTACGAATGAGAAAACGGCTTATCTTCAGTCAAGTAGCTTCGGAGATCGAAAGATCCTGGATAAACAGGCAGTCGATGACCGCTCTGTCCAAGCCTGGCAAAATCAACTCAGCGTCGAAGAGATGCAAACGGTAACCGATCTCGTCGGTGCCGATCTGTTAGTGGATCTTGGATATGAGCAAGAATTAGGACAGGCACAGCAAGCGGGAGTAGTGGATAGAGGGCGAGAGGTAACCGAACTTTATCGTCGGGTCTTTGAAATTTGGTGGGATTTGCGCTGCTCCGATGGAGGAGCAACGGGCTTGGTACCAAACCAGAGTGTTCGCGAGCCTACCCTGAGCGTTGGGCAGCCTACTCAGAGCTCCTTCCGTAGCTCCGACCTTTCGAAAAATGCCGAGGCGCAACATATGCCGAGGTCTGAAACTGAGGACGCTTCGCCGCTGACAAATTCGACGGGGGCTCTGTTGCGCCAAGCGCTGTTGGCCTCTGAGGCTGATCGTGCCGCGCAGCTGGACACTATGCGTGATCGCGATATCGCTATCGACGCGCTGCGACGAGAGATCGCGCGGCTTGAGCGGGCTCTCAACAATGGCGTGCCATGATACGCATGCCAGAGTGAAAGCCTCGCTCTTACTGCACTCCATAATCTGTAATTGAACACAAGTTGGAGCAGCAGAAGCTTTCGAGCCTAGCTGCGCGCGGCGGGTCTCGGCTAATTACCGGCCAACGATCGAGTAGCATATGACGGCTGTGTGTGCGTTGCTGCTTGCCGCCGCGTCCATTCGAGCAACACAATCGCTGTTCAGCCGCATGAGATCCGTGCGAATCAAAGCGGCACGTTGAATCAACAGAGAGTATTCAATCGGAAAAAAACATGCTGCCGATACATCTGCGCCGCCTCGAAGCTGAAACCATCGAAATCATGCGAGAAGTAGTCGCCGAGTTCAAGAAGCCGGTCATGCTCTATTCGATCGGAAAAGACTCGAGCGTCATGCTTCACATTGCAATGAAGGCCTTCTATCCCGCGCCATTGCCCTTCCCATTGCTGCACGTGGACACGACGTGGAAGTTTCGCGAGATGATCACTTTCCGCGATCAGACAGCCAGGCAGCTTGGCCTCAAGCTGATCGTGCACGTGAATAAGGAAGGCATCGAGCGCGGCGTCAACCCGATCGATTCGGGGTCAGCGCTTCACACCCAAGTGATGAAGACGGATGCCCTGAAGCAGGCGCTCGACCTCCATCAGTTTGATGCGGCTTTCGGCGGAGCGCGACGCGACGAGGAAAAAAGTCGCGCGAAAGAGCGGATCTTCTCCTTTCGTTCGGTCGGGCATGGCTGAGATCCCCGCAACCAGCGGCCAGAACTGTGGAATCTTTTCAATACCAGGATTCGGCAAGGTGAGACCATGCGTGTGTTCGCAATCTCGAACTGGACCGAGCTCGACATTTGGGAATACGTCATGCTTGAGCAGATCCCGATTGTGCCCCTCTACTTTGCAAAACGAAGGCCCGTCGTACAACGAAACGGCGCAACGATCATGGTCGACGACGAACGATTTCCGCTTAAGTCCGATGAAACACCACTGATGAGGATGGTCCGCTTCCGCACCTTGGGATGTTATCCCCTGAGCGGAGCCATTGATTCCAACGCTACCACGGTCCAGGAGGTCGTCGAAGAGATGCGGAATGCGAGGATGTCTGAGCGCCAAGGACGATTGATTGATACCGATGGAGCCGCTTCCATGGAGAAGAAAAAGCGGGAAGGCTATTTCTAATGACTACCATAGCAATGACCAAGTGTCCGGTCGCGGTCGTAACAAAGGACCAGCTTCGGTTCATCACCTGCGGTTCCGTGGATGATGGAAAGTCGACACTGATCGGCCGATTGCTGCATGACAGCAATATGATCTGCGAAGATCAGCTCACGGCTCTGGAACGCGACAGCATTAGGCACGGCACTACCGGCGGCGACATTGACTTCGCGCTGCTCGTCGATGGGCTTGAAGCGGAGCGGGAACAGGGCATCACGATCGATGTTGCATACCGATTCTTTAGCACGCGGCGGCGCTCCTTCGTCGTGGCTGACACTCCGGGCCACGAACAGTACACACGCAACATGGCAACCGGCGCCTCGATGGCGGATCTAGCGATCATCCTGATCGATGCACGAAAGGGCGTTTTGGTTCAGACCAAGCGTCACTCCTTCATCTGTTCGCTGCTCGGCATTCGCCATATCGTGCTGGCAGTAAACAAGATCGACCTTGCCGATTACCAGAAGAAGAGTGTCGATCGAATAGGTGGCGAGTATTTGACCTTTGCTGCTGGTCTTGGCTTCGCATCTATCGTTCCGATCCCGATCTCCGCCCGCTACGGCGACAACCTTGTCAGCCGTTCAGATCATACCAAGTGGTATACTGGTCCGTGCCTGCTCGACCATTTGGAAAGCATCGACATACAGCCCGACGCGGCCACGCAGGAATTTCGTTTCCCGGTCCAGTGGGTGAACCGACCCAACCAGGATTTCCGGGGGTACGCCGGGTCGGTGGTTTCTGGGAGCATCTCGGCAGGCGACGAAATCGTTGTCGCAGCATCAGGGCAGACTACACGAATTAAGCGAATCGTGACCCAGAAGGGCGATCTTCCCCGGGCTCAAGCCGGCGATGCCGTCACCATCACTCTGGAAGACGAGATCGATATCGGTCGCGGCGATCTTCTGGCGCGCCCGAGGGAGCGTCCGAAGGTCGGCTGCCAGTTTGCCGCCTATCTAATCTGGATGGACCAGGACCCGCTCGTTCCCGGCCGCAATTATATCCTGCGTGTTGGATCCCAGACCAAAGCCGGCAGCATCACCGAAATCAAGCACCGGATCGACGTCAATACACGTGAGCACCTGGCGGCGAGGACGCTCAATCTTAACGAGATTGGTTTTTGCAACGTGGCAACGGCGCTGCCCGTGGCGTTCGATCCTTTTGATATCAATCGAAAGACGGGATCATTTATCGTCATCGATACCTACACCAACCGCACGGTCGGAGCCGGCATGATCGCCTTTGGGCTGCGGCGGCCGACCAACATCGCTTTGCAGCCGCTGTCGGTGGATAGAGTTAAGCGTGCCACACTCAAGAACCAAAAGCCGTGCGTCATATGGTTCACCGGTCTGTCCGGTGCGGGTAAATCATCCATTGCCAACATCGTCGATGAAAAGCTGTTTGCAATGTCGTGCCACACCATGATGCTGGATGGAGATAACCTCCGGCACGGACTGAATCGGGATCTCGGCTTCACCGAGGCCGACCGTGCTGAGAATATCCGGCGTGTCGGCGAGGTCGCCAAGTTGATGGCAGACAGTGGGTTAATCGTGATTTGCTCGTTCATCGCACCCTGCAGGGCTGAACGCGACATGGTACGCAGTTTGTTTGATGAGGAGGAGTTCATCGAAGTGTTTGTGGACACGCCGCTCGAGGAATGCGCGCGGCGGGATTCTAAGGGTCTCTACGCCAAGGTGAAAGCTGGCGAGATCAAGAGCTTCACCGGCATCGATGCACCATACGAAATCCCGATACGACCGGAAATGCATCTCAGGACCAAGGGGCAGACGCCTGAGCAGCTAGCGAATGCAGTGGTCAATCTCTTGGTGGCGCGCGCAGTCGTTGGCTATCGCTGACAGATCCTTCTTCCCTGCCTGGCGCAGCTCCAATCCAATGACATACTTGGCAGACGCTAGGGCCAGGGACGAATTCGATTGCAGCGCGCTAGAGCTACCACCGGGTTTTGCTACGCGCTGCCCCAGCGGCCGATGCGGGGGAAGGCCGGCGAAGCCGGCGGCAGCCGGATACTAGCAGCAGGTTCTGTAAACGAGGCAGCACCGAGCGGAACGGCGTGGCGGTGCAATCCGTCGCACATCCATGCAGGCCCATGAGGTCGGCAGTCAACATTGTGGGCTCGGAGCGCGAGCTCTGAAGCTGGCCACTTGAATCCAAAGTTTACTATATTGGGCCCGGTTGGGCCTCAAGAAGACTGCCGGAACGCTTAGAGCCTTCGCCGATCACGAGGTGCGAGGCGAATGGGTGGTGGATCGAGAACATCGGGCGCATAGCTTTGATCTACGCGCAGACCGCCCAGTGTCTCGCGAAGGACAGCGTTTTGAGCAACGTTTATTGGCTCGGCGCGGGCAAACCTGATGGCGGACGATGGTTCGAGGGCGGCCAGGGCCGGTCGCGTCAAGCAGGCATCACAGCGTTCTGTAAAATGGGCGCCGCCATTTGTTGAGGGTTCATCGAGGCTCGGTTCGGTAACAAGGGACATGCGCGGCAGTGTCTCGGTACACCGGACAAACGCGCGGCACAGGCCAGATAGCGTTAGGGTGACCTGATCATAACGACGAACTAGCCGCTCCACGTACGTCCGCTCATGTCAACTCAGTGCAAAGTGGCACGTGCCGGCCTCTCATTATTGCAATCGCCACAAGCTCGTCCCCTCAGAGCTCCCTACGGTCGTTTGCCAGGCCTGGGCGGCTTCGGGCGCGTCTTGCCTTGGGAGTTTCCAGAAAGTCGATCTTTGGAGATCGTACACATTCGCTGGCTCGTCGGAATACACGCGACAAGTTGTCAGCCTGCGAAATATTTCATGCGATTAGCTATCTGAGTGGGTTGAATCGGACCCTACGTCAAGTTGTAGGGTCAAAATAGGCAGCCACAGCGTCGGCAGCGCCTTAACGACTGACAAAGAGTGCGAATGTCCAAGATCATAGGCTCATTCACGATGACACAGTCATCAGCGACGATCGTGAAGCTCACCGTCTCTGGGGCAATATCAATGCGCGTCCGACATTGGTCGCTCGCCACCTTTAAGCAGATCGGCTGACTGCCTCATCAGCGACGCGAGCGCGCCCGGTCAAGCTGCATCGCCATGGCAGTAGGCTGCTACATCGCCGCAACGGTGCACTCGGCAGGGCGGTGCGGTCCGACTCTCGGCAGAGCTAAAGCGGGCTTTGCAGAACACGCTCTGAATCGTCAACGAGAGCCAAGCGTACCCGTTCACCGGTGCGTTGTCTTCGTTAGGCGAACTACATCGTGTGACGCTGCGGCAGTCTAACGAGCGCAACATAGAAGGGGATGGTGTGACAAGACAACGTTCTTTGCTGACGCCGGGGCCGATGTCCCTATCTTCGGTAGTGAAGGCCGAGATGCAGTTCGACCTTGCATCGCGTGATTGCGAGTTCAAGGAAGTGACCGCGCGTATGAGACGGTTGATGCTCGATGTGTCGGGCAAAGCGGAAGGTTATTCGGTCGTTCCTATCCAGGGAGGCGGCTCCTTTGGAATGGAAGCCGCTCTCTCTTCATTCGTCACCCGCGCCGACCGGCCGCTCGTCTGCATAAATGGCATCTATGGCGAGCGCATTCTCAAAATTCTGCGACTGTGGGGCGTCCAAGCGGTGAAGCTTATTAAGCGAGCCGCGGACCCTTTGGACCCGGAGGAGGTCGCCGAGTGGTTGAGCCGAGAGCCTGGTATCACGCACGTATGCTTCGTCCACTGCGAGACGACAACCGGAATCGTGAATCCGCTCGAGCCGATCGTAGAGGTGGCAAGGCGACGTGGCGTGAAGACAATCGTCGACGCGATGAGCTCGTTCGGCGGCGTCAACATCGACCTAAGTCGCGGCGGGCCAGACGTCTTGGTTACATCGAGCAACAAGTGCATCGAAGGACCTCCGGGGTTGGCCTTTGCTATTGCCTCGCGCGAGCTACTTGAGAATACGGCACCCGAGCCAAGATCGTTTGTCCTCGACGTGAGAGATCAATGGCGCTCGCTTGAGCGCACAGGTGAGTGGCGATCAACCCCGCCGACCCATATCGTTCAGGCGGTTACAAAGGCACTGGAGATCCTGAGCATCGAAGGCATTGATGCCAGGCGCCGGAGGTATGAAAAGATTAGAGACGGCCTCATCAAAGAGCTGGAGGGAGTGGCGTCGCCACTGCTTGCGGCGAACCTTCAGTCACCAATTTGCGTGGCATTCACCGCTCCAGCTGGAATCTCCGACCAGGCGGGGTTTGATGGGCTGTATCGGCACCTGGCAGCCCATAACCTTTATGTCTACTCGAAGCTGCATCTTCCCACGCGCAGTTTTCGGATCGGCTGTATTGGCGAGATTCGATCCAATTGGATCGAGCGGTTAGGTTGTGCCTTTCGCACATACTTCCGGGCCGGTCGGACTCGCCCCGTAGGACAAGTGTCTGCCCAAGAGGCACGCGACAACAGTGCAGAGATCTCGCATCCTATGGCCACCATCACCCAGCATTCATATTCGACCGCAACTGCTGCGCTACACGCTGGATACCGTCGTGATCCAGTGACGAAAGCGGTGGCCGTGCCGATCTATCAGAATACGGCCTATGAGCTCGACGGGGATTTGAGCCATATTGCTGACATCTACAACGTAAAGGCGGATGGTTTCACGTATACTCGGATCATCAATCCGACGACTCGCGCACTGGAGAAAAGGTATGCCGCTGTAGACATGGGAAGCGACGCACTGGCTGTTGCATCGGGCCAAGCGGCGACGTTTCTAGCTATCGCAAACTTATCAAGCGGGGAGGTGGGAGATAACGTCGTCGCTTCGCCGTATCTTTACGGAAATACGTGGAATCTGCTTCATAACACCTTCAAGCGTCTTGGTATCAGCGTTAGGACGGCCGATCCGCGAAACCCCGAGACGTTCGAAGGTGCCATTGATGATCGAACAATATGTCTGTTCGGGGAGGTGATCTCAAATCCCTGCCTTATTCCGCTTCCTGTGCAGCAGCTGGCGGAGATCGGCAGAAGGCACGGCGTGCCATTGGTCGTAGACAATACGACAACTCCCTTGGTGTGCCGGCCGTCGGCTCTCGGCGCCGCCATTACGACGTACTCTGCGACCAAGTACATTTGCGGTCATGGGACGACACTCGGCGGTCTGATCGTCGATAACCGTAGTTTCGACTATAGGGGAAACTCTCGCTTCCCACTGTTCAACAGTCCGGACGATGCGCACGGCGGAATCATTTGGGGCAACGCTGTGGCAGAGGTCGATGACCTCGGAAAGAGCGAGTTTCTTCTAAAGGCCCGCATGACATGGTTGCGCGATACCGGCGCGGCAATTTCACCGTTTGCAAGCTTCCAACTCGTTCAAGGATTGGAAACGCTGCATCTCCGCATGAAGGAGCACTGCGAAAACGCCAGGATTGTAGCCGACTTCCTGAGCACACATCCAAAAGTGCGTCGAGTCGTCTACCCGGGTCTCTTTGAAGGAGCGGACCGAGAAATCATCGATCAGACACTCGATACCGGCTACGGGCATGGCGCGATGGTCATGTTCGAGGTGGAGAACGAGCAGGCCGGCCGCAAGTTTATCCAGAACGTCGGCCTAATGTATCACGTGTCCAATGTGGGGGATGCCCGCACGCTGGTAACACATCCTGTCTCTACGACCCACACCACCGTCCCGCGGGAAAAGCGCGAGGCTGCCGGCATATTCGGCGGCTCCATCCGGCTTTGCGTCGGCATCGAAGACATTACCGACATCATCAAGGACTTGGAAAAGGCGCTTTCCGCAATCTGACAACTCGAAAGCCGATCTAGGAAGAGGTTCTCATGAAACAGGCAGATGCTTGGAAACTGAGGTCGTCACGTTTTGAGGCGGTTCAATTTGACCGCGAGATCAACCAGCAGCTCTCCGAGCTCAGACCTGATAACATAACAGGGGCTGCATACATTGTTAAAGATTACGCTGCCATCGCAGCTTGCATCGTGGCGACGGTCCATGTCTCCTGGTGGCTCTATCCCCTCGCAGTTCTCTTGATTGGGGCATCCCAGCGTGGATTGACAACAATCGCTCACGATGCCGCTCACCGCACTCTCGCGAGGAATACGACCTGGAACTACTTCCTGGGAATTATGTTCGCCTCATATCCCTTGTTCCAGCGCCACTGGGCATACCGGATTTCGCACGTATACTTGCATCACCCATATCTCGGCGATCCGGAGAAGGATCCCGACTTGAAGTTTTTCTTGGCCAGCGGCGTCTACGAGGTTCAGCCGCCCAAGCAGTACGCTTTCAACATAATCTGGAAGCCCATATTGGGTGGCGCGACAGTCGCGTATCTGAAGTATCTTTGGACCAATCGGTTTTCGATAAGTATCGAGGACCAGAGCCGGTCGGGAATCCTTGTCGACAGGTATGGCTTCTATCTCTTCTGGATGCTCATACTCGGTGGGTCATATCTCCTTGGACTGCTCCACATCGTCGTCCTATTTTGGATCGTACCCTATCTCACCACGTTCCAGGTTCTCGGCTGGTTCATCGAGCTCGCTGAGCACTCACCTCTGTGCGAGACCGAGACAAAGAATGTCTACCTGACCCGAAATAGGAAGGGGAGCTTTATCGAGCGAGCGATTTTCGGGCAGAATCTGGACGAATACCACCTCGAGCACCACCTCTCGCCCGGCATTCCTTTCTGGCTCTTGCACAAAGCGCAGAAAATCCGAATGCAGGATCCTCAGTACGCAAGTGTTGCCGCGACGTGGGGAGGGCTGTTCGTCGAGGGACCTCAAGGGCAACCAAGCGTAATTGCACAGTTGTTGGAGCGAAATCGACGCTTGTATCAGCAGTCTATCGCCGGTCGCGATGCGAGGGAGCAGCTGGCTTGATTACGCACGCGAAAGATGATGTCACCACCGTGGTGGGTGTGACCTCAAATCGTCTTTTAGCAGAAGGCGTGCACCGCGACTGGTTGCGTCGTAAATACGTTCAAGCGCTCGTTCGCTATGCGGGCGTGGCTTGCGTGATATTGCCTACAATCGATGCTGAAGATGAAGAACTCGACAATCTGGCCATCATGGGCAGGCTAGACGGTCTTCTGTTGACGGGAGATGAATCGAATATCGATCCCGCCGTCTTCAATTCGTCTGCCGCGGGAAGACTGAAGCTAACAAGTCAGCACGACGTTCAAGCTGGCGTGAGGGATCGTCCTCGTGACAGACTGTCGACTGCAGCCATTGAGAAGGCCATCGCCGTTGGGATGCCGATCTTGGGCATTTGCCGCGGGCTTCAGGAGCTTAACCTCTACTTTGGCGGCACACTTCACCCATCGCTTTCCGAATGGGGCCCGGAGAGCGGTCAGATGCATGCCGAGAAGCCGGGTTTGCCGAGGGATCGCCAATACGATACAGCGCACAGCGTAAAAATCTGTCCGGACGGCGTTCTCCTTCCCATCGCGGGCGCGGCCGAGGCACACGTTAGCTCCTTGCATAATCAAGGCATAGAAAAGCTTGGGGCTGGGCTAAAACCGGAAGCGTGGGCGTCTGACGGTCTGATCGAAGCGGCGTCAGTCATAGGGGCACCGACGCTGCAGCTCGGCGTGCAGTGGCACCCCGAATGGCACGCCGAAACTGATTCGCTTAGCAAGCGGCTTTTCAACGCATTTGGGGCGGCATGCGTCGCGTATCGGATAAAAAGGGACAGGGGCATTTTGTGAAACTCCGATCGAAACGGGGCCCTTCACGATCGAAAGAAGGAGATCCTTTTGAAGCGTCCTCGAAGTCACCGTTCTGGTTTCGACCAGTTCTGCAGTCTTTGCACGCCGCGAGCGGGCAATTCGTTGCAGGCGTGCTCTTTGTTGCCCTCTATGTTCTCGTGAGTGCCGCAGGTGACGTCTATGCAGCGGCTTATTTCCAGCGAGCAAACGTCTGGATCACCCTCCTGTTGTCCTTTGCCATCGTAAGTATGATGTTCAACGTTCTGGCCTACAAGGAAGGCCGTCGGATGAGAGTCGAGAAGTCCTCGATTCTGGCCTTTGTGTCGCTCAATTGTGTTACCGCGATAAGTTGGGTCGGCTTGTTTGTCGGACTAAAATATGCTGAGCCGGCTATCGTGGTCACGTTTATGGTCGCATTAGGACCGACTGCGACCGCATGGTTGAACGCACTGATCAGGGGACAGGGCCGCCCTCCGAAATCAGATATCGCGGCGAGCGCTCTGATTGCAGCCGTCGGTAGTTACATGGTCTGGATCGCGGCCAGCGGCAATGCTGGCATCGTATGGGGACCACGATCATCGCTCGGTATCTTCTTGGCAATCGTAGCTGGGCTGTCGTTAGCGCTGACTGGTATCCTGGTGAAATTACTGTTTGATCGTGGATTATCTGGCAGACAAGTACTGGCTCATCGCTTTTACGGAGCAATCCTCTTGCTTCTGGGATTAAGCGATCATTCCTTTATCCTACAAGAGCTCTCACAGCATTGGCTTGCAATTGTGATAATTGCACTCACAACGATCGTTCTCCCTTTGTTGTTGGTGCAGGAGGGCATTCGCCGGGTAGAGCCATTCACCGTCAACATGGTCTTATCGACGGCACCTATCATCACGTTCCTGTTTCAGTACTTCGATACTCGCATCGCGCCATCCTTTTATACGCTAGCGGGGAATGTTCTCATCACGGCTATCGCCGTGGGTAACCTCTACTTCCAGTATCGGAGATCCGCATGAAGGACCGTAGTTGTGTCATAGTCGACGCATATTCAACAGGCCGTTTCCTTCCGGAGGAGTTCAAACGTCATGGCGTGAAAACTGTGCACGCGATGTCGAGTGCGCGGATCCCGCCAATCTTTCAGGCGCACTTCAACGCTGACATCTATGATGAAATCCTTCGGCCGGACGAGCGCATGAGCAAGGAGGAGGTCGTTCAGTTTCATCTGGAGGCGCTCCGAGGCAGGGAGTTGGAGTTCATCATAGCAGGCTGCGAGTCAGGAGTTGAGCTTGCCGATTCCTTATCCGAACCGCTCGGGCTGCCTACGAATGGGACCTCATTGTCTGCCGCAAGACGCGACAAATCACGCATGTCTGACGCTTTGGCTTCTGCAGGAGTGCGATCGATCGGACAAGTTGTGTCCGACAACGCTGAAGACGTCACAAGCTGGATGCATCAGCAGCGCTTCGACGAAATTGTCATAAAGCCCTTGAATAGCGCTGGTACGGAGGACGTATTCTTTTGCTCGACCGATGCTGATGTTCGCAGAGCTGTGAACGCGATTGTCGGCAAAACGAATTGCCTCGGAGTGATGAATCGCTTTGCCCTTGGCCAAGAGAAGATAAATGGGCAACAATACACCGTGAACGCGGTCTCCATCGATGGCGAAACATTCGTCACGGAGGTGTGGACCTACGACACTGTTCCCGTCGAGGGCGCGGCATCGGTTTGCTCGCTCGAGAAGTTGCTGGGGGGCAAGGAAACGGTTGTTCAAGAGCTATCCGGCTACTTGGTGCAAGCGTTGAAAGCGCTCGCGATCATCAACGGACCTACTCACGCCGAGATTATCGTCGATCGCAAGGGGCCTGTTCTGGTTGACTGTGGAGCGAGGCTTCAAGGGACGATGTCTGCAAAAGCCCGCACCATGGCTTTGGGTCACAATCATATAACCCTGACCGCGTGGCGCTACGCAGATCCCATCGGCTTCACTGAGTATATGAGGCGACAAGGGCCTTACAGGCGGCTGGCGCACGCACTGTGCGTTTCACTCATCTCGAATATGGACGGTGTTGTCAGCGGCTATCCCGGACTCGAAGCAATCCGCAAACTGCCCAGCTTCGCGGATGCGATCGCGTTTGTTCCGATCGGTCAAAAGCTTGTCCCTACGACAGACTTAGCATCAACTCCGGGAATTGTTTATCTCGTGAATAATAACTTGACCGAGCTTGATGATGACTATCGCAAGTTGCGGGCCATGCGTATGGACCAGGTATTCGATTTGAAGGCGCAGGGGCAGAATCAATGGCAAGCGAGTTAGGGGTGGCTCGGGCACATGAGTCGCGCAAGTCCTTGATTGGAGTATGCGACTTTGATGGTATTCTCCGTGGCAAGCACGTTTTGTCTGACGATGCCTCGACCGAAGATAGGATAATCAAGTTCTCCGAAGCCGTGCTTGCCTGGGATTGTACGGACCGAGTGATACCAGCAAGTTTCGGGCAAGAGTTGCCATCAGTATTCGGAGACGCCGATCTGCGTGTTCTGCCAGCCACGGCGCGCCTGGTACCCACTTTTCATGACCGTTATCTCTGCCTCGCGGAGTTTGCAGGTGCGCATGAGACCATCTGCCCCCGTGGTGTTTTGCGGAAAGTATTAAGAAGAGCTGCTGACCAGGGATACAGCTGCAGTGTTGGCTTCGAGTTTGAGTTTACGCTGTTCAATGAGAGCGCAGAGACAATTCATAGGAAGCCCTACGATCAATGGGTTCCGCTAACGCGAGGTCCCTTTGGTTATTCAGTGGCCCGTACCCTCGCCAGCAACGAGCTATTCGAAGCGATTCTTGCCTTTTGTGAGAATACCAGATTGCCGCTTAGCGGACTCCACTTTGAAACCGGGCCTGGCGTGATTGAGGCCTCGCTTCGTCATTGTGATGCGCTCGAAGCTGCGGATAGAGCAGTCTTTTTCAAGTCAATGGTGAAATCCTGGGCTCAGACCCGGGGCTTGATGGCGACGTTCATGGCCAAGGTTTCGGAGAATGGGCCGGGACAGTCGGGACATATTCATATTTCAATGTCTTCAAATGGTCAGAATGTATTTTACGACGACAAGGCGTGCCGCAACATATCAGGAACTATGAACCAATTCGTTGGCGGACAGCTGAAATACATGAATGACTTTTGCGTCCTCGCGGCCCCCAACGTGAACAGCTATAAAAGGCTGCTACCCGGCTATTGGGCCCCAACTTGTCCGAGCTGGGGAGTTGACAATCGCTCGTGTGCGGTGCGGGTCATTCTGGGAAACAAGTCTGCACACCGCCTCGAGTACAGATTGAGTGGCGCGGATGTAAACCCCTATCTCGCTCTTGCATGTGCCATCGGCTCCGGAATGCTGGGCATTGAAGAGAATGCCGGTTTAGCCACTCCAACCGTTGGTGATGCAAGTGACGAAAGACACTCACCCTTCGAGCGGCTTCCCCAAAACTTGGCTGAGGCCACAATTCGGTTTGCCCAATCTTCAAAGGCAATCGACGTTTTTGGCGACAGGTTTGTTGAAGCGTTCTCTCGTTCTCGCCGGTGGGAGTGGGAAGCCGTTCAAAATCGCGTCTCCGACTGTGAACGCGAGCGGTACTTCGAGGCTATTTAGGAGGTGGCGGTCGACCGTGAATTGCGGTTCATATTGTGCCCGGCGCGTGAGGCGGCGAATGCATCCTCTTGATCTTGAGCAGTACGTTTTGCTCAGAAAACCGGGCTGACGCGATCTGCGCCCATCCCGCCAATCGAGTGTGAGGACGCCGTTGCGGCCACATCGTGGCGCTTCTCCGAGGCCAGATCTGAAACCAGTGCGACAACTCCGGCTGACGACAACCCGCGGCCGTTGGACCGAGATGTTGAAACGTGGAACGCTAGGCAACTTCAATGGGCGGCTGCTTCTCGGCCTCCAGACGCTTTACACTGCAGCGCCCGTCGACAGCGACGGGTACGGTCCCATGGATGGTGGCGCGACGTACAATGCGATGCTGGTCGCCGTAGTCATTAACGGCGTAATGATGTGTTACGCGGTTGTCCCAGATCGCAACGTCGCCTTTCTTCCAGCTCCAGCGAACGGTGTTTTCAGGCGCAATGATATGAGATTGAAATAAATCGAACAGCTTCTGACCGTCATATCTCGGAATATCAACGAAGCGCTGCACCAAACAGCCGAGCATCAGTGCGCGCTCGCCCGTTTCGGGGTGGACTCGCACGACTGGATGCTCCGTCTCAAAGATGGTCCTGGTAAAGACCTCGTCGAAATGCTTTTTGTCGACTGCACGTGCGCGTGCGATTCCCGCGTAATCGAAGGCGTTGCTATGGATGGCCCAGAGCTGTTCGGCAAGCCGTTGCAGCGGCGCCGGTAAATCGAGATAAGCGGCTGCGGTGCTTGACCAGATCGTATCGCCGCCGAATTGTGGGATTACAACAGCCCGCAGCACCAAGATCTTGGGATAAGCATCCAGAAACGTTCCATCGGCGTGCCATACATCGGCCCGGCCGCCACCGCGGGAAGAATCGAGCTCCAGAATCGACGTCGTTCCCCTGGTTGTAGCCAGCGTCGGGTGCGGTACAAGCTCTCCCAAGCGTGCGGCGAAGCGTTCCTGCTCGGCGTCATCGAGATGAACCTGATCACGGAAGAAGATCACCTTGTGCTCAAGCAGAAGACGATTGATTTCAGCGATCACATGGTCCGGCAAATCGCCTGAGAGTGTGATATTTCTGATTTCCGCGCCGAGGCGAGCTGCGCGTTTGACGACAGCCTTGTCCGGAATGCCATCGTTGGCCAAAGCCGCTTCGCGCATGTGGCATTCTCCCATCGTGTGGTTCTTTTCCGGATTAAACAGCATTCAGCCCAGCAGACTGCTGTGCAGCGCTGGCAACTGGTATTGTCTTTCGGAAGTCAAATTGGCTGCCAATTGATCGCGGCATATCCTGGTTTCTCGATGAGGTGTCGCCTGAATCTCGCCTGTCCTCCTCTGCAGAACTGCATTGATTGTGCATGGAAATTCTCATCACATACCCTAGAGTTAGTGCGTCGGTGAAAGGCCCGCTGATTGCAACGCGATAGCGCTCTCTCGAAGAAGGTGTGGAGCACTTGATGTGTGCTGATGCAGGCGTCGCACTGTCTTCGTGGAAAACCTCTCGCTAGCAAGCAGAGTCAGCAATCTCCGTGCCAGTTGCGCAGAGCGCCACTCAGACGGGCATCATGGGCACAAGCTTGAAGGATCGGATCCCGCTCCCGAGGCGATTACAGGATCTGCCATGGTGATCGTTTTAAGGCTTCAGTCGTGCTGTGTCCCCGATGATACTCGAGAGAGCCGGCAGGGTACATCATCCCTAAAAGGATTTGAAGAGATGTGGTCCTTCTACCTTGTTGTTTCTAAGGCGACATGCACTTGTAAGTTGTCAGGAAGCAGACAAATCCTGATGCGAGGCAATCCCTGACGAGAAGCTAGACAGATGCGCGCGAGCATCCGAATGTTGCCCACGACCCGAGCTGCCACCGCCGAATCTGCAAGGGAGTGACAATTCCTAAAGACTATAGACCAAGGCAATCCGCCATTGCATGAGGGCCAACCTAGCTATCGAATCACTACGCCACACAGACTAGGGAACGTTGACTGGTGGCATGGATGCGGTCAGGCGCGGCACGAAGCCATGTTGGTGCCGGCCGCGAGCTGCCAGCATAAGCGTAAACGCCACAAAGAAGAAATCAGCAATCCTTCCGACGCGGCGTAGCTTTCTTGGTGGAGCACCATCAAGCACGGGCTCCTCACTCCTGTCGGCGCTATTACTTCCAGGCCTGGTTCCAACCGATCACACGTTATGGTTCGTTCGGCAGCGACGTCGACTTCCTTGAGCCGGATCCCGATCGGCGCGTCAAATCGATTTCAGAACACGTGACTCCGAAGGTCAGCGATGAGCTGTTCTTCTACGTGAACGATGGCGTCCTCGTCCTGCCGCGCAGCTGGCAGCGGTTCCACAACGACAACGGCGGCTGCCTCTCATTTTTTGTAAAACCAGTGAAATGAATCGTTGTAGGAGCCCATGGACGTTAACGCTCTGTGCCTTGGCGGGCTGCTCATCTCCGGCGTCGCGACGGTCGGCTGGTGCGCAGCGAACAGCAAGTACCGCGTGGCAGTCGACGGCACTGTTAAGCCCTTATTGGTACCTGAACGTCGCTGGCGCTATTCGGCCCAAGATCTTCAGGAATTCAGGCGGGCGGCTCTGAAGTCGCAAACCAGGTTTGGAATATCCGCCCTTGAAGTCTATCGGGAGCGGGTGCTGGTCATTGACTGCGCCTTCGCTATCGCGCTCGGGGCATTCAGCTTGATCTGCTGGACCTTGGCGTCCCGAACGATCGACCTTCCGTTTATGGGCTGGCTCTCGCTGGTCTGCGGTTTCGGATCGGTCGCCTACGGCGTGTTCGATGTAGGCGAAGACGTGGTCCTCCGCATGTTGCTGACGCCCAGCCTCGAAATCTCGAAGGACAAGGTGGACCGTGCTGTCGTCTTTACGCGATTGAAGATAGCAATGATCTGTCTTTCTCTAGTCGCATTGCTAATTTGGGGGCTGCTGGGCCTAATTGATAAGTTCGCTTTGCTTGGTCGGCGAGAAGTGCAGGAATGAATCTTGCGCAGAGATCGCAGGGAGCAAGGTTCGCGCCCGGACGCAATGCTACACAGGCATCAAGGACGCGTGCGGCGTCGAAGCAACAGTCTCTCACCACGAAGCACCTTACGAAGGAGGTCACCGCGATGTGGAGAGCGAGGTACTCGGGCATATGAGATGTCGGCTCGCAATCTGTCGATCGGTTTTCAGCAGGTGTGGGGTGGCTCGCCAACGATGAGCGAGGACCTTACCAACCTCATTGGCCAATCCCCGCCTTCGTCGCCTTCATCGATAACGTCCGGGCATTCCTGACCTTCGTAGGCAGGGCGAAAATGGACGCAGAGCCCGCCGAAGCCGCCTTCGTACTCGGCGTGTTCGGAGATAATCCCGTAGTGGTCGGCGAGAACTTTGGCCACAGCGGCTACCGAGGGTTCCAGCGCATCGATCAGGGCACGCTGTGTGACGTCGTCGAGCGTGGGCGCGGCGATCGCGTCGCAAAGGTCGTTGACGTTAAGGATCTTAGTCATTGGAGGACCTCCCTTTGGTTACCCTGCGCCAATCGCGGCCGGAGGGGAAATTTCGGGAGACGAGGAGACAGCGGGCGCGCAACGGAGGGTCCGACCAAGGGACCCTTCAGGGATACGGTTGGATGCCTTGCGCGTACGCGCCTCGGCGCCAGTTTCCCCGTCCTACTGGCTGTGCATTGGGGTTAGATGCGCAACGGGAGATGGCCTTGAGACGCAATAGGATCGCACCGCGATGAGTTTGGTGATTGATCGAAGGGAGAACGATAGTCGGGCGCATGTGAGTCTCGCAAGATATTGAGGCTTGAGAGATATGGACGATAAAGTCGAAGTGCCGACCACGCTCTCCCGTTACAGAAATCTGGATAACCTAAATTTCCTGGAAGCGATTCTTCTCGATCATGCTGTTTATGCCGCACCTATTGGCAAAGGTGGAACATTCAACGATCCTTGTGAATGTTTTTACGACATTGACGCTTCCGGGGATGAAGAAAATGTTCGTTCCGCGGTTCATCAGCTCAAATCAGGGGGTGGTTTGATCAGCCAACAGCTTGTGGAAGCTATCTTCAACGTCGTCTCAGGAGATAGCGCATTAAGCTACCATGCCGCTCCGCAAAGAGCTTGCTGCCAAAAGCAAGGTAGCCAAACATGACACGAAAATTCCGTTCGCCGATCAGTTCCGAAATCTGCAATCGGTTCGTTTGGAGGTTTTGTGCCCACAGTGCGGTTGTCTTGGCGTAATCTGGTCCATCCTCCTGGGAATGGACTATCTCGAAGCCGTACCTTTCAAACCTGGCAGCCATTTCTGCCGGCGTTTCGAGAAAATGGCCGGGGAAAACGTCTTCGTAAGCTATGCGATAGGCGTCGCCGCCGATCCACGCTGATGGCTTCGCGATGCATTGGAAATAAAGTGCGCCTCCTTTGCGTAAGGAGCCGCTCACGATCTTCAGGAGTTGTGCGCGGCGGCTCGGCGTAAGATGTTCCGCCATACCCACGACCGTGACAAGGTCGAAGCGGTTGTGAAAATGAGAGAGCGTCGCGAAATCTCCATAAGCGATTTTCAACCCGTTGTGGCGTTCCGCGTATCGCTTCATGGCGGCGCTATTTGTGTTTCCTACGGAATCTGACTTAAACTGATCTCGAAAGTAGGCGACGAGTCCACCCCAGCCACAGCCAATGTCGAGATGGCGCGCACCTTCAAGTTTTCCAATTATCGGGGTCGCGAGCGTCCGTATGAATTCGAACTTGTTCTCCTGGGCTTCGTCGAGAGTTTCGTTGCCACGTTCGAACTTGCCGCACGTGTACTGCATGTGCCGATCTAGAAAGAGCTGGTACGCCGCGGCATCCAGAGAGTAATGCGGGTCTGACTCGAATCGCGAGGAGAAGTAGGGAAGGTTCGCCTTTGCGAACCTAAAAACAAGCTGGTTCAGGCGTTCGAACAGATTCTGCCTGACGTCCGACGCAAGATTAACAGCGAAAAGAACATCTGCGGCCTTATCCAAGGGACCAACGATGTCGAGCGCGCCATCGAAGTACGCCTTTGCGAGAGTGTACAAGCGCAATTGGCACATAGTGCTTTCGAAGGCATCTTTCGATGCAAACACAAATTCCGGGAGCTGGTCGTGGCGCCGGGTAGGTGCGCCAAACGTGCCGCTTTGCGTGCCAACCGTTAGTCGGGCCGCTAACCTGGCAGAGGCAAGGACAGTATCGAACGGGCGGGTGGTCTCGTCTGGAAAAGACCAAAGGCTCGACGTAGCCTCCGATTGGAGTCGCGGCGTCCAAGCTCTGCGTACCGATCGAGAATAAGCCATGAAATCCACTGTAGCTTAGACTTGGGACGGGCCGCTAGCAGGTGCAGACGAATTTGCATTCTCTGGCTTTACCGGTGTGGCCATAGGACCACGTTTTCTGCGGGCTTCGCGTTTTTCCGCCGTCCAAGTACTGACATACGGCACTGCCATGGACGCAAGCGCGAAGGCAAAGTCGACATATTCCTTTGCGTCGCCCTGTTTAATCGCACTATAGGTTTGATGGTCTACGCCCGGGGGGAGCCACTTCCAGGCAGCAATCGTTGCGATCGAAAGAGTCGTCATAAATAGCAGGCAAAGCGGTCTGCCAGGCTTGGGGATTTGGCAGCGAGTCAGCGCGAGAGTAAACACCATGATGTAGAAGGGAATAAATGGGCTCCAAGCTCCACCAGTCAGCCAAATGAGCGTTGAGCAGATTATCGAGAAGAGAACTACCGTGAAGGTCATGCTCCGTCGTGCATAAAGATCCCAGTCCCGCTGGCGTGGATCGGTGTACAAGTTCCTTTCGACGATGTTTTTCGTGAATAACGAGCTCAGCATCATCATCGCGACAAAGCTGACCATGATGACTGCCGCCATTACAATGGTAAAGGAATTCCAGAATGCAGCATATCTCGAGGCGATGAGCGCAAACCAAACTACGCTGAAGAAAAATCCACAGAACCCGGCTGATGTTTGTAGAGTGAACAAAAACGGAAATTCGTCAATGCCGATGCGCATCTCATGAAAATAGTCGCGACCAAAAATCCAGTTGGACATCTGATACCTTGTTCAATAATGGACAAAGGGACAGAGAATATAAAAAGACTATGGGGTTTGCGAGTTACATGCAATTGGGGCAAGCATTTTAACCAGCCTTGGAATCGCATCAGGTCAACGAGGCCGTGTCCGATGCGCGCGCATCTTGTGGCATACGCGACGAGATGGAAAAATGCGTTTTAGAAACACAAATGAAGCGAAGCTGCATTCAGGCGCGAAAGCGTGGCAGTAAACGGCCTTCACCGTGATGCAGCATTGACACACGGTTATTCCGCCCAGCACCTGGAAGCTGGGCATCGTTGCTTTTCAAATGGAGAGTTGCGATCCGAACTTGGCTTTTGGCCACTTCTATGTTGCTGGCCTGCTCGCCCCCACGTTGCCGAAAGTATCTTCGTCGACCGCGCGGCGGTTTAGACGCGTGATGCATCTGAACTGGAAGTGTCGCTCCCGCGGAGGTGCCGAAGGAAATCGCGGACGCGATCAAGGCCGCACCGAAGATCAAATCTGTCATTCCCATCACAAAGTCGGAGACGTTCACCCAGCAGGTCAGCAAGGCCGATGAAATCGTGTTCGACAAGGACGCGCATCTGGTCTTGGCGAATTTTTCTCATCCTTGGGTCGCGATCGTCACCAAGACTCTCAAGTTCAGGGACGCTTCAGCTTATTCCTTCATAGAGCGCGATATGAGTAAACCCGCTGCAAATAACGGAAACGTCGGCGCGGTGGGACAGAAAGGAGCGGACGATTTCGGTGAGACGAACCGAAGGGGCAACAATGGTCATCCGGGACAACCGGGAGGGCCGGGCTCCAATGGATTGTCGATCACACTCCCCACAATCTACGTGATTGCGGAGAAGCTCCTCGATGACAAAGGGAAAGGGATCCCGCCCGAATCTCGCCGTTCTTGTGCGCGGACTTGACGGAGGCGTACGCGGGCAAGGTGGCCGGGGTGATGGCGGCCATGCCGGAAATGGAAGGAGGGCGCAACTGGTCCGTTTGATTGCCACGAGACATGGTCCCGGAGGAGACGGCGGCACTGCAGGCCAAGGAGGGCGTGGCGGCAACGGCGGTGCCGGTGGCGCCGGTGCGACACTCGTATTCGTATCGCTGAAGCGGGGAGCTGATACGTTCAGCTACGCTCGCGTCAACAACCAAGGTGGCCTGGGTGGGGTCGGTGGTCGAGGTGGAGCGCCGGGTACTCCCGGAGGCGGTGGCTCCGGTGCGGGAAGGAATGGGTGTGCGGTCCCTCGGGTCCCGGCTCGCCGGGAGACTATCCCAACCCGCCGAATCTCGGTAACGGCACAAACGAACCCGATGGGGCTAAGGGCGAGATGTCTGTCATCGCCGTCAATAATCTGGATCCTTATTTCTGAGACCGATAGGACGACGCGCGCCTGCGGAGCGCGCAAAAGTTTGATGCACAGAGTCGGGCCGCCTGAGCGGCCCGACTTACTCAGGTAGGGGCGCCTATGCCGCCAGCGCTTACTCCTGCGCCCGGTGCGGCACCTGCGGCAGCGAGCCCTTGTCGGCCAGCAGCCGCTCGGCGGCTTCTGCCGCCAGCTTCTCCAGCTTGCGCTGGGCCTTGGTGCTCAACTCTGGCTCGGAAGGGTAAAACCGGCGCATGGCGCTGGTGGCGCGGAGTCGTACTCGGGCGTTGTCCATGCCCAGCCATCAGAGTCAGCGATTCTGCAACTTTGACCTGGCGTGTTCGCACATTCTGCAAAGCAAAAAGCCATTTGCCCCGTTCATGCGGTCGACGATCTGCCGAAAATCGCGTCCTTCAAAGAGATTCTCGTAGTCATCACGTAGGAGATTTCCAAGAACGTGGCGCCTCTCGAAATCCATACAGCAGAGTGTGATGTCGCCGTTAGGCAAAAGAACATTGCGAAACTGTCTTCTTTCAACACATGTGAGACCCCCGGCTATAGGCGCTCGTGATTTAGCGATCCCGCGATCGACGCTTCCAGCTCTGCTAATCAGTGATCCCAGGCGAAGCAGCGCTTCGGCGGGGAGTAGCTTGACGAGATCAGGATGGACCCCGCCGAACGTTAGGAATTGAACCGAGGGAATGTCTGCGTCTAACAGTTGACGGAACAAATTGAGATAAGGTTTTCGGACAAATCGGCTGTTCATCTGGCCGCCGCTATCAAATAGGTGGACCACAAACGCTTTGATGGGCAGCTCTTGTAAGCGTCGTAGATCACGCTCATTCATTCCTACGAGCGTCGTGTAGATCCGGATGCCATGGCCACACGCGTGGGCCTGTTCGACCATCTCGGTGCAATCCCGATTGAGCCATGGTTCAGAATAGCCGGAAAAATGAATGTCGATCGCTGTTGGTACACGCGCCAGACATCGCCTAAAGTCTTCCAGTGTAAGATACTTCACAGGAGAAACCGCTCTTTGACGCTTCGCGAACTTGTGTTGCGGACAATACGAGCACCCGACGGCACAGCCTGTCGTTGTCGTTATCTCCAAGACCCTGCCATCGGGAATGTGCGAATTTCTTGAGAATGACGTGTCTTCCATCTTCTCCGCTCTCTGGGGCGCGTACTCCCGCTTGGACGCAAAGCCTGCTTTTGATCGGTTCTGGGAGCTGCTGCATGCGCGACATAGGGAAGCAGGATTTGCGCCATCGCGATTTGCCGAGTTATTGCGCGTATCTGATACGCTGTTGGGTTCCCGACATATGCGCCTTAGCGAAGCTCATGTTACCGCGCGTCCGGCTCGAGCCCGCTGCCTGTGAGCCTACTCTTTATTCCGGACAGTCAGATAATGGCCGACGATGGTACGACCTATCTTCGCGAGCGTCGCTGCGGTGACGCATGTCTGGCCCCCCTCCACGCTGGCGGGGAAGTCAGCGGGGTCGGTTGCTCGTCACTTCCGGGTTGACGTTCGTATTCTTGCCTGCTGGCAAGGGTCAGGATCGATAGTCTTCTGACGACGCAGGTCGAAACTCGTGGCACGCACGACGACCGCGTCGATCAGTTCAGGACGGCGAATAATCGGGTGAGCGCCGATTCCAGCTTCGCTTGGCCAGCCTTGGCCGCGGCAAGACGGTCGCGGGTATCCTCTACGACGTGTTCCGGGGCGCGAGCAATGAAGTCTTGGTTACTGAGTTTCTTGGCCAACTTGTCGGCCTCCGCGCCGAGGCTGGTGATCTCCTTGGTGAGGCGGTTGCGCTCTGTGGTCAGCTCTATGAATTGGGCAACCGGCAGTGCCAGCGTCGCGCCGGCGATTACATAGGAGACTGCTCCCGGTGGCACTGCGTTGACCAACCGCACGTCGGCGACGCGCAGCAACCGGGCAATGAGCTGCGCATTGGCCGTCAGGGCCTCGCGCTGCGTCTCGGAGGCTTCGACCACCAACAGCAGCGGACGCGCGGCGGGCGGGATGTTTAGCTCCTGGCGCACCGATCGGCCTTCGGAGATGGTATCGATGATCAGTCGAATTTCAGCATCGGCGGCCGGGTCGACTAAGCTCTCCGCGAGCTGTGGCCAGGCCGCGGTCATGATGAAGCCTTGGTGGCCGCGCGGCGCACCAAGGCGGGCTGTCTCGGCCCAAAGTTCCTCAGTGAGGAATGGCATAATCGGGTGAAGGATCTTGAGGGTGACGTCCAATACCCAAGCCGTAACCGCGCGCGTTTCGTCGCGAACGGCACTATCTGCGCCGTTCAGTACTGGCTTGCTCAGCTCAATGTACCAATCGCAAAAGACATTCCAGATGAAGCGATAGAGCGCGTCGGCGGCCTCGCTGAAGTCGCACTCAACAAGCGCGCTGGCTACGATTTTCGTGGCCCGGGCGGTCTCGCCGACAATCCAGCGATTCAGCGGCATCCTTGCGAGCTCGGGCGAAAACGTCGTCTCGCGCGTGCAGCTGTTCAATTGGGCAAAGCGCGTCGCATTCCAGAGCTTGGTGCCCAGATTGCGATAGCCTTCAATGCGTTGCCGGGACAGTTTGATGTCGCGTGTAACTCCGGACATGGCCGTCAGCGTGAAGCGCAGCGCGTCGGCTCCGAACTCGTCGATCAGATCCAGGGGGTCCATGACGTTTCCCTTCGATTTCGACATCTTCGCGCCGCTTGCATCGCGCACGAGAGCGTTGATGAACACTCGCTTGAAGGGAACTTCTTCCGTAAGGTGTAGGCCCTGCATCATCATGCGGGCGACCCAAAAGGGGATGATGTCGAAACCCGTGACGAGTGTATGAGTCGGATAGAAGCGTTTGAGGTCGGGTGTCTTGTCGGGCCAGCCGAGGGTCGAGAATGGCCACAGCGCAGAAGAGAACCAGGTGTCGAGCACGTCCTCGTCCTGAACGAGCGGCTCGTCGCGGCCATAGTGCGCGCAGGCCTGAGCCTTGGCTTCCTCTTCGGTCTCCTCGACGAATATGGTGCCGTCCGGGCCGAACCAAGCCGGGATGCGATGACCCCACCAGAGCTGACGCGAGATGGTCCAAGGCTGGATGTTGCGCATCCACTCGAGGTAGGTCTTTTCCCAGTGGCGAGGGGCGAACACTGTGTCGCCCTCAACGACTGCCTCGATCGCGGGCCGCGCTAGCACCTCCGCGTTCACGAACCATTGGTCAGTCAGGAAAGGCTCGACCACAACGCCGGAGCGATCTCCGTGTGGGACCATGTGGCGAATTTTCTCGGTTCCTCGCAGCAGACCGAGGGCGTCACACGCGTCGACCACTTTCGCGCGTGCGGTAAAGCGGTCCAGTCCGCGGTAAGCCTGCGGAGCGCTTTCGTTCACGTGCGCATACTCGTCCAGGATATTGATCATCGGCAGGCCATGGCGCCTGGCCACCTGAAAATCGTCGAAGTCGTGGGCGGGCGTGATCTTCACTGCTCCGGATCCCTTCTCTGGATCTGCATGTTCGTCGGCCACGATTGGAATCTGCCTCCCGACGATCGGCAGAATGACCCCTTTACCGACGAGATGCTTGTAGCGCTCGTCATCAGGGTGAACCGCGACGGCGGCATCGCCCAGCATGGTTTCGGGACGCGTGGTAGAGACAACGATCTCGCCGGAGCCATCCGCCAGTGGATAGGCGAGATGCCAGAAATGGCCCTCGATCTCACGCTGCTCGACCTCAAGGTCGGAGATTGCGGTCTGGAACTGAGGATCCCAATTCACCAGACGTTTGTCGCGATAAATCAGGCCCTCCTTAAAAAGGGTGACGAACACCTTACGCACCGCGCACGAGGAGCCTTCGTCGAGGCTGAAGCGCTCACGGCTCCAGTCGCAGGAAGCCCCTAATCTGCGCAACTGCTCAACGATCTTGCCGCCGGACGTGGCTTTCCATTTCCAGACCTCAGCGAGGAAGTTCTCTCGGCCCATCTCGCGTCGATTGATGTTCCCCGCCAGCGCGAGCTGGCGTTCAACCACCATCTGAGTGGCGATGCCGGCGTGGTCTGTGCCCGGTAGCCAGAGTGCCGCTTTGCCACGCATGCGCTCGAAGCGGACCAACACGTCTTGTAAAGTGTTGTTCAGCGCATGGCCAACGTGCAGGGAGCCGGTAACGTTCGGTGGCGGCATGATGATCGAAAACGGCTCTGCTTCCGGGTCATTGGTAGGCGCAAAGGCACCCGAAGCTTCCCAAGCAGCGTATAGCCGTGGTTCAGCGCTCTTTGGATCGAAGACTTTGTCAAGCATGATTTTCTCCATCGTTAATGCGGATGGAGAATGCCGATCCATCCACAAAGTGAGGATCGGATGGCGCCGACGTTCAGCGGCGGATCACGTCCCCAACAGAGGACGGCTTACGATTTCGCGGTTTGGCGTGCGAATGTTCATGTTTTCCGAGTAGCGCATCTGCACCTGATACACAAGCCACATCTGCTCAGTTCGGCCTCTTCGGATTGTGAATCTTCGCGCGACTGGGCCGGTGGCGCGCAGCGAGGGCCATGATCAATGCTCCGGATGTCCCGGAATTTGTTTTGGACCTTTGGGCTCGTCCTCTTCTCGAACTTCCTCTTCGGACGAAGAGCTTGGACAATGTGAAGCTGCAAAAGGGTATAGGCCGGCAGCGACAGCCGCGATTACGCCGCCGCAAAGGGCGTACAGTTGCGCTTCACTAAAGGCCGCAAATATTGTTGGCAGGCTATAGACGATAAGACCGACCACGGCTGTAACCAACGTAGTCAGGGCCTGCACCCGACCAATGAACGCTGTTTCCACGAATGCCAGTAACGCGGCATCTGCTGCCGCGCGAGAAAGGCTCCAGAGAGTCCCTGCCAAAGCGTAAATGGCAACTGCTATCATTCTCTGATTTGTAAAGGAGAACAGCATGAGGGACAGTCCGGCTGTAACCAGCAAGGGGATAACCGCTGCCCTTAGTTTGTCGGCCAAAGACTGATGTGCTGAGACGGCGACGGCCGCGAATCCCGCTATCGCTGCGATCATCTCCAAGAGCCCAAAAAGGCTGGTGCTGCCTTCGAGTTCATGTACCACGAACCCGGGCAGCAAAAGATTCGTCGTCTGAATAATTGAGAATGCTAAGCCAACGGCGATCGTCGCCGTGAGCGCACCTGCGTCTTGACGAAGATACGTCAGCGCCCGCCAAGAGGCTCCGAAAAATCCAATCGTGTTTGCAGTCCCAGAAGGCCGCAACGCTGAAAGTCGCATAAAACTCAAGCAGGAAACAGCGACTAGCGCCAGCACCGCCAGCAACATGGCGGTTGTAGACGAGCCGAATTTGTCAATCGATAACCCCGCAAGGCCGGTTCCGGCTGAAATCCCAGTCTGCTTTGCGAGCGAAATCTGAAATGACACTCTCGCTCTGTCATTCGCGGCCACGGTCATTTGCGTTAGAGCACTGATGGCGCCCATCTGTAGTGAGAACCCGAAACCTCCGATGGCGCCCGAAGCGATCAAGATAACGGACGAAGCGATTCCGTGGGGAAGCAACTCGGGTAGGGCGAGACCCATGAATCCAATGGCACGCAGCGCCTGTCCGGCGGTTGCGATAGCTCGCTTGTCGTGCTTGTCCACGATATGGCCAGCGATGGGCGCCAGCGCGATCGTTGATCCATTGGTGAAGATGAGGACCAATCCAACAAGGCCGGTGCCACCGTAGTGGAACGCGACCCAGGCCGGAAGGACAATACCGGCTCCGACAAGTATGAAGGAGATGCACAAATAAGTTAGGAGGCCAAGTCTGGCACCCGAAGGCTTCATGAACGTTGATAGTCCATCGTTTAACGTGAGCGTGTCATCTCTCATTTCACCCCATTTGTACATAGCAGATGTAACTATGAACCCCGCGAGGCGCCGATCAGGGAGCTGCCGAGAGAGACGGGCAACCTGAGCATATCAGACGTCGGTCGTTGGGGCACTCCGGCGCTCTGCGGTGCCGGGGTTTGTTTTCCCTAGGCCTGAATAGGGCGGCGTGATGGCCGTTGCGCACCTAGCAGAATGCGATGGTGAACCACAGCCTCAGCGTCGCGACAAGCGCGATGAGTCTCGCCGCACGGGCTATGGGGCAAGTGCGATACTGCGGTCGCCAGTCTGTCGATCGAGTTCGCGTTCACGGATGAATTGCCTCGCTCGAGCCAAGTCTGATTTCGCCATGTGCGCGACGCATTCAAGGAGGGTCGGCTTCGCGGCGAAGACGCGCCGAACCTTCTCATTGTCATCCAGGTTGGGGTAGTACTTGTCAAATAGCGGTCGGAAGTTCTCGACCGTCGCTCGAATCATCTCCGGTTCCGATACGCGCCGTTGGGACACCCTCTGCGGATCCCCGTAGGCGCGGTATAAATAATACGGAGTAGAGAAGTAGGCGATTTTGTTTTCCAGTCCCTTGCTTATTCGGTGGGAAAGCAGCGAGGCGCCAAAACTCCAGTCAGTCCATTTGACGATACTGGGATTGTAGCCACCCAGTTCGATGGCGTCCTCCGTTCGATATACGATTGACGCCGGGACATGATGCTTCGCTGCCACTAGTTCCTCAGTGAGGGGATAGGCGGAGCTGGTAAACCCACCACAATCTCCAATCATGAGAGTCGCGCAATGTGCGAAGGCGAGCTTAGGGTCGGATTGCAATGCGTTGACGGCGCGATCCAGGTAAGTTCCCTTTTTCAAGGCAGCGGCGCTTTCGTTCAGGCAGTCATCCGCATCGATGAAGGTTGCATAAGCATATCTGGCCGCAAACAGACCGGAGTTGCGTGCGGCGGGCAGGCCCATATTTCGATTATGATGGATTAGACGGATGGCTTTGTTGGTTTTGAAGTCGGCGAGTATTCGCAGTGTGGTTGGATCGTTGCTGCCATCATTTACGATAATCAGTTCATGCGGTACGCAGAATGGTTGACGAAGAATGGATTCTACGCATTCGGCCAAGTAGGAGCCGGCGTTGTAGCAGGCGACGGCTATGGTAGCGCCATGCCTTGGGCAAAGCGACGCCAGTGTTGATCGTGAAGGGATGGGTGCGAGTGTGCCCATCATCATCGGTATTCCAGCTCTAATCTCGAGACGTGACGTTCGGTATCTATCTTGGGCCCCACCGATGGGCACACGCAAGCTGCTATTCCTGATAGCTGGACAACGTCGCTCGCAGCAGCTCTTTTCGTTCTTTGAATGACGTTCGCGGATGACGTGAGCGGATTTTTCGTTGGTTCAGCAGACCCTCCCTATGTCAAGTCACCTTGTAATCGTGGGCTTTGGTCCCGTTTCTGGCTACAAGTATTCGCGATGTATTCGAGCCGCCTTGCAGTCCGGGGCTATCGCCGGATATTCAGTCGTTGATCTTGAATCTCAACGTGATGCCGTCCAGCGTAGAGTGGCCAGTTTGCCGGCACAGCCGATACATACGGTGTTTGTCCCCGGCGCGGATGTGCGTGACGATCCCGAGGCGGCCTTGAGCCATGTTGCTCCCTTCCTTAAGGATCGTGCGAACGAAGGTGCCGGAACTCTGAAGGTTGTTATCGCAACAGAGCCTCAGGCCCATGAGAGCTATTTGCGCCATTGCATGTTGGCCGGATACGATACCCTAACGACCAAGCCATTGTTGGTGCCGATGCGCGATGGCGTATTCGATGGCGGCTCGATCTATCAGCGCACAAAGGATCTGCTCGCCTGTGCAAACGGCGGTAAGGGGCAGCACAGTCTGATCGTGCTGGATCGACACCACGGGATATATGAAAAACGGATTCGATCCCAGCTCGCAGTGATGATGGAAAGGTTGAACGTTCCAATCACTTCGGTCAACTTGAAGACTGCATCCGGCGTGTGGAATCTTCCGTATGAATACGCACTCAGGGAAGACCATCCGTACAAGTACGGCTATGGCATGCTGATGCATGGCTCCTACCACTATGTTGATCTGGTAACCCGCCTCTTGCAAATGAACCGCAGGATGTACGCGGACGATGAACTATGCCTACGCGTCAGTGGCTTCTCAGCGTTTCCGAGCGATCAAGCGAAACGGCTGCCTCTTGGCATATTGAATAGGCTGGACAACTGCCCGGAGCACATGGCGAGCTTTGACCCAGGCTTTCCTTATGGGGAAACCGATGTCGTCGCATCGTTTGCGCTCTGTTTTCGACGCAGCCGGGCAACCTTATGCTTGGGTACTATTGCTCTGGAACAAACGACGCCAGGGATGCGGTCATGGGGGGCGTTTCCGGAGGTGCCCTACAACGTCAACGGCCGACTGCACTGCACTGATGTTGATGTCCGTTTGGGGACCCTGTTTTCCGTCAACGGGCACGTGGTGAAAGTTCCTATCTCTTCAAGGAAAAGCCAATCAGACTTGCGCGGGAAGAACATCGGGATTGTAACGTCACGGTCGAATGCTCTCGTCACTGGAACCCAGGATTTCCTGAGCGAAGAGCGCATCACGCAACCCTATGGAAATTCGTTCTCTTACGCGGCTGAATCGGCATTGTTTCAGGATTGGATCGACGGCAAACGAACCTACAGCAATTTAGACTCGCACCTGGCGACCGCCGCCATGACTGATGCGTTGGCGCGCGTGGTCCAAAGTAATGGGGAAACGATTGAAATCGATTTTGATTTTGAGGAACCGGAGTGGCCGCCAATAACGTACATTTCCAATGCTGTAGTTTCCGAAGGCCGCGCGATGCAGTTTTCAGCGTATCGATGAGATGTCGCGTCGAAACGGTACCTAAGGCACGCAGAACGGCCATCGAATCCGAATCGAGGGCCAGCATCTGCTGGAGAACAGGGCGCACCAACGGCGGATGGCCGCTGAGGGCCGGTGCAACACTCGTGTTCGTATCTTTGAAGCAGGAATTGAGACTTTCAGTTACGCTCGCGTCAACGAGGTCGAGGTGGAGCGCCGGGTATGCCCCGAGGCGGCGGCTCCGGCGCGGGATGGAATGGGTTGTGCGGCCCCTCGGGTCCCAGCTCGCCGGGAGACTATCCCAAGCCAACGAATTTCGGTAACGGCACAAACGGACCCGAGGGGGCTAAGGGCGAGATGATGTTTGTCATCGTCGTCGGCTTGGCCGATCCAACCTTCCCTAAGAATACTCCCTATGTTTGAATTTCTGATGCTGGCAAGCTGATGGCTTTGGCCTCATCTTCTCGGCGAAAGGAGCCAACGTCTTCCGAAATGAAACTGCTGAAGTTTCTGTTGCAGGGGCCGTACAGGCAGCTATCTGAATACGACGGTCCCGAAGGGCTGCCGTATTGCGATGTGGGGCTGGATGACGCCGAGTTCCGCAACTTCGCTGGTATCTTCAGTGATAAGCTAGTCGATATCTTCTATCAGTTCGCCAAATCGAATCTGAAAAGAGGTATGCCGCTGCTCATAGCCGGTGGCTGTGGTCTAAACTGCGACTGGAATACAAAATGGCGAGACACTGGGCTCTTCATACCGCCTGTTGCGAATGACTCGGGCTCAGCCATTGGTACGGCGATTGATGCGCATTATCACTTTACGGGCAATCCAAAGATCGACGGAAACGTCTATTCCGGAACGGAGTTTTGAAGCAGCCGGCTTTATCGACCTAGCGCAGTATCATACAGTTGAAGCGAACTACGAGACGATTGCCGACATGCTTGCCCATGACCTCGTGCTTGGTTGGGTGAACGGCAGATATGAGATTGGTCCTCGCGCATTGGGCAATCGCTCCATTCTCGCTGCGCCGTTTAAGGACACTACAAGAATACGATTGAATGAGATCAAGCAGCGTGAGCAGTTTCGTCCGATCGCACCTGTTTGCCTGGAAGGGGATGCTGCAACATGGTTCGGCTGCAACTCGTCGAGCCCATATATGCTCTATACGCAAAGACGAATACGGGTGCTTTGGCCGCGGTCATCCATGTGAACGGAACCGCACGTCTTCAGACGGTTTCAGCAGCTACTAACCGGCGTCTGTATGAACTGCTTAGGGCCTTCAAGTCCCGGACAGGCTATGGTGTCCTCTGCAATACATCGCTCAATTTCAACGGGCGAGGGTTCATAAACAGGATTGACGATCTGTCGGCTTACGTTTTAGATCGGGGTTTGGATGGGTTTGTAGTTGACGGTAAGGCGTATGTCTTGAAGTCACCTCCCTATTTTCGGACCTTCAGGGCAGACACCAAAATCCCTCGAATGACGAGAAGAGTGAACCTCGCCAGTCCATGAATTCTTGACTCAACTATTATCGACGCCCGGTGGTCCTTGAAGGAACTATCTAAGACGCTTTACGGTCGCTGCTCTCGTGATCTTCCAGCAGAGGTACCTCCAGGCTGGGGATTTCAGGCATGGCCTTGCCGGCTATGGCCTGAAGGTCACCCACCATGCCGACGGTCGAGTCGATCACGGACAGGATCTGGGTTTCCCGCTTAGCCCATTGCCGGACCATGAACTTGCGCTCGCTGTCCAGGTCCTTGCGCATGTCGTTGAACTTCTCGACTACAGCCTCGACCCGCTGCCGGAATTTCGTGCCGGTCAGATAGTGGTAGACCTGCTCCATCTTGGTCTGCTGCCCCTGTTGGACAAGCCGGGAGCTGTTCACTTCAATCAGTGTGTGCCGGAGCGCCACAGCGACGGGTAGGGCGCACCGCGGATGTGCCACCCACACTCCATCAAGCAAATCAAACTGTTCGATGTGCTTGGGGAGGGCCTGGGAAATAATGAGCGCCACGTCAGCGCCGCAGCGCCGTTGGTCGTCGCGGAGCTTAGCAAGCCAACCATCGCTCCAGGCCTTGGTGCGCTTGGATTCCCAAAGAATGATGCCCGCCGGCTGACCCACGGACCCGTTGACTTGCTGGACGACATCGGCGCCCAGCTCACCCTTGCCAACCGGTTCAATGAGATCAGTGGGGAAGCGTCCCCGCAGTAGGTCCTCCAATTCAAGCTCCAGAACCTCGCCCTGGGACTGTTGCGAGCCTTGCTCGGCTTTGCGCTTCAACTCTTCAATAGTGCGGGCCATGGATTCAATGGTCTGATCCTTCTCCAGCACGCGGAGACGGGCGGCTTCGTCGGCGTCCTGCCTGGCCTTCAGGCGGATTTCTTCGACGGACGACTGAACGCGCTTTTCTACTGTGAGCTCAAGTTCCCGCTTGGCCTCATCGAGCGCTCGCTCCTTGCGCAACATCTCAGCCTGGGCTTGCTGGGCCTCGGCAAGCTTGACGTTGTTGGCTTCCAGCGTCTTACGCAACTCTTCAAGCTCGGCGCCTTTCGCCTGGACTTCGGCGGCGACGATTTCCCGCGCCTTCTTCGCCTCGGCAGCTACAATCTGACTCCGCTCGGCGGCAAGGCGCTGCTTAACCTGGTCTTCAACCTGCTCACGCGCGTTCTCAAGCTCCTCGCGCTCCTGCCGAAGAGCCTCCGCCTTCTTTGCGACTTCCGCATCCTTGCTCGCCAATTGCGCCTGGAAGTGCCGCCGGGTCTCTTCGATGAGCGGGGCGGCTAGCGACTCCGTCAGCTTGATCTCGTGATTGCAGTTGGGACAGTTGAGAGTGGGCTCCTGGGTCGCCTCCGCAGTCGCCATTGCTTTGAAGTTCATAAGCCCTCCTGACTTTGCAGCCATGCTGACCGAATCAGCAAAGAACGGCCAGCCCTAGCGCCATCTTGTTAGGCTTTAGCGTGATTTCGGCGCGTTGTTTCAGCGTCGATAGAATGGCACGAAGTTTTCCACCGAAACCGGCTCAATGGAGGTCATGAGGCGAGATCGAACCGATATTTGCGGCTACGCAAGTCGAAAGCTTCTCTGCCTCCCTCCATCACGTAGGTAATTGCTGTCCCCACCGCAGGAGTTTCAATGGCACCATCGCAATCAATCTGCACTCTAGGAGCATTGATCGTCGGGTTCGAAGAGGGCTCGGGAGATTTAAGCGCGACAATCTTGTCGGCATCTCCGTTCACGACAATGTTGGCATTGTGTGTTGTGAAAATAAGTTGTCGGTTTGACTTTGATTTGCGCAAAAGCTCAACGATTCGCATAATGACACGATTGTCGAGGTCATCCTCCGGCTGATCAATAATCAGCGTCCCCGCTGATTGCTTTAGCAATAGTTCTAACAGAGCGGATGCCTGTTGTCCGGGCGAAGCCATTTTGAACTCGATCGCCCGACCCTCGTCGATGTAAGACATGATGATCGTGTCTTTTGGGGCAGCGGAAATAATCCCGGCAACGACCGCGTCTGTAAGATTCTGATAGACCTTTTTCTGCTGACGATCTGTAAGGGCGCGAATACCTTTGAAGATTATCGATTGAAGGGTAGACAATAGCCCGTCACTTGCCTCAGGCGGCGAGCCCGCCATGATTTTAGCCTCGTAGAGTCCCAGAAACGCTTTTCTAACAGAGGCCCAGCCGGTTTCCTCGTTCTCGGTCAGAACCGCTTTGATCCAATCCTGGCACCCCTCTTCGACCTGCTGCGTGTGAGAAGCTTCGAAGAGTTTGCAGAGAGAAGTGAGGTATTCTTCCGGCATTTGATCCTTGCGGACTCTCGCTTTGAGCAAATTGCTCGATTTTCCAGCGACCTTGTCGGCGGCAGCCTTTAAAATTTTACGCCTGTCTTGAATAAGAGCGTCTAGCTTCGAAAGGGCATCTTCGTAGGCCTTCTCAGCGCCCGCTTTGCCGGTTTCGTCTGTCTTTGCTTTAGTGAGGGACGCTTCTGCCGTTTGTAGCTCACGAGTCAGGCGAGCAACTTCATCAATGAGCGTCTTGTGTTTACTCTGCTCCGCTATTGCAGTGGCGTATCGAACATCGAATGCATCGCGTTTGAGCGCAAACGCCTCACTTGCAGCCTTTTGATGATTGACGAGGGTCGTTGCTGCCTCTTTGGCCTTGGCAAGATGCTCCGCGATCGCTGTCTTCATCTCGTCGACCGCTTTCTGTAGATTTGCGGCCTCCTCGAAGTCGGCTGCGCCTTCGTAAGTCTCGATCTCGATCGCAAGGAGGGCTGCATCAAATTCCGAAATGCCGGTTATTGCTTCTTGCGCCTGCGTTGCTACTCCAGCGATAAATTCTCCCGCACGGGCATACTTCGGAGCTTCTTCAATTGTAATCAACGCCTCGGTGGATACCCCTTCCTGCTCCATGCGAGTGGACAAGGCCGACAGACGCTGCCGAATGTCCTCTACCTTGCTCTTGGCTTGTTGCGAGTCAACACGCGCCTGCCAGAGCGCCGCAAGATTGGATAGCGATGTCCTGACATCACGCTGGGCATTTTTGATAGAACGCTCAATGTTGCGTTGCTGGTCCAGTTCCTCGGCAGCGGCGATACTCGTTATTTGCTCCGAAGCAGTTTGCGGGTCATTCATCGTGCTTGAAAGGCCCTTCTGCCGAAAGGCGCGTGCGCGAAACCGCTCCCTTGCCGTGCTGGTAGTGACTTCTATCGTACCTTGAGGAGTAATTACTGAGATCGCTTCCTGATTCGATGTGGTCCGTTTCCAGGTTTCGCGAACTCCTTCACGCTCAAGTACGACCTCGACGAAACCGTCACCCGCCAGAGTTTCCTTGATGAGAGCGACTTCGCGATCATTCGCGAGGTCCGAGATTGTGTTTAGATCTTTGTCGGTCCGTCCCAGTCCAAAGCGGAGATACTCAAGAAACGCGCTTTTGCCGGAGCCTCTGCCGCCAATGAGAGCATTGAAACCATCGTTGAACATGATGGTGACGGGATTTGGTCCGGTGAGGCTGCTCTTCACGCGCAGCTCTACTAAATGCTCGGGGGAGATGCAGGGGGCTCAAATGCAATGCGGGCCTCGTCTGCCAAAAGAGCCTGACGTAGCGCCTCAATGGAATGTTCACCTAACTTTATCCAGCAGTCGTGCTTACCGAGCCTCTGCCAATCTGCGGTGCGGTTGTCCCCGGTGGCGATGATCGCTCGTCGCCTTTTGCCCCAATCGTTTATCTTGCCGCGAATTTTGTCGATTGTTGTAGTGTCGAGCCCGCTATACGGACGCTCTATGTATACGCCATCGATTGGGAGATTGGCGAAGCGTGGGTGATGTCCCGGCTCATTAAGGCTCTTATGGTCATCTTCTGTGCTGAAGTGCGGGAGCACCAAGCAACAGTCTTTCAGGTACTGTTCGTCTTGGATTGCCGCGACGAACTCGGAAACCGTCGATTTGGCAGGTTGGATGGCGCATGTCTTCGCTCCGGATTCAGGAGCCATCAAAATGTTGCCGGCTGCGGCTAAAGCGAGCTTCTGAGTATCTGCTGCAAGCGATGGATCGAAGATTGCGATGCACTGAGCATTATCAGAGCAGGTGATTTCCACCGCAGGAAACACTCTGACTTCGGATCCAAGCCGTTTGGCAGCTTCAATTACGTAGGTTGAGAGGCATATATCGTGATGATCGGAGATCGCGACCGCGCTCAGTTTTGCAGCTTCGGCTGCTGCGATGAAAGATTCGGCCCATGCGGCACGCGCCTGTTCATCGGCCTCGCTCCCGCCCGGTAGGTCTGGAGAACCGGACCAAGCTTGGTCTCTTGGTGTATGGCATTGGAAATCGCACTTGTGCCAAGTGGTGCCTGGATGCATTCCTAAAGCAAAAGTCATGTCCTCTCCCCCCAATACATACTCTTCAAGGTTGTGCAGAGAGGCAATACCCCGATTCCGTATCCTTTAGTTGCTGTTGAAAACTGTGGTGCGGGCGGCCGGACTCGAACCGGCACAGGCCTTGCGGCCCCACGGATTCTCTTACCACTTCGGCTTTCGCCGCCGCCATCCGGCGTTCGTGGTCTGGACTATCCCTTCACCCTGGCGTTTTGTCCGCTGTAGGTGCTGCCCGTCTAGCCCCCTGGCGGGGGCTTGGCTCGGGATTGCCAGTGAAGGTTTCCCCGACTTTGAGCAGTTCTGCTCCTGGAGTTTCCCCCAAAGGCACTCAATGGCTTAAGTCCACGCATTTCCGAACACTTCCTCCGATAACCGCCCAATTATGAAGCGGCAGACAGTGATCCGTTGCTCTTAGCGTCCCGGGGAACATGCCGTCGCATTGAACCAGCCGACTGGCGGCTGGGCCTACAAACGTCCGAGTTTAGCCTTCGAAACTCAGTAATGCCATTACATCCGGTGTTTCCCGCTGAGTCTGCGATCTTTCGGGCGCTCGCGCTTGAAATATGCGCTCTTACCTAAATTGCAGCAGGAATCATGCAGCGAAGCCGGCTAAGCATTCTAGTCATCTCTGATCAGCCCCAGACGAGCGCTCGTTGAGGGAGGGACCTTGCAAAAGAAAGTTTCCCGAAGCTATCCATCCGGCTGAAGCGCGACCGCGATTTGCTCGCGGCCTGCGCGGAGGAACGCCGCAGGTGAACTTCGATTGCCGCAGTCGTAGCGTGCTTGTTCTTGTGTAGCGTTACTGCGCTGAGTGGCCGGTTAGCGCGGGAAAATACCGGTCGGTTGAAGGCTAGATACATCGCAGGGCAGGTGGGGCTCAGCTAATTAACGGTCAACTGCGGGCGTGCTTATTCATCTTTGGACTGGGGCGCGAATATGCGTTGAAGCGGAGTGATCTTCCTGGGACCTTTGTGCGACGACAAATTCATTTTGCACAAACGACTCAGTAGAGTCTTGACCATCATCGACAAGCGCGTCAACGAGCGCCATTGCAATATTCTGAACAAGGGATGCTGGATGTGATTGATCAAGCGAACGGCTCGGAGTTGCCCGCCGTCTTGCGCAAATCATCAAGACGCTTTCAGTGGGTTCTTGGACTTGTCGCCATCCTCACCGCCCTGTGCGTTGGCGGAGCCTATTGCTGGCCCCATATCGACAGATTCCTGGAGGCTTCAGGGGCACCTGAAATCGCCGCGATGCCGGCGTTGTCGTCTGAAGACAAAGCGATCCTTTCGGAGATTCGCTTGGCACAGCAGGAGGCAAGCGAAGAGCTTGCGGCGCTCAACCGCAACGTCACTGCACAGCAAACCGATTTGCAGCGAATGTTGGATCAAATCGCAGTCCTGACTTCGAGAATGGAGTCGCTGCAGAGCCCAGTGACTTCTGCGTCTCCTCCTGCCGATCCTCGTCCGCCAGCAGCCCAAACCACTTCAAAGCCGATAACAAGAGCCAGTCGCCCGTCGAAACCAGAAGGGCCGGTCTCCGTCGGGGGCGCGCCGCTGGTCTCCGAGCCGGACACGGACCGCCGATAATCCGATGATGAAGCCCTCGGCCTTCCAAACATTGTCTGCCAGGAGCGAACATCACCGTGACCACGTTTAGGCGTCTAGGGCGCGTTCGGTGAGGAGAACGAGAATGCG